>NZ_JAJNIQ010000010.1:0-97949 GCF_022386395.1 Mammaliicoccus sp. J-M40
AAAAATCAAACAGATTTATTTTGTTAATACATTCTAAAAAACCAAAGGTTGATTACTTCTAAAGATATTACACATAAATATGGACTTGACTGAAAGAAGTGCTCTAATGTGCAAGACGGATAGAACAAGCTCGTTAGAAAACGTAACGTGCACGAGCGAAAAAACAAGCCCGTTAGCGCATAAAGATCAGTTGAAACTTAAAAAAATCCAATGAAATATAGAGAAAGAAATGCTCTAACCTGCAAGACAAATATAACAAGCTCGTTAGAAAATGTAACATGCAAGAGTGAAAAAACAAGCCCGTTAACGCACGCAAAACCCATCAAAACAATAATAAACCTCAAATTCAAATCAATATCCACTACACAATCCACTATTCCAACCTCACATATTCTACACTATAGAAGGAGCAATAATTATGAATTTTAATCAAGAAATAGTTTTAAAATTAACTTACGCTGGTTTTACGACTAGGCATTTACATAAAATGTTAAGTTATGATACAAGTTTAAATTTTATTGATGATCATGATGAGTTCTTAAATTTCATTTCCAAATCGAATTTTAATTATAATAAAATGTTTGCAATGTATAATAGGTATCGAGATAGTGATATAGAGGAGCTAGTAAAAAACATCGAAGCTCAGAATATTAAATTTGTCTTTTCTAACCAGTCGGGTTATCCTAATTTACTGAAGCAGATTTACGATTATCCATTAATGTTATTTGGGCAAGGTGATATGAATTTATTAAATCATTCAAAAATGCTCGCAATTGTTGGTTCTCGTAAAGCAACTACCTATACTGAACGGATCTGTGATACATTAATACCAAGTTTAGTTAAAGCTAATATCACGATTGTATCTGGTTTAGCAATGGGCGCGGATTATTTCGCTCATCTAAAAACGATAGATCAAGGTGGTCACACGATTGGTGTTGCAGCTTTTGGATTGAATTACCATTATCCAAAATCTACAGATTATATAAATTTGTTTATGAGAAAGCATCATTTAGTAATAAGTGAATATTATCCTAATGTTAAGTTACAGAAATGGCGTTTTCCTGAGAGAAACAGAATTATAAGCGGTTTGTCTCAGGGCGTTTTAGTTACTGAAGCAAATGAACGAAGTGGATCACTTATTACAATTGATCAAGCGTTAGATCAAAATCGTAATGTTTATTGTTGTCCTGGTACTATATTCCAGAGCTTGAGTAAAGGCGTAAATAAACGAATTCAAGAAGGTGCTAAACTTATACAAACGCCTGAAGATATACTTGAAGATTTTAGGTAAAATGGAACAAATTGAAAGGTTTGAAAAAATATTTTAATTGACAAAGCTGAATTTATCAGTTTATCATTTACATTTGTAATCAATAGAATAGCAAGGGGGAGTTACTTTGGCAGAAAATCTTGTCATTGTCGAATCGCCTGCAAAAGCTAAAACCATTGAAAAATATTTAGGAAAAAAATATAAAGTCATCGCTTCTATGGGGCATGTTAGAGATTTGCCTCGTAGTCAAATGGGTGTAGATGTAGATAATTATTATGAACCTAGATATATAACTATTCGAGGTAAAGGACCAGTCGTTAAAGATTTAAAACGTCATGCAAAAAAAGCTAAAAACGTTTATCTTGCGAGTGACCCTGACCGAGAAGGTGAAGCGATTGCTTGGCATTTAGCACATATATTAGATATAGATGAAAATAAAAAATCACGAGTAGTATTTAATGAAATTACGAAAGATGCTGTAAAAGAAAGTTTTAAGCATCCAAGAGAAATCGAACATGAGTTAGTTGATGCTCAACAAGCACGTAGAATATTAGATAGACTAGTAGGTTATAATATATCACCAGTTTTATGGAAGAAAGTGAAAAAAGGTTTATCTGCAGGACGTGTTCAATCAGTAGCATTACGACTTGTGATTGATCGTGAAAATGAAATTAATAATTTTAAACCTGAAGAGTATTGGACAATAGAAGGTTTATTCAAACATAAAACAAAAACGTTTTCTGCTAAATTCTTACATGAGAAAAGCAAACCAGTTAAGTTGAAAAATGAAGGTGATGTTAAAAAAATCACAACACAATTAGATGGGGACAAATTTGAAGTTACACAAGTAACGAAAAAAGAAAAATTAAGACACCCCGCTAAATCATTTACAACTTCTTCATTACAACAAGAAGCTTCGCGTAAATTGAATTTCAAAGCTAGAAAAACAATGATGCTTGCTCAACAATTATATGAAGGTATAGATCTTAAAAAGCAAGGTACTGTCGGGTTAATCACATATATGAGAACTGACTCCACACGTATATCAGAAACAGCACAAGCTGAAGCAGCAACATTTATTGAAAATGAATATGGTAAAGAATATTTATCAAAAGCAAAAGCTACTAAAGGTAAACAAGGTGCACAAGATGCCCACGAAGCAGTAAGACCTACAAGTGTTGCTAGAACGCCAGAACAAATGAAGGCATTTTTATCTAGAGATCAACATAGATTGTACAAGTTGATATGGGAAAGATTTATGGCGAGTCAAATGGCTCCTGCAATAGCAGATACAGTAGCTGCAGATATAACGCAAGGCGATTTAAAATTCAGAGCAAATGGTCAAACGATTAAATTTAAAGGTTTCATGAAAGTATATGTTGAAGCTAAAGATGATCAAGATGAAGAGAAAGATGGTAAATTGCCTCCATTAGAAAAAGGAGATATCGTTACTGCTGAGAAAATTGATCCTAAACAACACTTTACGCAACCACCACCAAGATATACGGAAGCGCGTTTAGTAAAAACAATGGAAGAATTAAAAATTGGTAGACCATCTACTTATGCTCCAACGATTGACACAATACAAAAACGAAATTACGTCAAACTTGATCAAAAACGTTTTATACCAACTGAACTTGGTGAAATTGTTCATGAATCAGTGAAAGAATACTTCCCTGAAATTATCGATGTAGACTTTACAGTTAATATGGAAACACTATTAGATAAAGTCGCTGAAGGCGAAATAGAATGGAAGAAAGTTATCGACATGTTCTATGAGAACTTCAAAATTGATGTTGCTAGAGCAGAAGAAGAAATGGAAAAAATAGAAATTAAAGATGAGCCTGCAGGAGAAGATTGTGAATTATGCGGTTCACCTATGGTTTATAAAATGGGAAGATACGGGAAGTTTATGGCTTGTTCTAATTTCCCTGAGTGTAGAAATACAAAAGCAATTATTAAAACGATTGGTGTTAAATGTCCGAAGTGTAAAGAAGGCGAAGTGGTAGAGCGTAAATCTAAGAAAAATCGTATTTTCTTCGGTTGCTCAAGATATCCTGAATGTGATTATACATCATGGGATAGACCATTAGATCGTTCATGTCCAAAATGTGATACAGTTTTAGTTGAACGTAAAAAAGGAAAATCTGCACAAGTTATTTGTCCAAATTGTGATTATAAAGAACAAGAACAGAAATAATGTGTGAAGTGCAAAAAGTTATCGGTATAGATAATTTTTTGCACTTGTTTTTTTGTTTATTGGTAAAAACAGTAAATTGTCACTAATTTTTAAAAATTTGCTTTAGTTTATTATTTGATTAAATTCAGATTTGTTATACAATTCAATATGGAATATAAAAATGTGGAAATAGGAGGCATTTAATATGACTTCAATAAATGTTATTGGCGCTGGTCTAGCTGGGTCGGAAGCGGCTTATCAAATCGCCAAAAAAGGGATAAATGTTAACTTATATGAAATGAGGCCAGTCAAAAATACGCCAGCTCATCATACTGATAAATTTGCTGAATTAGTTTGTTCAAATTCTTTGAGAGGTAATCAACTTACAAATGCTGTTGGTGTTCTAAAGGAAGAAATGAGACAACTCGATTCACTTATTATAAGAGCTGCTGATAATGCACGTGTTCCTGCGGGAGGAGCATTGGCTGTAGATAGACATGATTTTGCGGGGTATATTACTGATACTTTAAGAAATCATCCTAACATAACTGTAATGAATGAAGAGATTACAAAAATACCTGATGGGCCAACAATTATAGCAACTGGACCTCTTACAACACAAAGTTTGACACAAGAAATTATCAATATTACTGGGGAAGAACAATTATATTTCTACGATGCAGCTGCACCAATCATTGAGAAAGATTCAATTGATATGGATAAAGTTTATTTGAAATCGCGCTATGATAAAGGTGACGCGGCATATTTAAATTGTCCAATGACAGAAGAAGAATTTGATAGATTTTATGAAGCGCTTATTCAAGCAGAAGTAGTACCTTTAAAGGAATTTGAGAAAGAAATTTATTTTGAAGGGTGTATGCCTTTTGAAGTCATGGCTGAAAGAGGTAAGAAAACTCTTTTATTTGGGCCAATGAAGCCAGTAGGTTTAGAAGATCCTAAGACGGGGAAACGTCCATATGCAGTGGTTCAATTACGACAAGATGATGCAGCAGGCACGCTATATAATATTGTAGGTTTTCAAACACATTTAAAATGGGGCGCTCAAAAAGAAGTGATTTCATTGATTCCTGGATTAGAAAATGTTGATATTGTCCGTTATGGCGTTATGCATAGAAATACTTTCATTAATTCGCCGAACGCGTTAAAAGAAACTTACCAATTGAAATCACGTAATGACTTATTCTTCGCTGGTCAAATGACTGGAGTTGAAGGATACGTAGAAAGTGCAGCGAGTGGTTTAATTGCAGGTATTAATGCGAGTAAATTAGTATCGAATTTGGAACCAATAGTATTCCCAAGAGAAACAATTATCGGTAGTATGGCTTACTATATTACACATGCAAATAATGATAAAAACTTCCAACCGATGAATGCTAACTTTGGTCTCTTACCTACATTAGAAAAACGTATAAAAGATAAAAAAGAACGTTATGAAAAGCTAGCAAATCGTGCATTGAAACACTTAGATTCATTTAAAGTAATGTTATAGTAAATTATTTTAAGATTTATAATAATTGTGATACAATTCAGATAAATTGAGGAGTGAGTATAAATGCATGCTATAGAACAACAATTCTTAAATATGTTAATGTATGAAAAACACTTTTCTACGCATACATTGAATGCTTATGAACTTGATTTAATTGAATTTAACAATTTCTTGAAGACGGAACATTTGTCATTAAAAGAATTTGAATATAAGGATGCAAGGAGATACCTTGCATTTTTGTATGATAAAGAGCATAAACGTACAAGTGTATCACGTAAAATCTCAACACTGAGATCTTTATACCAATATTGGATGAGTGTAGACAGTGATATACAAAACCCGTTTATTCAACTTGTTCATCCTAAAAAAGAACATCATTTACCAAGTTTCTTCTATGAAGAAGAAATGGAAAAACTATTTGAAACATTAAATGATGGAAAAAGAACAAATATTAGAGACAAAGTCATATTGGAATTATTATATGCAACAGGAATTCGTGTTTCAGAATTAGTTCATATTCAATTAGATGATATAGATTTGGATTATTCTTTTGTGAAAGTATTAGGAAAAGGTAATAAAGAAAGAGTTGTTCCTTTTGGTGAATATTGTCAAAGTGCAATAATAGATTATATTGATAATTTTAGAAGTCAGTTAAAAATAGACCATGATTATTTAATTGTTAATATGCGTGGACAAGCTATTACTGAGCGTGGCATAAGATATGCTTTGAATGAAATTGTTAAACGTACTCAAGGCGTCTATCATATCCACCCCCATAAATTGCGCCATACATTCGCGACACATTTATTAAATCAAGGTGCAGATATGAGAACGGTTCAAAGTTTATTAGGTCATGAAAGTTTGTCTACAACGAGTCAATATACACATGTTACAAAAGATCAATTAAGAAAAGTATATTTATCTGCACATCCCCGTGCATAAAGGAGAATTAAAATGAGTTCAACATTACATGCTACAACAATATTTGCAATTAGACACAATGGACATTCTGCAATGGCAGGAGATGGACAAGTGACATTAGGCGAACAAGTTATCATGAAACAAACTGCTAGAAAAGTGCGTAGACTTTATCATGATAAAGTTGTTGCTGGTTTTGCTGGTAGTGTTGCCGATGCGTTTACATTATTTGAAAAATTTGAAGTTAAGTTACAAGAATATAGTGGTAATTTAACGAGAGCTGCTGTAGAGCTTGCCCAAGAGTGGAGAGGCGACAAAATGTTGCGTCAGTTAGAGGCAATGTTAATCGTTATGAATGAAACGGATCTACTTGTAGTAAGTGGTACTGGCGAAGTGATAGAACCTGATGATGGCATAATCGCCATCGGATCTGGTGGGAACTATGCTCTAAGCGCTGGTCGGGCATTGAAATCATATGCCCCTAATTTATCAGCTAGAGAAATTGCTGAAGCTTCATTGAATACTGCAGCAGATATTTGTGTATTTACTAACCATGAAATCAGAGTAGAAGAAATTTAAATGGAGGGTTCCAGGTTGTCACAAAATCAATTAAAAATGACACCACATGATATTGTTGATCGTTTAAATGATCACATCATTGGTCAACAAGATGCAAAACGAAAAGTTGCAATTGCATTAAGAAACAGATATAGAAGAAGTTTATTAGAAGAACAGTTAAGAAATGAAATCATCCCTAAAAATATATTGATGATTGGACCAACAGGTGTTGGTAAAACAGAAATTGCTAGAAGAATGGCTAGACTTGTAGGTGCACCATTTGTAAAAGTTGAAGCAACAAAATTCACAGAAGTCGGATATGTCGGACGTGATGTGGAAAGTATGATACGTGATTTAGTTGAAGTTGGTCGACGTATCGTTAAAGAAGAAAAGAAAAAAGGCGTATTAGAGGATGCAAAGAAAAAAGCGAATGAACGTTTAGTGAAACTACTCGTTCCGAGCATGAAGAAAAAAGCTCAAACTAATACAGGTAATCCATTAGAATCTTTATTCGGCGGTCAATTTCCAAACTTTAATCAACAACAAGAAGAGGAAGAAGCACCAACAGAAGAAATCAAAACAAAACGTGAAGATATAAAGAAACAACTTCTTAATGGAGAATTAGAAGAGGAAATAGTAAAAATTAAAGTAGAACAAGAACAACAATCATTAGGCATGATGGGTATGGAAAATAATCCGCAAATGCAAGACATGCTTTCTCAAATGATGCCGAAGAAAAAAATAGAAAGAAACTTGCCTGTTAAATCTGCTAGAAAAATCTTAATCGACGAAATTGCGAATGAATTAATCGATCAAGAATCAGTGAACGAAGAAGCAATTCAGCTTACTGAACAAATGGGCATGGTCTTTATAGATGAAATTGATAAAATTGCTGTAAGTAACAACAGTGGTGGACAAGATGTTTCACGACAAGGTGTACAAAGAGATATTTTACCAATTGTTGAAGGTAGTGTAATCCAAACTAAATATGGTTCTGTGAATACTGAACATATTTTATTTATTGGCGCAGGTGCCTTCCACATGTCGAAACCAAGCGATTTAATCCCAGAATTACAAGGGAGATTCCCAATTCGTGTTGAGTTAGAAAGTTTAACTACAGAAGATTTTGTGAAAATATTAAAAGAACCAAAACAATCTCTTCTTGAACAATATAAAGCATTACTTGAAACTGAAATGGTTACTATAAACTTTACAGATGATGCAATTAACAGATTAGCTGAGATTGCATTCCAAGTTAATCAAGAAACAGATAATATTGGTGCTCGAAGATTACACACGATATTAGAAAAAATGTTAGAAGACTTATCTTTTGAAGCTTCTAATATGCCAAATGCAGTAGTAGATATTACACCTGAATATGTAAATCAAAAATTAGAATCAATCGCAACGAATAAAGATTTAAGTGCATTTATATTATAAAAAAAGGAGCAAAAATTAAATGAGTTTATTATCAAAGACAAGAGAATTAAATACATTACTACAAAAACATAAAGGGATAGCTGTAGATTTTAAAGACATGGCTAAAACAATAAGTGATGTAACAGTAACAAATGTTTTTATCGTTTCAAGAAGAGGTAAAATTTTAGGTTCAAGTTTAAATGAATTATTAAGCAATGATAGAATTATACAAATGTTAGAAGATAGACATATACCAAAAGAATACACTGACCAATTAATGCACGTAAGCCAAACAAAAGAAAACATTGGAATTGATGATGTGTTAACTGTTTTCCCACCAGAAAACAAAGAATTATTTGAAGATAGCCAAACAACTATTTTCCCAATTTTAGGTGGCGGTGAACGCTTAGGTACATTGGTTGTTGGACGTGTTACTCAAGACTTTAACGATAACGATTTAGTTTTAGGTGAATATGCAGCGACTGTTATCGGTATGGAAATATTAAGAGAAAAGCATAACGAAATTGAACAAGAAGCTCGAGATAAAGCTGCTATTAATATGGCAATCAACTCTTTATCTTATTCTGAAAGAGAAGCAATTGAACATATCTTTGAAGAATTAGGTGCTCCAGAAGGATTACTAGTTGCATCTAAAGTAGCTGACCGTGTTGGTATAACTAGATCAGTTATTGTAAATGCTTTAAGAAAACTTGAAAGTGCTGGCGTTATTGAATCACGCTCGTTAGGTATGAAGGGTACGTTCATAAGAATTAAAAAAGAACGTTTCTTAGATGAGTTAGGAATAACTAAATAAAAATACTTGATGAGTTAAGCTAAATATGATATATTTAACAACGGCTGAAAAAGCCAAATTCACACATATTCACGTAAATTATAGTTTGGTGCAACATTTTGATTGTTGTTACTATAATATGTGATTATGGCGGAATAAAACCAATTAGGAGGAATTTATTATGGCAGTTATCTCAATGAAACAATTGCTAGAAGCAGGAGTTCACTTCGGTCACCAAACACGCCGTTGGAACCCAAAAATGAAAAAGTATATCTTTACTGAAAGAAACGGTATCTACATTATCGACCTACAAAAAACAGTTAAAAAAGTTGATGAAGCATACAACTTTATTAAATCTGTTTCAGAAGAAGGCGGTAAAGTATTATTCGTAGGTACTAAAAAACAAGCACAAGAGTCAGTTAAAGAAGAAGCTGAACGTGCTGGTCACTACTACGTTAACCAAAGATGGTTAGGTGGTATCTTAACTAACTATAAAACAATTTCTAAACGTGTAAAACGTATTTCTGAAATTGAAAAAATGGAAGAAGACGGTACATTTGATGTACTACCTAAAAAAGAAGTTGTAGAAATTAAAAAAGAATACGACCGTTTAATCAAATTCTTAGGCGGTATTCGTGATATGAAATCAATGCCTCAAGCATTATTCGTAGTTGACCCTCGTAAAGAGCGTAACGCAATTGCTGAAGCACACAAATTAAACATTCCAATCGTTGGTATTGTTGATACAAACTGTGATCCAGATGAAATCGACTATGTTATCCCTGCGAACGATGATGCTATCCGTGCTGTTAAATTGTTAACTGGTAAAATGGCAGATGCTATTATTGAAGGTCAACAAGGCGTTTCAAATGAAGATGTTGCTGAAGAGCAAAACATCGACTTAAACGAAACTGAACAAGCACCTAAAGAAGAATCAACTGAAACTACTGAAGCATAATTTCAAAAAGGTGATAAGGTTCTATAACTTATCACCTTTTTTTAGAAAGAATTACTAAATTTTTTATAATTGATTATTTATATAAATGGAGGAATTTAATATGGCTATATCAGCTAAACTTGTCAAAGAATTACGTGAAAAAACTGGCGCAGGTATGATGGACTGTAAAAAAGCTTTAACAGAAACAGATGGTGACATCGATAAAGCGGTAGACTTTTTACGTGAAAAAGGAATTGCTAAAGCAGCTAAAAAAGCTGACCGTGTAGCAGCAGAAGGTACAACATATGTTGCTTCTAAAGGTAACGAAGCTGTAATCCTTGAATTAAACTCTGAAACTGACTTTGTTGCTCGTAACGAAGGTTTCCAAAACTTAGTAAAAGAAATGGCTGATCATATTCTTGAAGTTAAACCAGCTGATGTTGATGAATTAAACGCTTCTAAATTAGCTAATGGACAAACTGTAGAAGAAAAAATGAATGAAGCTATTTCAACTATTGGTGAAAAATTAACTTTACGTAGATTCACTATAAAAACTAAAACAGATAACGATGCATTCGGCGAATACCTACACATGGGTGGACGTATCGGTGTGTTAACTCTTGTTGAAGGTTCTACTAATGCTGAAGCTGCTAAAGACGTTGCTATGCACATCGCAGCTTTAAACCCTAAATTTGTTTCTCGTGACCAAGTTTCTGAAGAAGAATTAGAGCACGAAAAAGAAATTCTTAAACAACAAGCATTAAACGAAGGCAAACCTGAAAATATCGTTGAAAAAATGGTAGAAGGTAGAATGCGTAAATATTTAGAAGAAATCTGTGCTGTAGACCAAGCATTTGTTAAAAACCCAGATCAAACTGTTGCTGAATTCTTGAAAACAGATGGCGGCGTGCTTGTAGATTTCGTTCGTTACGAAGTTGGGGAAGGTATCGAAAAACGTTCTGATAACTTTGCTGATGAAGTAAAAGGACAAATGGGAGGTAACTAAGGTTACCTTTTGAAAGAAGACACGTCTTGTGTCTTCTTTCGTTATATTAAGACCTAATTATAAGCATAGAGAGGGATCGAGATGACAAAAAATTCTAAATATAAACGCGTCGTTCTTAAATTAAGTGGAGAAGCCTTAGCCGGAGATTCAGGTTTTGGTATTAACCCAGTTGTAATAAAAAGTATTGCTCAACAAGTTTCAGAAGTAGCTCAAATGGACTGCGAAGTTGCAGTTATTGTTGGTGGCGGAAACATTTGGAGAGGAAAAACAGGTAGCGATTTAGGAATGGATCGCGGTACAGCTGATTATATGGGTATGTTGGCGACAGTAATGAATGCTCTAGCTTTACAAGACAGTTTAGAACAATTGGACTGTGATACAAGAGTATTAACATCAATAGAAATGAAACAAGTTGCAGAGCCTTATATTAGAAGACGTGCAATCCGTCATTTAGAAAAAAAGAGAGTCGTTATATTTGCAGCAGGTATCGGCAATCCGTATTTCTCAACTGATACAACTGCAGCATTAAGAGCTGCTGAAGTTGAAGCTGATGTTATCTTAATGGGTAAAAATAATGTAGATGGTGTTTATTCTGCTGACCCTAAAAAAGATCCTAATGCAGAAAAATACGAAAGATTGACATATATTCAAATGTTACAAGAAGGATTACAAGTGATGGATTCAACTGCATCATCGTTTTGTATGGACAACGACATCCCACTTGTTGTATTCTCGATAATGGAAGAAGGAAATATTAAACGTGCCGTTCAAGGTGAAGAAATCGGTACGATTATTACAAAATAAACACGAGGTGTAAATTCCATGGCAGATGTTATTAAAGAAACAAAGTCAAAAATGAATAAAACAATAGAAAGCTTTAGTAGAGATTTAGCTGGGATTAGAACTGGTCATGCAAATGCGAATCTTTTAGACAGAGTGAATGTTGAGTATTATGGTGTACCAACACCAATTCAACAATTAGCTGGTATATCTGTACCAGAAGCTCGTTTGTTAGTTGTTCAACCATATGATAAATCTTCTGTTGAAGATGTATTGAAAGCAATTAATGCAGCAAATCTTGGGGTAAACCCAACAAGTGATGGTACAGTAATTAGAATCACTGTTCCTGCATTAACTGAAGAAAGAAGAAAAGAATTAGTTAAAGAAGCTAAAAAAGAAGCTGAAAACGCTAAAGTTGCAATCCGTAATGTAAGACGTGATTCAAACGAAGACTTGAAAAAACAAGAAAAAAATGGCGACATTTCAGAAGATGACTTAAGAACTCAAACTGACAAAGTTCAAGAAGTAACAGACGACTTCATTAAGCAAATAGATGACTTAACTACTGAAAAAGAAAAAGATATTCTAGAAATCTAAAGATATGGGCTGTACCAAATCAGACTTTGGTACAGTTTTTTTCTTTATATACACAGAATGCTTCTTTTTGTGATAAAATGTATTACGATATGTTTAATTCAAATACATATAAATTCGCGTTTGTTTGATGGAGGACGCTATGATAAAAAAGTTTATAAAGCAAAAACAACAAATAAATAATGATAATATTTTAACTATTCCAGAACATATAGCAATCATAATGGATGGAAATGGACGATGGGCTAAAAATAAAAAAATGCCCCGAATAAAAGGCCATTATGAAGGGATGCAAACTGTTAAAAAAATCACGAGAAAAGCTAATGATTTAGGTGTGAAATACTTAACGTTATATGCTTTTTCAACTGAAAATTGGAGTAGACCCGAAGACGAAGTCAATTATATTATGAAATTGCCAGTAGATTTCTTAAAAACATTTTTACCAGAACTAATCGAAAAAAATGTAAAAGTATCGACTATAGGTTTTTCAGATCAATTGCCGAATCATACTAAAAAAGCAATAAATGAGGCAATTAATAAAACAAAAGATAATACAGGATTAAATTTAATTTTTGCTTTAAATTACGGTGGAAGAGCAGAAATTTTAAATGCAGTTAAAAAACTATATCAAGAAATCGATGCGGGTCGTATGTCTATAGATGATTTAACAGAAAAAAATATAGAGGATAATTTATTTACTTCAGACATTCCTGATCCAGAATTATTAATACGTACATCTGGAGAGGAAAGATTGAGTAATTTCTTAATATGGCAATCATCATATAGTGAATTTGTATTTACTAAAACACTATGGCCAGATTTCGATGAACAATCTCTTATAGATTGTTTAAAAATTTATCAGTCAAGACAACGTAGGTTTGGTGGGCTGTAAAGGAGAAAAAAATGAAAACAAGAACAATATCCGCAATCGTTGCGTTGGCTGTATTTCTCCCAGTTGTAATTTATGGGGGAGTACCTGTCATAATACTCGCTTATTTACTTGCGTTAATTGCGCTCAAAGAAATACTAAATATGAATAATTTAACGATTATTTCAATACCGGGCTTTTTGTCGGTTGCTTCATTATGTATTATTTTATTACCGCAAGAGCTTATACAACATAATATAGAATTTCAACTACAATTGTTGATTATTATGAGCTTCTTGATGTTAAGCTACACTGTTATGTCTAAGAACAGGTTTAATTTTATGGACGCCGCTTTTTGTACGCTCTCAGTTGTTTATATAGGTATTGGTTTTATGTATTTTTACGAAACTAGAGAGCATGGTTTACACTTCATACTGTTCGCATTATTAGTCGTATGGTTAACAGATACAGGTGCATATATATTTGGTCGATTGTTTGGTAAACATAAATTATGGCCTCTTATAAGTCCAAATAAGACTATTGAAGGTTTTATTGGCGGTATTATTTCTAGCTTAATTGTTGCTGTTATTTTTGGACAATCTTTTGATATGCATGTATCATTATGGTTACTTATTCCATTAACGATGTTATTAAGCATGTTTGGACAATTAGGCGATTTAGTGGAATCAGGGTTGAAGCGTCATTTTGGTGTGAAAGACTCAGGGAATGTTATGCCAGGACATGGTGGTATACTTGATAGGTTTGATAGCTTTATCTTTGTCTTACCTTTATTGAACTTATTCCTATTTCAAATGTAAGATGAGGTGAATCAAGTGAAAAACATTGCTATTTTAGGAGCAAGTGGCTCGATTGGTCAACAAGCGTTAGATGTTATAAGAGAGCATGCAACTGATTTTAATTTAGTTGCATTTTCTGTTGGAAAAAATATCGCGTACGCACAGAATATTATAAACGAGTTCAAACCTGATATCGTATCTGTACAATATGAAGAAGATATAGAAAAACTTAGCCATTTAGATGTAGAAATAGTTTACGGTGATAAAGGGTTATTAGCAGTTTCAACATATCACAAAACAGATTTGTTATTGAATTCAATTCTAGGTAGTATAGGTTTAAAGCCGACAATGGCTGCTATTGAAGCTGGAATTGATATTGCTTTAGCTAATAAAGAAACTTTAGTAGTGGCTGGCGAACTTGTTATGAACAAAGCGAAAGAAAAAAACGTTAAAATATTGCCTGTCGATTCTGAGCATTCTGCTATATTCCAATGTTTACACGGTGAAAATAATCAAAATATTAATAAGCTTATCATTACAGCAAGTGGTGGTTCGTTTAGAGATTTAACTCGAGATGAGTTGAAAGATGTTACGTTAGAAGATGCTTTAAATCATCCTAATTGGTCTATGGGTCAAAAAATCACAATTGATTCAGCAACTATGATGAATAAAGGTCTGGAAGTCATTGAGGCTAAATGGTTATTTGATTTAAATATCGATCAAATAGAAACGATACTCCATAAAGAGAGTATTATACATTCTATGGTTGAATTTAATGATTCTAGCATTATAGCACAGCTTGGTACCCCTGATATGAGAACGCCTATCCAATATGCTTTTACATATCCAGATAGAGCACCTAGAGATGCAGAGAGGCTTAATTTAGCACAAATAGGTCAACTAAATTTCAAAGAGATGGATTTTAATAGATTTAAATGTATTAAATTGGCTTATAAAGCACTTAGTATAGGTGGTACGATGCCAGTAGTGTTAAACGCTGTGAATGAAGTAGCAGTAGGGAAGTTTTTGAATAAGGAAATATCATTTTTAGATATAGAACGAATGATAGAGAAAGAAATGAAAGAGCATCAAGTAATAGCATCTCCAGATTTAGATACTATTTTAAAAATTGATGCAGCATATAAATCTAAGGATTACGGGGTGTAAGCGTGATTTATACAATATTAGCATTTATATTTGTATTTGGTCTCTTAGTTACAGTACATGAATATGGCCATATGTTTTTTGCTAAGCGAGCGGGCATTATGTGCCCTGAATTTGCTATAGGCATGGGCCCGAAAATATATTCTTATAAGAAAAATGAGACGTTGTATACGATTAGACTATTACCTGTTGGTGGTTATGTCAGAATGGCCGGTGATGGCTTAGAACAAAATCCACTAACACCTGGTATGCACATCGCAATTAAATTGAATGATCAAAATGAAATTACTCATGTTATTATGGACGACCAACATAAATTCCAACAAATTGAGCATATAGAAATTAAAGATAGCGATTTTGAAAAGGATATTTATATTGAAGGTATAACTGCAAGTGATGAAGAAAGACATCATTTTAAAATTGCGAGAGAAGCATATTTTGTTCAAAATGGTGATTTAATTCAAATAGCACCTAAAGATAGACAATTAATGAGTAAAAAGCCTTACCAAAGATTTTTAACATTGTTTGCAGGGCCATTATTCAACTTTATTTTAGCTCTAGTTATTTTTATAGGTTTAGCTTATTGGAATGGCGTACCTACAAATGACCCTGTGTTTGGTGATTTAGAAAAAGGTGGTCCTGCACAAACAGCAGGTATTAAAAAGGGCGATGAAATAAAGACAGTTGATGGTAAGAAAATAGATAAGTTTACCGATATTCAACCAATATTTAAAGAAAAGAAAGAAAAACCAGTTGAAATAAAAGTAGATCGTGATGGTCAGGAAAAATCTTTTAAAGTTGCAGCTGAAAAACAAAAATTAGAAGTAGCGAAAGATGAGTACGAAACAAAATATATGATTGGTGTAGCCCAACCTACTGAACATACTGTATTTGGGCCACTATTAGCAGGTATTGAAAAAACTGTAGTAGCAGGTAAAGTTATTTTTTTAGCAGTAACTAATTTGATAGGCAGTATATTTACAGGTGACTTCTCGTTTGACATGTTGAATGGCCCAGTCGGAATATACAGTAATGTCGATACAGTTGTTAAACAAGGATTTGTTACATTAATGGGCTTTACAGCTTTACTAAGTGTTAACTTAGGTATAATGAATTTACTACCAATACCAGCTTTGGATGGTGGTAGATTGCTATTTGTTATATATGAAATGATATTTAGAAAGCCGATTAACAAGAAGGCCGAAATGGTAATGTTATCTATTGGGGCTGTATTTTTAATATTCGTGATGATTATGGTTACGTGGAATGACATTCAACGGTACTTCATGTAACGAACAGGAGGAAAAAAATGAAACAATCAAAAGTATTTATACCTACACTGAGAGAAGAACCAGCTGAAGCTGAATCAATCAGTCATAAATTTCTACTTAAATCTGGTATGATTAAACAAAATGCTAGAGGTATATATAGTTATTTACCTACTGCTAAACGTGTATTAAATAAAATTGAACGAATTGTTCGAGAAGAAATGGAAAGAATTGATGGCGTGGAAGTTCTAATGCCTGTACTTCAACCTTCAGAATTATGGGAAGAATCAGGTAGATGGGAAGCTTACGGTTCAGAATTAATGAGATTAAAAGACCGAAATAATCGTGACTTTGCTCTTGGACCAACACATGAGGAAATTATTACATCATTAGTACGTGATGAATTGAAATCATATAAACGTTTACCAATAACATTATTCCAAATTCAATCTAAATTTAGAGATGAAAAACGCCCACGTTTCGGTTTATTACGTGGAAGAGAGTTTATCATGAAGGATGCGTATTCTTTCCATTCTGATGAAGAGTCATTAGATGAAACATATAACGATATGTATAATGCGTATCATAATATATTTACTAGAGTTGGGCTGAAATTCAGACCTGTATTAGCAGATTCCGGTGCAATTGGTGGCGATCATACACACGAATTTATGGCGTTAGCTGAAATTGGTGAAGATACAATCGTTTATAGTGATTCAACTGATTTTGCAGCAAATATTGAAAAAGCTGAAGTCGTGTATACACCAAACCCTGAACATACAGAAATTAAAGAATTAGAAAAAGTAGAAACACCTGATGTAAAAACTGCACAGGCGTTAGCAGACTTCTTAAATGTAACGTTAGATAGAATCATTAAATCTATGATTATTAAAGTTGATGACGAGTATGTCATGATATTAATTAGAGGTCATCATGAATTAAATGATGTTAAGTTGAAATCATTCTTTAAAACTGAAAATATTGAGTTAGCAACTGAAACAGAAATAGAAAATATTATGGGAGCAAAACCAGGTAGCTTAGGCCCAGTTAATGTTGATAAAATAAAAATTTATGCTGACCAATTTATACAAGATATTAATAACCTTGCAGTAGGTGCTAACGAAGATGGCTATCATTATTTAAATGCTAACGTTGATAGAGACTTTAAAGTTGAAGCATATGGTGACTTTAGATTTATACTTGAAGGTGAAGCTTTGCCTAATAACTTAGGGAATGCAAAATTCGCTGAAGGTATAGAGGTTGGACAAGTGTTTAAACTTGGTACAAAATATTCAGAAAGCATGAATGCTACATTCCTTAACGAGCAAGGAAGAGCACAACCATTAATTATGGGTTGCTACGGAGTAGGTATTTCTAGAACTTTATCAGCAGTTATAGAACAACACCATGATGATAATGGTATTATATGGCCAAAAGCAATTTCACCATATGATTTACATTTAATCGCAATTAATCCTAAACAGGAAGCACAAAAAGAACTTTCAGATCAAATATATGAACAATTAAGAGAGAAATTTGATGTTTTATATGACGACCGTAAAGAACGTGCTGGCGTTAAATTTAACGACGCTGATTTAATTGGATTACCTGTTCGTATTATGGTTGGTAAAAAAGCTTCTGAAGGTATAGTAGAAGTGAAACGCCGTGATAATACGGAAAGCCAAGAAGTACATGTTGATGAAATTGAAGAAGTAATCAAAGCATATTACGATGCAGTGAAATAAACTGATAAGAAGTATAAAATCTGATATAATATAAGATATTTAAAGAGGCTAATATGAAAAATAGCCTCTTTTTCATTTTGATGAAGGTGGTCGTGCAATTGTCAATGACAGGAAAAGAAAAATTCCAAACGTTACTCACACAATTGAACATAACAGATGAACTTGATAAAGAAATAGTTGGACAAGGTGAATTAACACGTATAAATGTCTCTCAATCTAAAAGGTTATGGCATTTTTATATAAAGTTACCATACTATTTATCAAGTGAAATGTATCTAGTTTTTACAAATCAACTGCAAAGTGTATTTCAAAGCATTGCACAAGTTGATTGGACAATTGAAGTGGAAAATAAGGAACAAATAGATGAGCATATCTTAAAATATATGCCACATTGTATAGATGGTACGGGTATTAGTGATAAAGTTAAACATCAGTTAAAACAAAAGCCTATTATTTTCTCTGATGATGTAGTTAAAGTGCAAGTGAATAATGATGTTGAACGTGATTATTTTGAAAAAAGAGTGAATGGCTCTTTAGTTCAAGCACTGAAGAAATGCGGATTTAACATCAGTCGTGTTGTATTTGAAACGATGGATAATGAAGAACAAATGAGAAGAGAGTTGGAATCATTTGAAGCTCATATTCAACAAGAAGACGAAGAAGCAGCACGTATTGCATCTGAGAAAATGGAAAGAATGAAGAAAGAGAAAGCCGAATCTAGCGGGGATGAAAATGCTGTTGCTAGATGTCAAATAGGTAAAGATATTACTGTAGATAGCATTAGAAAAATTGAAGATATTATTGAAGAAGAATTCAAAGTTGCACTAGAAGGTGTGATTTTTGATATAGAAATGAAAGAGTTGAAGAGTGGTAGACATATTGTAACGTTAAAAATTACAGACTACACAGATTCACTTATATTAAAAATGTTTACGCGCAAAGGTAAAGATGATTTAGAGCACTTCAAAGCATTAAAAGTAGGTACTTGGGTTCGTGCTCAAGGTAGAATTGAACAAGATCAATTTATTAGAGATCTTGTCATGATGATGACAGATATACATGAAATTAAAAAAGCACCTAAACTTGATAAAGCACCAGATAAGCGTGTTGAACTACATTTACATACATCAATGAGTCAAATGGATGGTATTACTCACATCGGTAAATACGTAGAACAAGCTGCTAAATGGGGTCATAAAGCAATCGCAATAACTGACCACAACGGTGTACAAGGATACCCAGATGCCCACGCAGCTGCGTTGAAAAATGATATAAAAATGATTTATGGCATGGAAGGTATGCTTGTCGATGACGGTGTACCAATTGCATATAAATCACAAGATATTCCTTTAAAGACAGCTACTTATATAGTATTTGACGTTGAGACTACGGGTTTATCCAGTCAATATGATCAAATTATTGAGTTAGCAGCAGTTAAAGTGAGAAATGGTGAAGTAGTAGACACATTTGAACGATTTTCAGATCCTGGTGAACGTTTATCAGAAACGATTAAAAACTTAACTGGAATTACAGATGAAATGCTTCAAGGACAACCGGATATAGAGACAGTTCTGAGAGATTTCCACGAATTTGTTGGGGATGCAATTTATATCGCCCATAACGCTTCGTTTGATATGGGCTTTATTGATACAGGTTTTGAAAAAATAGGTCTTGGTGCAACTAAAAATGCTGTTATCGATACATTAGAATTATCAAGAACTGTGAATACAGAGTATGGTAAACACGGGTTGAACTTCTTAGCTAAAAAGTATGGTGTCGAGTTAACTCAACACCATAGAGCTATTTACGATGCTGAAACAACAGCACATATTTTTATAAAAATGTTAAAACAGCTCGAAGAGTTAGAGGTATATAATCATAATGAAATTAATGACAGACTTTCTAATGACGAAGCGTATAAGAGAGCTAGACCATCTCATGTTACGTTAATCGTCCAAAACCAAGTTGGCCTTAAAAACTTATTCAAAATTGTAAGTGCTTCGTTAGTAGACTATTTTTATCGTACACCGCGAATACCGCGTTCATTATTAAATGAGCACCGAGAAGGTATACTTGTTGGAAGTGCGTGTGACGAAGGTGAAGTATTTACAACAGTTATGCAAAAAGACCAAAATGAAGTTGAAAAAGTAGCTCAATATTATGATTATATTGAAGTTCAACCTAAAAGCCTTTACCAAGGTTTATTAGATAGAGAGCTTATAAAAGATAACGAAACAATGGAAGAAATTTATCATAGAATATTAAGTGTGGGCGAAAAATTAAACATTCCAGTTATTGCTACAGGAAATGCGCATTATTTATATGAACAAGATGCAATAGCTCGAAAAATACTTATCGCCTCACAGCCAGGTAATCCATTAAATCGTCAAACTTTACCTAAAGCACACTTTAGAACTACAGATGAAATGCTAGATGAGTTTCATTTCTTAGGTGAAGAGAAAGCTTATGAAATTGTCGTTAAGAATAGTAATGACTTAGCTGATCGTTTAGAAACTGTTGTACCAATTAAAGATGAGTTATATACACCGAATATGGAAGGTGCCAACGAAGAAATTCGAGAAATGAGTTACAATAATGCAAGAGCTTTATACGGAGAAGATTTACCACAAATCGTAATAGACCGTTTAGAGAAAGAACTTGAAAGTATTATTGGTAACGGATTTGCTGTTATTTATTTAATATCGCAAAGATTGGTTAAGAAGTCATTAAACGATGGATACCTAGTAGGGTCACGTGGTTCAGTCGGATCTAGCTTTGTAGCTACTATGACTGAAATTACAGAAGTTAACCCATTGCCACCACATTATATATGCCCTAAATGTAAAGAAAGTCACTTCTTTGACGATGGTTCTGTAGGTTCAGGATTCGACTTACCAGATAAAAAATGTGAAAAATGCGATGTCGAAATGATTAAAGAAGGACAAGATATTCCTTTTGAAACATTCTTAGGTTTCAAAGGAGACAAAGTACCGGATATTGACTTAAACTTTAGTGGTGAATATCAGCCTGAAGCACATAATTATACTAAAGAGTTATTTGGTGAAGATAAAGTATTCAGAGCTGGTACAATAGGTACAGTTGCCGAAAAGACTGCTTTCGGATATGTAAAAGGTTATTTAAACGACCAAGGTATTCATAAAAGAGGGGCAGAGGTTGACCGATTAGTTAAAGGTTGTACAGGTGTTAAGAGAACAACTGGTCAGCACCCAGGAGGTATTATTGTAGTACCTGACTATATGGATATATATGATTTTACACCGATACAATATCCAGCCGATGATCAAAAATCAGCGTGGAAAACAACACACTTTGACTTCCATTCTATTCACGATAATATTCTTAAATTGGATATACTTGGACACGATGATCCAACAATGATTAGAATGTTACAAGACTTATCTGGGATAGATCCTAAGACTATTCCAGTAGATGATAAAGAAACAATGAGAATTTTCAGTACGCCTGAATCATTAGGTGTAACTGAAGAAGATATTTTATGTAAAACTGGAACATTTGGCGTACCTGAATTTGGTACAGGCTTTGTTAGACAAATGCTAGAAGATACAAAACCAACGACATTCTCTGAACTTGTACAAATATCAGGATTATCTCACGGTACGGACGTTTGGTTAGGTAACGCACAAGATTTAATTAAAGCTGGTACTTGTGATTTATCAAGTGTTATCGGTTGTCGTGACGATATTATGGTTTATTTAATGTATAATGGGCTAGAACCGTCGCTTGCCTTTAAAATAATGGAGGCAGTGCGTAAAGGTAAAGGGTTAACAGACGAATTCGAAGAAGCTATGAAAGAAAATAATGTGCCTGATTGGTATTTAGACTCATGTAAAAAAATTAAGTACATGTTCCCTAAAGCCCACGCTGCTGCATATGTATTAATGGCTTTAAGAATTGCATACTTTAAAGTGCATTACCCACTTTACTATTACGCTAGTTACTTTACTGTACGTGCAACAGATTTTGATTTAAAAACTATGACTAGAGATAAAGAGTCAATTAAAACAGTAATAAAAGAATACTATAGCCGATTCCATGAATTAGCTAAAAAAGAAAAAGATGTATTGACTGTATTAGAAATCGCAAACGAAATGGCACACCGTGGATTTAGAATACAACCAGTTAGCTTGGAGAAAAGTGATTCATTTGAATTTAAGATTGAAGGAGATACTTTAATTCCTCCATTCATCGCTGTTCCAGGTCTAGGTGAAAACGTTGCGAAAAGAATCGTCGAAACAAGAGAAGAAGGACCGTTTTTAGCAAAAGAAGATTTAAATAAAAAAGCGGGTGTTTCTCAGAAAGTTATTGAGTATTTAGATGAGTTAGGTTCACTGCCAAATATGCCTGATAAAGCTCAGCTTTCTATTTTTGATTTGTAACGTATATCCTTGAGCATGCCTGATTTATGTGATATACTATTATTGCTTAAAATAATACTCTGACGTTAAAAGAGTGGGACCTTTCCCGCTCTTTTCTGTTTGTATTAAGAGGGAGGTCATTATGAGTAAAGTTGCAGCACAAGTTGAGGAAATTATTCAACCAATACTCGAAACGTTAAATTATGAATTAGTAGATGTAGAATACGTTAAAGAAGGGCAAGATTACTATCTACGTATTGCAATTGATAAAGACGGTGGCGTTGATTTAAACGATTGCACAATTGCCTCTGAAAAGATAAGTGAAGTTATGGATAAAGAAGACCCTATTAAAGAGCCGTATTTTATGGATGTATCTTCTCCAGGTGCGGAACGTCCGTTGAAAAAAGAAAAAGACTATCAAAATGCAATTGAGCAACCTGTATTTATCTCTTTATACGAACATGTTGAAGGAGATAAAGAATGGTTAGGCGTTTTAAAAGAAGTAACTGAAGAAACGATAACACTTGAAGTGAAAATTAAAACAAGAACTAAAAATGTCACGTTGCCTCGCAAAAAAATTGCAAAAGCACGTCGATCCGTAATGTTATAATATAAAGGAGGATACATTGTGAAAAGTAATGAATTATTACTTGCAATTGAATACCTTGAAAAGGAAAAAAGAATACCACGAGAGGTATTAATTGATGCAATAGAAGCGGCTTTAATTACAGCTTATAAGAAAAATTACGATAGTGCCAAAAATGTTAGAATTGAATTAAATTTAGACGAAGGTACTTACAAAGTAATTTCTAGGAAAGATGTTGTTGAAGACGTTGAAGACTATAAAGGTCAAGTAGCTTTAGACACAGCTTTATTATCTAACCCAGCATATGAAATTGGAGATGTATACGAAGAAGACGTTACACCTAGAGATTTCGGTCGTGTCGGTGCACAAGCAGCAAAACAAGCTGTTATGCAACGTTTAAGAGATGCTGAAAGAGGAATTCTTTATGATGAATTTATCGATAAAGAAGATGATATTGTAACAGGTGTAATCGACCGTGTAGATCACCGTTATGTTTATGTTAATTTAGGTCGTACAGAAGCTGTACTTTCAGAAGCTGAAAGAAGTCCTAATGAACAATATTTACCGAACGAACGCATAAAAGTTTATGTAAACAAAGTTGAACAAACTACTAAAGGACCACAAATTTTTGTATCACGCACTCATCCAGGGCTTTTAAAACGTCTATTTGAGCAAGAAGTACCAGAAATATATGATGGTACTGTTATTGTTAAATCAGTAGCAAGAGAAGCTGGTGACCGTTCTAAAATCAGTGTAACATCAGATAATGGTGATATTGATGCTGTTGGTGCATGTGTTGGTGCTAAAGGTGTTCGTGTTGAAGCTGTAGTTAATGAATTAGGTGGAGAAAAAATTGATATTGTAGAATGGGACGAAGATCCAAGAGTGTTCGTAAGAAATGCTTTAAGTCCTTCTCAAGTGGTCGAAGTTTTAGTTGATGAAGAGAACCAATCTACAACAGTTGTTGTACCAGATTATCAATTATCTTTAGCTATTGGTAAAAGAGGGCAAAACGCACGTCTTGCTGCTAAATTAACTGGTTGGAAAATTGATATAAAATCAGAATCAGACGCAAGAGAAGCTGGAATTATTTCAACTGAAGAATCATAAAGTGAGGTGATTTTGTCATGAAAAAGAAAAAAATACCAATGCGCAAATGTATACTTTCAAATGAAATGAAACCTAAAAATGATATGATTCGTGTAGTAAAGAATAAAGAAGGCGAAATCAAAGCTGACGCTACAGGTAAAGCACCTGGACGTGGCGCATATGTTTCAAAAGATTTAGAAATCGTAGAAAAAGCACAAGAACAAGGTAAGTTGGAACGCTATTTTGATAGCAATAAATCAACACTTGAACCTGTGTATAAAGAAATCATTCGATTAATCTATCGAGAGCGTATACCTAAATGAATATAAGTAAAAAAGATCAAATTTTAAACCTTCTTGGACTAGCGACAAGAGCTAGGAAAATTAAGACTGGTGAAGAAATTGTTATAAGCGAAATAAGACGAGGAAATGTAAAACTTGTCATACTTTCAGAAGATGCTGCAGCAAACGTTACAAAAAATATAAAAAATAAATGTGCAACTTATCATGTAACACTTTTAACATTTGCTACACGCTTTGAATTAGGCTACGCAATTGGAAAAGAAAGCAGAGTGGTGTTGGGCATAACTGACATTGGATTTAGCAAGAAGCTAAAAACGATGATTCATGATTTTCATGAGGAGTGAGTATATGAGTAAAAAAAGAATATATGAGTATGCAAAAGAAGTTAACTTAAAGAGTAAAGATATTATAGATGAATTAAAGAAAAACGGTGTAGAAGTATCAAATCACATGCAAGCACTAGAGGAGAACGACATTAAAACATTAAATAAAGCGTTTAAAAAACAAGAGGCAACTAAGCCAGAAACAGCTAAAAAAGAACAAACAAGTACTCACACAAATTCAAATTCAAATAAACCAAACAATAATCAATCAAATCAAAACAACAAGAACAATAAAAATAACAACAAGCCAAAAAATAAAAAACAACAAAAGAAAAATCAAAAGAATAATAAACAAAGTAACCAACAACAGCCTAAAGAAGTTGTACAAGAAACACCTTCATTAATTACTTATGAAGAAGGTATCACAGTTGGTGAACTATCTGAAAAAATTAATAAAGATGCTTCAGAAATTATTAAAAAATTATTCTTACTTGGTATTGTTGCGAACATTAACCAAGCATTAGACACTGAAACTGTAGAATTGATTTGTGCGGACTATGATATTGAAGCTGAATTAGAAGTACATGTTGATGCAACAGATTTAGAAAATTATTTCGAAGATGAAGAAGCTGATGATGCTCGATTAGTAGAACGTCCAGCAGTTGTAACAATTATGGGACACGTTGACCACGGTAAAACAACATTACTAGATTCAATTCGTCACACTCGTGTTACAGCTGGTGAAGCGGGCGGTATTACTCAACATATCGGTGCTTACCAAATCGAAAACAACGACAAAAAAATCACATTCTTAGATACACCAGGACATGCTGCGTTTACAACTATGCGTGCACGTGGTGCCCAAGTAACTGATATTACTGTATTAGTAGTAGCAGCTGATGATGGTGTAATGCCTCAAACTATTGAAGCGATTAACCATGCTAAAGCAGCAGAAGTACCTATTATTGTTGCAGTAAACAAAGTTGATAAACCAACAGCAAATCCAGACAGAGTAAAACAAGAACTTGGTGAACATGGATTATTCCCTGAAGACTGGGGTGGCGACACAATATTCGTTCACTTATCTGCTATACAACGTGAAGGAATAGACGAATTGTTAGAAATGATTGGTCTAGTTTCTGAAATTGAAGAATTAAAAGCTAATCCTGACCGTGCAGCTGTTGGTACTGTAATCGAAGCAGAATTAGATAAATCTCGCGGACCTGCCGCTTCTTTATTAGTACAAAATGGTACATTAGAAGTTGGAGATTCACTTGTAGTTGGTAACACATATGGACGTGTACGTGCTATGGTGAGTGACTTAGGTAAGCGTATCAAAACAGCTGGTCCATCTACACCTGTTGAAATTACAGGTTTACATGATGTACCACAAGCTGGAGATAGATTTGTAGTATTCAAAAACGAAAAACAAGCTCGTCAAATTGGTGAAAAACGTCAACAAGAAAATATCTTGAAACAGCGTCAAGATAGTAAGAGTGTTTCTTTAGATAACTTGTTCGAACAAATGAAACAAGGTGAAATGAAAGACTTAAATATTATTATTAAAGGTGATGTACAAGGTTCAGTAGAAGCTTTAGCAGCATCATTAATGAAAATTGACGTTGACGGTGTAAACGTACGTATTATTCATACAGCAGTAGGTGCAATTAACGCATCTGACGTTACATTGGCTGCAGCATCAAATGGTATTATTATTGGATTTAACGTAAGACCAGATGCAGGCGCTAAACGTGCAGCAGAAGAAGAAAACGTAGATATGAGATTACACCGCATTATCTATAAAGTAATCGAAGAAATCGAATCAGCTATGAAAGGATTATTAGATCCTGAATACGAAGAACAAGTAATTGGACAAGCTGAAGTACGTCAAACGTTCAAAGTATCAAAAGTTGGTACGATTGCAGGTAGTTACGTAACAGATGGTAAAATTACTAGAGATGCAAGCGTACGTATCATTCGTGACGGAATCGTAATCTTTGAAGGTGAATTAGATACATTAAAACGTTACAAAGATGACGCTAAAGAAGTTGCGACTGGATATGAATGTGGTATCACTATTGAAAAATTCAATGACATTAAAGAAGGCGACATTTTTGAAGCGTTCAAGATGGTTGAAATTGAAAGAAAATAATAAATATAAAAGCAGTGAAGAATCTATAAAGATAGATTCTTCACTGCTTTTTTTAGTTAAAAATGAGATGATATTTTTATACAATCTTCAATTTTGTTCGTGCATGCTTGCCTAGGGTATGGTTCGATCTTATAGTCTCTCACACATACTATTCCCTCGGGCGTCAGCACTTTACAAAATCGTGAATTAGGAATTGCCTTAATAGAAATAAATATAAGCAAAAGAGCTAGGGACATAAAACCTAGCTCGTTTTGGATGAGCTTGATCAAAATAAAGAGTTGATATTTTAGTTGGATTTACAATTACGTAAATCCAATTATATGCGCCCTTATTGGATTTTCTACCTCAATAATCCAAGTAGACACACTTTTATTGTATTTTCTACTTCAATAATCCAAGTACGCACACTTTTATTGGATATACTAAGACAATAATCCAACTAACCATACTCTTATTGGATTTTCTACTTCAATAATCCAAGTAGACACACTTTTATTGTATTTTCTACTTCAATAATCCAAGTAGACACACTTTTATTGGATTTTCTATAACAATAATCCAAGTACGCACACTTTTATTGGATTTTCTATAACAATAATCCAAGTACACACGCTCTTATTGGATTTACTAAGACAATAATCCAACTAACCATACTCTTATTGGATTTACTAAGACAATAATCCAAGTAACCACACCTTTATTGGATTTATTAAGACAAAAATCCAAGTAATCACTCCTTTATTGGATTTATTAAGATAATAATCCAAGTAACCGCAATCTTATTGGATATACTAAGACAATAATCCAACTAACCATGCTCTTATTGTATTTTCTACTTCAATAATCCAAGTAGACACACTTTTATTGGATTTTCTATAACAATAATCCAAGTACACACGCTCTTATTGGATTTACTAAGACAATAATCCAAGTAACCGCAATCTTATTGGATTTTCTATAACAATAATCCAACTACGCACACTTTTATTGGATTTATTAAGACAATAATCCAAGTATACATCCTCTAATTGGATTTACTATCACATTAATCCAAGTATGAAGTGCACCCCAAAAGTTGAACCAAAAATAAAGGAGTTTCGTAAATCTTCTCGAGGAAAATGCAAAGTAAAAAGCGAATTAGTAATTGTCTTAATGGCAATAAATATAAGAAAAACAGTAGAAATTCAATTTTAATAATGAATTTCTACTGTTTTTGGATTTTTAGGATATTTATATATCAGATCCCTCTAAATTATAAACTTTAAAAAATAAGCATTGTAATATACAGACCTAATAAAGTAATGAATAGTACAGGGATGGTAATGATAATACCTGTTTTAAAGTATGTTCCCCATTTTATTTTGACACCTTTTTGTGTTAAAACGTGTAACCACAATAATGTTGCTAATGAACCAATTGGTGTTATTTTTGGTCCTAAGTCGGAACCTATAACGTTTGCGTATACCATGCTTTCTTTAATTAAGCCTATTGTATTTGATTGATCAATTGCTATAGCATCTATCAAAACTGTTGGCATATTATTCATGACAGAAGAAAGAAATGCTGCGATAAAGCCCATTCCCATAATACTACTAAATAAGCCATAACCGGCAATATAGTTTAATATATCAGCCAGTATTGTAGTAATCCCTACATTTTTTAATCCAAAGACTACCAAGTACATACCAATAGAAAAAATAACAATGTTCCATGGTGCACCTTTAATAACTGATCTAGTATTAACAGCAGGGGATCTTCTTGCAAGAATCAAGAAGATGATAGCTATTATACCCGCTATAATTGAAACAGGTATATTGATAAATTCACTCACTAAATATCCAGCTAAAAGTACAATTAATACAATCCAAGAAATATTAAATAATTTTTTATCTTTAATCGCTTCATGTGGTGCTTTTATATGAGTAGCATCAAATGTTTTAGGTATAGACGTTCTAAAATATAACCACAATACAACTATACTAGCGATTAAAGAAAAGATATTAGGGATAATCATTCGACCTAAATATTCTAAGAAACTTATATTGAAGTAGTCAGCAGATACGATGTTCACTAAGTTACTTACAATTAAAGGTAAAGAAGTTGTATCTGCTATAAATCCACTCGCTATAATAAAAGGAAATATAACTTTTTTGTCGAAACCTAAATGACGAACCATCGCTAAGACTATAGGTGTTAAAATTAAAGCGGCGCCATCGTTAGCGAAAAACGCAGCTACAATTGAACCTAGTAACATAATGTATACAAACATTTTAATACCATTGCCTTTTGATGCTTTAACCATATGTATAGCAGACCATTCAAAGAAACCAATTTCATCTAGAATAAGAGAAATTAAAATAACTGCTACAAATGTTAAAGTAGCATTCCAAACAATACCCGTAACTTCAAAGACATCAGAAAAACTGACAACACCAGTAATGATAGCTACAATAGCGCCAACTAAAGCAGTAATACCAATATCTAGTCCTTTAGGTTGCCAAATTACAAAAATTAAAGTAATAAGAAAAATGGCGATTGCAAGTATAGTCATGAGTTACATTCACCTTTCTTCATATCCTTACAAATACATTGATGATTAGATGTATGAATAAGCTCAATATTAGAGTTAATTTCTGTTAACAATTCATCATTTAATTTATAAAACCGCTTATTACCATCTTTTCTAGTAAAAACTAGATTCTGATCCACTAAAGATTTCATATGATGACTGAGCGTAGGCTGAGAAAATTCAAAATGTTCCAGAATGTCACAAGCACAAAGCTCACCACAAGATAATAAATCGATAATTTCTAATCTACTAGGATCAGCTAAAACTTTTAATAATGATGCTATTTCTTTATAAGACATATTAAATCCTCCTTCTTAACATTATATAGGATATCATCTATATAGATACATGTATATATTAAGTGGAAGAAAATTTAAAAATAATAAAAGCCAACCATTAAATGATATGCTCCCTGTTAAGTAAACACTTAAATAGTGAAAACTTAGCAGGGAGCATATCAAAATACATAATGATTGGCTTTTATTATTTTGGTTTTTGGCTTTAGGACATTTATGACTTAATTCATTGAAATTAGATCGTGATTAAATTTATACGTAAATTATGAAGCGGCATTATTTTGAATGTTTTTGATTCTAGCAGCGCGTTTGAAGTTTTTTATTATTTTCAACGCTCTTTTACGCGTCTTGATGTTTGGACTTCTCAAATTACGACGAGCTGTTTGTATGTCTGTTTTTTCTGCCATATCGAATCCTCCTTTTAATAAAACGTAATTATTACGATTTAATTTTATATCTTTTTCTTTTATTTTGCAATACTTATTTCTAATTATATTGATAATGACTATATTACTATTTTTGGAAAAGTATAAATTGAATTTACATTATTAACATATACTTAATAAAGTTATGATAATCTTTGATAAATGGTTATAAATAGATTTGATGATATAAAGGGGATTTATTATGGAAATTAATTTGAATATATCATAAATAAACTTAGATATATTAGAGTTGATTAGAAGATATTGGATAATGAGTTAATCAAAATAAAAAGAGGGGATTACACAATGACTAATTTAGAATTATCTTTAATAGATTACAAAATAGAAAAGATAACAATTAATACTTTAGAAGATTTGAATAGTTTGAGGAATATTCATGAAGAAATTGACATTATTGATTGTACAGTGCTTTGTTATGACGTTAATTTACAAAGTATAATTGATATACTCTCACGATACAGTAATAAACATTTTAAAATAAAAATTCTTATAAATGTTTATGAAAACATACATATAAATGAACTTTCAGTTGATGGATTTTTAATTAAAAATATACAAATTGAAGGTCGTTACCTAATATTTAATTTGTATTCTACCGAACTATTAAATGTACAAAAATCCACTAATCAACGAATTTTAGAAAGAATACCTCACATGATAAGTAGAAAAACTAAATTTCGTTAAATTTTAAATAGAAAGTTGGTTAAGTGATGAATGAAACAATAAAATTTGATAAAGGTATTTCTATTATTATTCCTATTCACGAAGGCATGACTTATATAGAGGGGTTAATAAAAAACTTAAATAATTTAATTGTAAAAGAAGCAAAATTCGAAGTGATTTTTGTATTAAATGGTGTATTTGAAGAAATTTATCAATATTTAATTCATCATGTTGACCATATGAATTTTAAACATTTAATTTTAATCAGTGATGAAACGGGAGCTTCTAAAGCAAGAAATTTAGGGATGCAATACGTAAAATATTCACATACAACTTTTCTCGACGTTGATGACTTTATTTCTTCGAATTATATAGAAGAAAGTTTTCAATTACTTAACGAAGATACAATTTTAGTAACTCAAATTCATGATATGTTAAATGATGGATCGATTGTTAAAAATAATCCAGTGAACTTACCTTTAATAAAGTACAAAGAAACAGGTTATAGTTTATTCAATATACACGCTATTTTAGGCATTACAACTTGTAAGTTTATACCTAGTCATTATTTAGAGGCAGTATATTTTAATCCTACTTTGTTAAGTGGTGAAGACACTGTTTTCTATTGTTATTTATATGCAAAATTCAATCCGAAAATAGAAGTTATCAATCTGGATAAAGAAGTCGTATATTACCGTCTACTGAATGAAAATTCAGTTTCAAGAGGCAAATTTTCTTATGATTTTAATATTGCTCAAAGGTTAGATGTATTAGATACTTTGGATAAATTATTAGAAAGTAATTTACATTCTAGAGTTAAGAAATTTATTTCAACAAAATATAATGCACAAACAGGGTTTATTTCTAAATTTTTAAAAGTATATCCTGAATATAAGAACGAAGTTGTAAACTTATTGAATATGAAAAATTATAATCATTTGAATGAATATTTTGTAAATATAGGTATGGCAAAAGAATTAGTGATAGCATATTGTTTCCCACCATTCATTGATAATAGTGGTATTTTAATGGCAAAAAGGATTTCTAACAACGATAAAATTGTAGATATATTCAGCAATGATATGACATCAAAAAGAGAAAAAGATTTTAAACTAAAAAGTATATGTATTGATAAAATAGACCAACATAAAGTTTCAAAAAGCTCAGTTAGTTTTTCTGATTTTGGACTGATCTCACAATTTATAGATGAAGCTTTTAGTTTTTATTTAAATAATAAAGAAAAATATGAAACTCTGTACAGTAGCGTGTTATTTCCATCTTCATATTTTTCATCGTTATTTATTAAATTGAATAATCCTAATATTAAATGGGTTGCTGAATTTTCAGATCCTTTATTATATGATATTAAATCAAAAGAAAGATATAGTTCTATAGAAGTATATAATATGCTTTTAGAATCTTTAAAGTTAGAAGAAGATTTCCAACCATTTTTGCCATATGTCGACGAGAGTTTATTTAATTTAGCAGAGCTTATTGGTTTTGCTTTTGCAGACGAATTATTATTTACAAACGAATATCAACTTGAATATATGACGAGCCGCTTTTCTAATAACCTTCAAAATTTTATTAAAAGCAAAAGTAAAATGGACAGGTATCCTATACCTAATAATGATTTATATTATAAAACCGATTACTATTATCCGATGAATGAAAAAGCTGTACAAATAGGTTATTTTGGGAATTTTTACGAGACGAGAAGTTTGAATTTATTTTTAGACATGGTAGATGAATTATTAAGCCAAACTGACTTAATAATTCAATTTCATATATTTACGAACATTAAGCACCTTAGCCATGACGAATTAGAACGTATCAATGACTATTCAAATGTTTATTTAAATGATACTGTGTCGTATTTAGATTGTCTTAACTTAACAACTAAAATGGATATATTAATAATATTAGATGCAAAATCAAAAGAATATAAAAACACTCACCCATATTTACCATCGAAGTTAAGTGATTATTTAGGTGCTAATAAAGCCATTTTGGCAATGGTAGAAGAAAATAGTATATTATCTCAGCAAAATCACAATAATTTATACAAAATAAATTATTCAGATATATATGATGAAAAGTTAAACAAGGTATTCCAATCTATAACAAAAAATCTAAATAAAAAAATAGAAACAATAGACAAATTAAATCAAAATATAACTATAGAAGTAGGTGAATTAAATTTAATTTATTCACTTGATTTAGAAATATTAAGAAAAAAATCACAATATATATTTAAACCGAAATTACCAATAACGTCTCATAAGAACTTTAGCTTAACACTTGAAAACACTACAAATTCAGTTAAATATTTTAAAATAAAAACATTATATAAAGACCCACAATCGCTATTGAATATTATTAGCAATGTTAAAAAATATAATGAGATAAGTATTAATAGCTTTAATGAAGAAGAAACAATTGAAATACGACCTAATGAAACTATTACTTTTGAGTTAAAATATAATAAAGATTATGATAAAGATTCCTTTAAAAAAGCAGGAACAGTAATCATAAAAACAATACAAAATCAAAATTATAGTAGCATAGAAGTTTTCTGAATAGTAAAATAAGAATCATATGTTTTTAAGGATGATTCTTATTTTAGGAGGAAAAAATAGTGGCTGCTTTTTTACACGGTTTATTATTAGCGCTTGGCCTAATTTTACCTTTAGGTGCACAAAATGTGTTTATTTTTAATCAAGGCGCTAATCATAAACAAATTAGAAAAACAATACCTGTAATTATTACTGCAGGTCTATGTGACACGCTTTTAATTTTATTAGCAGTATTAGGCGTATCGCTTGTTCTATTATCATTGCCGGTATTACAACTTGTTGTATATATAATAGGATTTATATTTTTAATTTATATGGGGATTGTATTATGGAAGGAAAAACCTCAAAGTTTGGAATGTCAGCCTTCTATGTCTGCTAAAAAACAAGTTGGGTTTGCGATATCAGTATCATTATTAAATCCACACGCTATCATGGATACAATTGGTGTAATTGGTACAAGTGCTTCAGTTTATGAAGGATTAGATAAATTTATCTTCACAGCATCCACTATTTTGATTTCATGGCTTTGGTTTATTTTATTAGCGATTTTAGGTAAAACCGTTGGAACAGTTGATAAAACAGGTCAATGGATTATATATTTGAATAAAATTTCAAGTATTGTTATCTTCATCGTTGCCTTAATTATACTAAAAAACATTCTTACTCTTATTTTTTAATAGGTAATATTTGTTATTTTATGAATATTTAAGTATATTTAAGGGAATAAATTTAATATCAATTAATATGGAGTAGATGTACATGAAAACCTGGGCAAAAGGTGTAATTACTATTGGTGCTAGCTTAGTAGCTAGTCAGTATGTTGTTAAAAAATTATCTAAAAGAAGTATGAAAAGTCAAATCGTTGAATGGATGATCGCAGCGCAAAATACATTTCCTAAATATGAAAGTTATGAATCTAAATCTGAGTTTGTAAATGAATTATATGAGGAAAATGAAAAACGATATACCTTACCAAAATTATTTAAACCTAAAACAAAAATAAATGAATATCAAATTGACGAAATGCAAGTATTAACATATAACTCTAACTTAAACTCAAAAGTAGGTATTTTATACTTGCATGGTGGCGCTTATATACACCAACCAACCATTTATCATCATAAATTTATAGACGAACTTGCTAAAACTGTAAATTTAAAAGTGGAAGTACCTATATATCCGAAAGCGCCGAATCAAATATTTATTAGATCATATGAGTTAATCATTGATTTATATAGACGCATGATTGAAGAACACGAGGAAGTTGTTATTATTGGTGATTCTGCAGGTGGCGGATTAGCTGTAGGACTTATGCAATTATTAAAAGAACAACACATTAAGCAACCGCTTCATGCATTTTTACTTTCACCTTGGATAGATATGAATATGGATAACAAAGATATTACAGAAGAACTGCAACAAAGCGATCCAATGCTTGATATAGAAAGTTTACAATTTTGTGGTGATTTATGGTGTGGCCATACGAATAAAAATCATCATTTATTATCACCTATATATGGAGATTTGCAATCACTGCCTCCTATGACTATTTTTGTAGGCACAAGAGAAATATTGTTGCCGGATATTAGATTGTTTAAAGAAAAACTTCAAAAATTTTCAAACGACGTTGCTTATCATGAATATGTGAACCAAAATCATGTATTCCCAATCTTTCCAATTGAAGAAGGGAAAGAAGCTAGAAGTATCATTTATAATAAAATTAATAATTTTTAATAAACTTTTTAAACGTGCAAACGATTATCTTTTTAAGCATTATGGCATGTGTTATAATAAATAATTGTATAGATAGTCGTAATGACTAATAAAGAGGTGAATTTTAATGAGTATTCGTTCTGAACGTGTTGGAGAACAAATGAAAAAAGAACTTATGGATATAATAAATAACAAGCTTAAAGACCCTAGAGTTGGTTTCTTAACAATTACTGATGTTGAACTACCAGGTGATTTATCACATGCTACTGTTTATTTAACAGTATTGGGGTCAGATAAAGAAAAAGAAGAAACATTCGAAGGCTTAGAAAAAGCAAAAGGATTTATTAAATCCGAACTTGGAAGCCGTATGAAATTACGTATCTTACCAGAGTTACACTTTAAATACGATGAATCAATTGACTACGGTAATAAAATCGAACGCATGATTCAAGATTTAAATCGTAACGAATAAAACATTATAATATTTAAAAGAAAAACACCCGATATTTTCACATTTAACGTGAATTTATTGGGTGTTTTTTCTTTTTAATCAATTTTTAATTTTCCTCTAATTGTTTGTGAACTATGTAAATGTACATTGTAGATAAGTTAAAGATAGCGAAGTACAAATAGAGGAGGAAATTAAAATGAAAATTGTAGTTGTACCTTCAGGGTTTAAAGAAAGCTTAAGTGCCGAAGAAGTTGGAAATTCTATTTCGAGAGGAATAAACAAAGTGAATCCTTATCATGATGTCACTACTATTCCTATGGTAGATGGTGGAGAAGGTTTTGTAGATACGATTACAAAACTAAAAGAAGGCAGAAAAGTAAAAACACAAGTGATGGGTCCGGTTGGTAAGCCTATAAAATCTTTCTTTGGTGTTTTTGAGGAAAATGGTATAAAGACAGCTGTAATAGAAATGGCGGCAATTGCAGGGTTGAGACATGTACCACAAAATATGAGAAATCCATTAAACACGACAACTTTTGGGGTAGGTGAAACGATTATTAAGGCATTGGATAATGGTGCAGAACGTATTCTGATTGGGTGTGGTGATTCAGGAACATCAGATGGTGGAGTAGGCATGGCTCAGGCGTTAGGTATAAAATTCTTAAATGAAAATGGTGAAGCTGTATTTATAAACGGTGGAGGCGAAATAAATCGGATTTATGGGGTTGATATGAGTTATATGGATGCTAGAGTACATTTAGTAGACATAGATGTAGCAGTTAATTGGACAAATTTATTGTGTGGACAAAAAGGGGTAGCAAGAGTATATGGACCGCAAAAGGGTGCATCTCCTGAAAATGTCGAACTATTGTCTAACAATCTAGAACATCTTGCAAAACTCATAAAAAGTTTGAAAAAAGAGGATGTTTCTTTAATGAATGGTGGAGGTGCATCAGGTGGTTTAGGTGCAGGTTTATATGGATTCCTTAATGCCCGTCTACATCCAAGATTTGAAATTATTATGAAGTATATAGAGATTTCAGATGCAATTCAAAATGCAGATCTAGTTATAACTGCAGAAGGATGTATAGATTTTCAAACACCAAATGGAAAAATTCCATCTGAAGTTGCAAGGATTGCAAAAATGCATAAAAAACCAGTTATTGCTTTTGCTGGTACAATAGGTCATAATGCAAAGATTAATTATCAAAGTGGTATTGATGCATTTAGTAGCATCATTCCAGAACCTACGACGTTAGAAAATTCAATTTTAGACGCAGATAAATGGCTAGAAAATTGTTCTGAAAATGCCTTGAGACATATTACAATAGGCATTAATTTAGGCAATCAAATGGTTGCTGCAAAAGATGTTGTTAAATGACTAATAAGCAAATAGTTTATCTGTGTATATATTTTATATTTTCTATCGTTGTATTCTTATATATTGATTTACCTTATTTAGGTCAACTTAGTTTGATCATCTTTGTATTATCATTAGGTCTATTTTTATTAACGAATATGCCTGCAGGTTTATCTGCATTTATAGCATTAACAATAGGTATACTGTTAGGTATTCCTGAAAAAATATTATTTGAATCAATGGATGAGCATGTTGTTTGGCTCATGATTGGTGCGTTTATTATAGGGGCAGCTGTTGAAATAAGTGGTTTACTAGATAGATTAATTCATTGGATAGATAATAAATGTCATACAGAAAATAAGATGAATATATTTTTATTTATAATCGTTCAAATAATTTCTATATTAGTACCTTCCACATCAGGGAGAGCTGCTTCAATGATTCCAATTTATAAAGCTTTTGCTTCTAGATTTCAATCAAATCAAAAATATTTTGCATTATTGATACCAGTTCTTATTTTAATGGGGGCAAATCTTACTTTAATCGGTGCTGGAAGTCATATCGTGGGTATTGGTTTGTTAAAAGGTCAGACGAATGAAACGATTTCTTATGTAGACTTTATTATATGGGGATTTCCATTTGGTATCATAATGGGTGTTATCAGTTTATTTATTATAAAGAAATTGTTTTTTATTAAAAACGATACAGGTTCAGAATCATCTTTTAAAGAAGTGAAAAGTAAACATAAACCATTAAGTACAAAAGAAAAAAAGACATTGTTATATTTATTTATAACGATTAGTTTATGGATAACTGAATCTCTACATGGGTTTGATATTGCATTTATAACGATTGCTATGAGTGTTGTTATGATGGCACCTAATATCGGTGTCATCTCATGGAAACAAGGTTTGAAAAGCATCTCTTGGAGTTTAATATTTTTTGTTGCAGGTGCGACCGCTCTTGGTGAATTACTTGTATCATATAAGGTTATAGAATATATACAAAAAAATTTATACGGTTATTTATCTCAATTCGAAAATATCAATGAACTAGTTGTATTACTCATAATTGTTATAATAACGGTAACATCACATTTATATGTAACAAGTCACACTACACGAGCCGTCGTTTTTGTTCCGTTATTTTTATTATTTAGTGATATGTTCAATTTAAATCCCATTTCAGTTGTTTTCATGACTTTGATAGGGACAAATTACTGCGTTACCTTTCCAGTGAGTTCAAAAGCGCTACTGCTATTTTATGAACAAGATCGAAAACCATTTAAAAATATAGATTTAGCGAAAGTAAGTGGTATATTGATGCCTATTTACATGTTAATAATGATTGCGTGTTATTATTTCTGGTGGCAATATACTGGATTATCGCTTAGGTAAGGAGAAGAGACATGGAAAAAATCTTAATTGTTGAAGATGAAGTGAAAATTGCTAGAGTCATACAATTGGAATTAGAGTATGCAAATTATGAAATTAGTATAGCGAATACCGGAAGACAGGCTTTAGAACTGTTTGAATCGAATCATTTTGATTTAGTTTTATTGGATGTCATGATTCCTGAATTAAATGGTTTAGAGGTTTTGAGAAGGATTAGGGAAGAGGATAGTAACATTAAAATTATTATGTTAACTGCTAGAGATGCAGTGATGGATAAAGTGAGTGGTTTAGATTCTGGTGCAAATGATTATATGACTAAACCATTTGAAATAGAAGAACTTCTCGCTAGAATTAGAGTTCATTTAAAACAAAACAATGAAACAACTGAAGAGAATCGTAATGAAATTCAATTTAAACATTTAAATATTCATCCATTAAGCCGAGAAGTATATATAAATGAATCACTCGTTAATTTAACTCAAAAAGAATATGATTTATTGTTGTACTTTATTCAGAATAAAAACCAAGCTTTAACAAGAGAACAAATTATTGAAGCGGTGTGGGGATACGAATATTATGGCGACACGAATGTTATTGATGTTTATGTCAGATATTTAAGAAAAAAACTAGATCAAAATGACATATCCTTGATATCTAGCGTTAGAGGTATTGGATATATGATAAAGGATTGAATCTATGAAACTAGGGACGAAAATTCAACTCTATACAACGGTAATGATTGTCATTGTTGTTATTTGTATAAATTTATTTGTTTATTTTGTTTATCAAAAAGTTTCACTCGACTCGGAAGTAACTCAGCTAGAAAGTCGAGGCATTAATATTATGAAAGAGTTGCAAAATACTTCAGATACTGATGTTAATACCGAAGCTGTTTTGCAATCTTATTTACTTTCTGATGGATATATTACAGTAGTTAACCAAAAAAATAAAAGTGTCGTTCAAATTTCAACAGATGTTAAGTATAAAAACTTAGCAGAATCATATAAAAATGAACAATATAAAAAAGTCGTCGAAAAAAGTGGCAATCATTTTGCTATGGTATCCTTACCGATTATTTGGAAAAATGGTGAAGTCAGCAATCTACAAATATTTGAAAATATCGATTTTAAATATGAAACTTTTTCTATTTTAAAATGGATATTAATTGTTTCGACTATCATTATTCTAATCGTTATATTTCTTTTGAATAGAATCATTACGCAAATTATTTTGAAGCCAATTAATGAGCTCATTGAACAAATGAATAAAACGAGAGAAACAAAGCATTACAGTAAAATCGATATAAATGATAACGATACGAAAGAGTTGAAAGAACTTTCGAATACATTTAATGAAATGATGCTCAATTTAAAAGATCATGATGAAAAACAACAAGCATTTATACTCAACGCATCACATGAATTAAAAACACCGATAACAGTTATGAATTCATACAGTGAAATGTTAAAAAGATTTGGTAAAACACGTCCTGATTTATTAGATGAAGGTATTGATACAATTAATGAAGAAGCTAAAAGATTAAAATATTTAACTGAACAAATGCTAGACTTAGCTAAAATAGAACGTACTTTTCATGACATTGAATTGTCAAAAGTTGATATTATTGAACAAGTTTCGAGTTTAACTAAAAAACTTTCACAAGTTTATCAAAGGAAAATCAATATATATACAACCGAAAGTTCATTAGTCGGAAAAATTAATAAAGATAGCTTTAATCAGTTGATGACTATTTTTCTTGATAATGCATATAAATATAGTCAATCAGAAATTGATTTAGAGCTTACAGATAAAGTTCAATATATAGAAATTATAATTAAAGATTATGGACCTGGAATTGTTGAAGAGGATATTGAAAAAATATTTACGAGGTTTTATAGAGTTGATAAAGCAAGATCTCGACAGTCTGGAGGATCTGGGTTAGGTTTATCAATTGCGAAAGAACTTGCATCGAAAAATCAAATCGACATACAAGTTAAAAGTGAAGAAGGTGTTGGCTCAGAATTTATATTGAAAGTGAGAAAGGTGTGAAAAAATGAAAAAAGCGATTAAACCTTTGCTTATAGTGGTTATGGCAATTCTTCTAATTGCTTTAATTTCCATTATTTACATCAGGTCAACAGAACAATTGATGGATAAAGACTTAGCTAAAACATTAATATCAGAAAGATATAAAGGTGATATTACCAAATTAACTCAATCTAAAGATAATCGAACTTTTTATGTGAAAATCAAAGATAAAGATAAAAAATACAGTTTAGAAATTGATCGAAGAAAAGAAACGATTAAAAACGTTACGTCACAAACAACACCTAAAAAACAAACTAAAAAAGAAAAACCAAAGACAAAAGAAAAACCAAAAAAAGATGACAAGAAAAAAACGCTTATAACTGAAAAAAGAGCAAAACAAATAGTTATGAATGAAGTGGGAGGTACTTTTGTAGATATTAAGAAAAATGAAGACTCTAAGCCTATGACATATACTGTTACTCAACATGTTGATGATAATGAAGGTGCTGTCGTTTCAGTTAATTCGTTAAATGGAAAAGTTAATTCAGTATCATGGTTTAATATTGAACAACCTCAACCTAGTTATAATGCGGGTAATGAAAATAAAGAACAATATTACTATGAAGATGACGATGACTACGACGATGATGAATACGATGACGATTAACATGGATTGTTAGTTATTTCTTCTTTTTACTTGAGTTTTAATGTAAACTTGTAATGAATAGAAGCATGTTTTGGAGGTCGTAAATTTGGATGGCATATTAGCAATTCATAAAGAAGTAGGCATGACGAGTCACGATGTCGTGTTTAAACTTCGAAAAATATTAAAAACTAAAAAAGTTGGTCATACTGGCACTTTAGATCCAGAAGTAAGTGGTGTTTTACCAATATGCGTAGGTAAAGCTACTCGTGTCAGTGATTATGTTATGGAAAGTGGTAAGACATATATTGCTGAAGTAACAATTGGTAAGAGCACGACTACTGAAGATCAAACTGGAGAAATAGTAGAAGAAAAAGCTGTAACTGAAAATATTTGGTGTACTGATGACATACGTTCAACTTTAAATAAATTAGTGGGTGAAATTGAGCAAATTCCGCCGATGTATTCAGCTGTTAAAGTAAACGGAAAAAAATTATATGAATACGCTCGTCAAAATATTGAAGTTGAAAGACCTGTTCGTAAAGTCTTCATTAACAGTATTGAGCTAACTTCAGACATTTCATATGACAACCAAACTTGTAAATTTGAAATAGAAGTCGAGTGTGGAAAAGGGACATATATAAGAACATTAGCAACTCAGATAGGAGAATTACTTGGTTATCCTGCACATATGTCTCATTTAGTTAGATTGAAAAGTGGTGGATTTTCGTTAAATCAGTCTATTACATTAGATAACTTACGTGAAATAGTTGAGCAAGATAGGTTACAGGAAGTGCTTCTTCCATTAGAATATGGATTGAATGGCTTACAAAAAATAATCGTAGAAGATTCTGGTCTTGTTAAAAGGATACAAAATGGACAGAAGATTATGAAAACCGATTTAAATACTAATATAGACGGTGAATTTGTCCTATGGTATAAAGAACATGCAATAGCGATTATGGAGCCTTATGAAAAAAATAATGATTTATATAAACCAAAAAAAGTTTTTCTTTAAAGGAGTATTCTGATGGAAGTTATAGAAATTTCACACCCAATTAATTCATCACAATTTGTAAATGAGAATATTGCATTAGCAATAGGTTTTTTTGATGGTATACATATTGGCCACCAAAAAGTATTGAAAAAAATGCTTGAAGTAGCAGAACATAACGATTTGAAAAAGGCTGTTATGACTTTTGACCCTCATCCTTCTGTAGTACTTAATCCAGAAAAGAAAAGAACTACATATTTAACACCGATAACGGATAAAGTCGAAGCAATAGAAAAGCTCGGAGTGGATTATTGTTTTGTCGTAAACTTTTCTTCTAGCTTTGCAGATGTTTCTGCAGATGAATTTGTAGAACAATATTTTATTCGTAATCATGTTAAAGCTGTCATTGCGGGATATGATTTTAGCTTTGGTAAATACGGAAAAGGCAATATGGCTTCTTTACAAGAGAATGATTATCCTTTTAGTGTACACGTCGTTTCTAAACAAACTTTAGAAGAAGATGTTAAAATATCAACTACAAATATTAGAACTTCACTTGAATTAGGTGAAGTAGAAGCGTGTACTTTAGCTTTAGGTCGTCCATATGTTATAAAAGGCATGGTTGTTCAGGGAGAAAAAAGAGGTAGAACAATAGGCTTTCCAACCGCTAATGTCGAACCAAGTGACGAATATGTATTACCAAGAAATGGTGTATATGCCGTTACATTACTCATTAAGTCTAGAAACAAAGTATATGAAGGTGTCTGTAATGTAGGGGTTAAACCAACTTTTCATGACCCATCAGTTTCACAAGTTAGCATCGAAGTAAATATTTTCGATTTTGAAGAAAGTATTTACGGGGAGAGAGTGGAAGTATTTTGGCATCATTTCATTAGACCAGAACAAAAGTTTAACGGCATTGATGCACTTGTAGAACAAATATCTAAAGATAAAGAAAAAGCAAAATCATTACTTGAACTTGATAAACAATAGTGGTTTATGTATAATAGTTAAAGTGCCTATTCCTTGGCTGATCGACACTCCGACGATTCGCTCAGGTATAAGGTGAATACAAAAATAGGAGGGAAATTGACAATGGCAATTTCACAAGAAAGAAAAAACGAACTAATCGAACAATACCGCGTACATGAAACTGATACTGGTTCTCCAGAAGTACAAATCGCAGTTTTAACAGCAGAAATCACTGCTTTAAACGAACATTTACGTACTCACACGAAGGATCACCATTCACGTCGTGGATTATTAAAAATGGTTGGTCGTCGTAAACACTTATTAACATACTTACGTGATAATGACGTTCAACGTTACCGTGATCTAATTAAATCACTTGGATTACGTCGCTAATCGCAACACCAATCGAAGGGAATCGATCAGATTTCTTTCGATTTTTTTATAAAAAATTATAAAATGAGTACATATTAATGGTATGATATAATTGATTAATTGTAATGAGAGGAGATTCATAAATGTCTCAAGAGAAAAAAGTCTTTAAGACAGAATGGGCAGGAAGTCCATTAATAATAGAAACAGGTCAGTTAGCGAAACAAGCTAACGGTGCAGTGTTAGTAAGATATGGGGATACGGTTGTATTATCAACTGCTACAGCTTCTAGAGAGCCTAGAAACGTAGATTTCTTCCCATTAATGGTAAATTATGAAGAAAAAATGTATGCAGCTGGGAAAATACCAGGCGGTTTTAACAAACGTGAAGGAAGACCAGGGGAAGATGCAACTTTAACGAGTCGTTTAATTGATAGACCAATTAGACCACTATTTCCAAAAGGTTATAGACATGACGTTCAAGTTATTTCTATCGTGATGAGTGTTGACCCAAATTGTTCACCTGAAATGGCGGCAATGATTGGATCATCAATGGCATTATCTGTTTCAGATATACCATTTGAAAGACCAATTGCAGGTGTTAATGTTGGTTTAGTAGATGGTGAATATGTCATTAACCCTGACGTAGAAGCTAAAGAAGTTTCATTATTAGATTTACAAGTAGCAGGTCATAAAGATGCTATTAACATGGTAGAAGCTGGTGCGAAAGAAGTATCTGAAGAAACGATGTTAGAAGGCATTTTATTTGGTCATAAAGAAATTCAAAGATTAGTAGAATTCCAAGAAGCTATAATTGATGAAATTCAACCTGAGAAATCTCCATTTGAACCTGTTGAAGTTGAGCAATCTCTTGAAGAAGCTGTAATCCAAAAAGCCGAGGCATTAGATTTAAACGGCGCAATTAGAACAGAAGAAAAACAACAACGTGATATCAATATAACAGCTGTTAAAGATGAAGTATTGGCACACTTTACTAACGAAGAAGAGCCTGATAACGAAGAAGTTCTTAAAGATGTTAGTAAAATACTTGATACTTTAGTGAAAGACGAAGTACGTCGTTTAATCACTGAAGATAAAGTAAGACCAGACGGACGTAAACCTGAAGAGATTAGACCGTTAGCATCTGAAGTTGGCTTATTACCTAGAGCACATGGTTCAGGTTTATTTACACGTGGCCAAACTCAAGCATTCTCTGTAGCAACATTAGGTGCATTAGGTGAACATCAAATCATAGATGGATTAGGTACTGAAGATCAAAAACGTTACATGCATCATTATAATTTCCCTAATTTCTCTGTAGGTGAAACTGGTCCAGTAAGAGCGCCAGGTCGTCGTGAAATTGGTCACGGTGCACTAGGTGAACGTGCTTTATTACAAGTGATTCCTGATGAAAAAGAATTCCCATATACAATTAGAGTTGTATCTGAAGTATTAGAATCTAATGGTTCATCATCACAAGCATCAATTTGTGGCTCTACACTTGCACTTATGGATGCTGGTGTACCAATTAAAGCGCCAGTTGCTGGTATAGCGATGGGATTAATCACTAAAGATGATAACTATACAATTCTTTCTGACATACAAGGTATGGAAGATGCTTTAGGCGATATGGACTTTAAAGTTGCTGGAACTGAAAAAGGTATCACAGCGATACAAATGGACATTAAAATTGATGGATTAAGTGAACAAATCTTAAAAGAAGCTTTAGAACAAGCTAGAATTGGTAGATTACACATCTTAAATCATATGTTAGAAACATTAGGTCAACCTCGTGAAGATTTAAGCGAGTATGCACCTAAGATTGAAATAATGCATATTAAACCAGATAAAATAAGAGATGTTATTGGACCTGGTGGTAAGAAAATTAATGAAATCATCGATGAAACGGGTGTTAAATTAGATATCGAGCAAGATGGAACGGTATTTATAGGTTCTAAAGATCAAGAAATGATCGATAGAGCACGCAAGATTATCGAAGATATTACTAGAGAAGCAGAAGTTGGCGCAATATACATGGCAACTGTTAAGAGAATTGAAAAATTCGGCGCATTTGTTGAAATATTCCCTGGTAAAGACGCGCTTGTTCATATCTCTCAATTTTCAAATGATCGAGTGAATAAAGTTGAAGATGTAGCTAAAATTGGAGATCAGTTCTTAGTAAAAGTAACTGAAATCGACCGCCAAGGACGTGTCAATGCTTCACGTAAAGTATTATTGAACGAAGATAAAGAGCAAAAATAAAATACAAAGTAATTGAATGGGGACAATGCGTTGTCCCTGTTTTTGTTATGAGGTGAAAAAATGACAGAACAAATAACTTTAGATAACGGAACAGTTATTATTTTTGAAGAGGTACCGAACAGTGAAACTGTGAGTATTGGGGCATATATAAAGACAGGGACTGCAGATGAAGGAGATTATCCCGAAGGTATCGCACATTTTGTAGAACATATGCTATTTAAGGGAAGTAAACATTACACAAGACAACAACTATCGACTGAATTTGATAAAATTGGTGGATATAATAACGCTTATACTACGAAAATGTATACCTGTTATTTTTGTAAAACGTTAAAACGTTTTGAACGGAAAGCGACTGACCTTTTATTAGACATGGTTAAAAATCCTTTATTTATTGAAGAGGAAATTGAGCGCGAGAAAAAAGTTATATTAGAAGAAATTAAAATGGTAGAAGATACTCCTGAAGAGTGGTTAATGGACACGTTAGAATCAGAAGTTTTTGAGAATCAATCTTTAGGAAAAATGATTTTAGGTAAACCTGATAGTGTTAAGTCTATAAACAAATCTATTTTAGAAGATTTTCATAAGAAATATTATCAAAGTAATCGATTAATTGTATCTATTGCAGGAGCGTTCAGTGAAGAATTGAAACAACTTGTAATTGATACATTGAAAGATGATAAGCAAATAGAAATAAAAGACGGAAAAAGAGACACTCAATTTTATGAAAAGAAGAAAACATACTATAAAAATGAGTTAGAGCAAACACATTTCATGAGATGTTATGAAGCCCCTAGTTATAATAATAAGTATTATTACGCGACAAACATTCTTAATACTATTTTAGGAGAAACAATGAGTTCGAAGTTGTTCCAAGTGTTAAGAGAAGAGCATGGGCTCTGTTACAACGTTTACTCAGATTTCCAAAGTTATCATGATAATGGTATATTGACGATTTATGCAGGTACAGATAAAGAAAATGTGAAAGCTTCAAGCGATTTGATAACAGATGTTTTGAAAAAACTGCTAGATGATAGCATTACACAAGAAGAATTAGAAGATGCTAAAAGTCATATTATTACGAGCTTTTTAATGGCTTCAGAATCCAATCAAAATAAAATGACAAGAAATGCTAGATCGTTAATGTTCCACAATGAATTGATAACAAATGAAAAGTTTGAAGAGAACATTAATATGATTGAAATAGAAGATATAAAAGAGGCAACTAAATCATTATTAGCGTCACCTTATTCAGAATTTATTTTAACTGAGAAATAACATATTTATAAATTGATTCCTCAATCGTTTGTGAATTCGTTTAATCAATATTTTATTTATCTATAACTCGATTATAGGTGCTTGTATAAACGATAATATAAATGGTATGATTAAAGAAATATATTATGGACGGGACTACATTTAGGAGGAACAATTTTGAGTTTAATAAAAAAGAAAAATGATAAAATTCGTATCATACCACTTGGTGGTGTTGGAGAAATAGCAAAAAATATGTATATCGTTGAAGTAGACGAAGAAATGTTTATGTTAGACGCTGGCTTAATGTTTCCAGAAGATGAAATGTTAGGTGTAGATGTCGTAATTCCCGATATACAATATGTATTAGAGAATAAAGACAAATTAAAAGGTATCTTCTTATCACATGGCCATGAAGATTCAATTGGTGCGGTAAGCTATATCCTAGAAAAATTAGATGCACCAGTATATGGGTCAAGATTGACTATAGCTTTAGTTAAAGACCATATGAAAGCAAGAAGAATTAACAAAAAAGTACGCTATTATACAGTAAATAGAGATTCAGTCATGAGATTTAAAAACGTAAACGTTACATTCTTTAATACGACGCACTCTATTCCAGATAGTCTAGGAGTATGTATACATACTTCTTATGGTGCAATCGTTTATACAGGTGAATTTAAATTCGACCAAAGTTTACAAGGTGCTTACGCTCCTGATATCGCTAAAATGACTGAAATTGGTCAAAACGGTGTTTTCGCTTTAATTAGTGATTCAACTGAAGCTGAAAAACCCGGTTATAATGTTCCTGAAAATGTAATCGAAAGTCATATGGTAGATGAATTTGCTAAAGCTAATGGTAGAATTGTTGTGTCTTGTTATGCATCAAACTTTATACGTATTCAACAAGTATTAAATGCAGCAAGCAAATTAAATCGTAAAGTTTCATTCTTAGGACGTTCTTTAGAAAGTTCTTTTAATGTTGCACGTAAATTAGGATATTTCAATATCCCAGAAAACTTATTAGTACCAGTTCATGATGTAAGTAAATATCCTAAAAATGAAATGATAATTATTGCAACAGGTATGCAAGGTGAACCAATCGAAGCATTAGGACAAATGGCTTTACAAAGACACCCTATTTTAAACATACTTGAAGGCGATAATGTGTATATCTCTACAACTGCTTCAGCTAATATGGAAGTTATTATAGGTCAAACTATGAATGAACTTGTTAAAGCTGGCGCTAACATTATGCCAAATAACAAAAAGACACATGCATCAAGCCATGGTTGCATGGAAGAATTAAAGTTAATGCTGAACTTGATGAAACCAGAATATTTCGTCCCAGTTCAAGGTGAATTTAAAATGCAAATTGCTCACGCTAAATTAGCAGCTGAAACTGGTGTGGATCCTGAGAAGATTTTCTTACTAGAAAAAGGCGATGTTGTTAATTTTGATGGCAAGCAAATGATTGCTAATGAAAAAGTAACAGCTGGAAACGTATTAATTGATGGTATTGGTGTAGGTGATGTAGGTAACATCGTCTTACGCGACAGACATTTATTAGCCGAAGATGGTATTTTCATTGCTGTTGTAACATTAGACCCTAAAAACAGAAAAATTGTTGGTGGACCTGAAATCCAATCAAGAGGGTTTGTTTATGTTAGAGAAAGTGAAGAATTATTAAATGAGGCTTCAGATAAAGTACGTGAAATTGTAGAAGAAGGCTTACAACAAAAGAAAATTGAATGGTCAGAAATGAAACAAAATATGCGAGATAAACTTGGCAAATATTTATACGAACAAACGAAACGTCGTCCGATGATTATTCCAATTATTTCTGAAATCTAATATTTTGTTGAAGAATTTTACAGTCAAATAAGCCCAATATTGGGCTTATTTTTTGCATTATTGATAAGGAGGCTATTCGTATAATGGTACAAAAGAAAAAGCCAACAACGCGTAAAAGAAAAACAACGCGAGGTAAAAAGAAGCAAAAAGATAACACGCTAAAGTATGTCATAGAAGTACTCGTGCTGTTTTTAATAGTGTTAGGCGCTTTTCAATTAGGTTTTATCGGGTTGATGGTTGATAGTTTCTTCCACTTTTTATTCGGCTATTCCAAATATTTTACATATATATTAATCGTGATTGTTTCACTATTGATTACATTAAATGATAAAGTGAAGTTTACAAGACGTTTAACTGGCTTATTCATATTTCAAATTGGACTATTGTTGTTATTCCAAATGATTTTATATTTCAAAGATAAGTCATTTGATTCATTTAAAACGTCATTAAGTGAAACATACTCAGCTTTAGAAAGTAACGCCATGTACTTTAATGGTGGTGGTTTCATAGGTTATCACGTATTTAATGTGGTAAGTAAACTCGTTTCAGTATTTGGTTATGGTTTAATTACATTGTTAATTTTAGTATCAAGTATGATTCTTATATTTAACAAAAAACATAGAGATATAACAAAATCATTATTTGAAAATGTACAAAGTAAAACAAAATCAAAAATGGTTAACTTAGAACGTAAAAGAGAAGAAAAATCTCAAATTAAAAAACAAGAAAAAGAAAAACGTAAACAAGAAAAAATCAAAGATGTTTCAGATATGAAAGAAATTAAAATGGATAATCCACCAGAAACAACAAAAGAAGAAACAAAAAATCAAGAAACATCCTATGATGATATTCCAATTTTTGAATCAACTGAAAAACAGCAACTTAAGAAAAAGTCAGTTCCTAAATCAGAAATTAAACAAGAAGAACCAGCTGAGGAAACAAATGAATCTACTATAGACGAAACAGAGAATTTAAATTATAAATTACCTCCGCTTAGCATTTTAAATGATCCACCTAAATCTCAAACAGTGTCTAAAAAAACTGTTCAAGAGAAAGGGAAATTACTTGAAGCGACATTAAGAAACTTTAATGTCGATGCTAAAGTTACACAAATAAGAATTGGTCCAGCTGTTACCCAATATGAAGTGCAGCCTGCTCAAGGCGTTAAAGTAAATAAAATTGTGAACTTGAGCAATGATATCGCTCTTAATCTTGCAGCTAAAGATATTAGAATTGAAGCACCTATTCCAGGTAAATCAGCAGTGGGAATAGAAGTGCCGAATGAACATATTTCTATGGTTACATTGAAAGAAGTATTAAATGAGATGAAGTCCACAACTAATAAATTAGAAGTAGCATTGGGTAGGGATATTTCGGGTGAACCTATTACAGCTGAGCTTAATAAACTTCCACATTTACTTGTGGCAGGTGCTACAGGTAGTGGTAAATCGGTATGCATTAACGGAATTATAACGAGTATTCTTATGAATGCTAAACCACATGAAGTTAAACTTATGCTAATTGATCCGAAGATGGTTGAGTTAAATGTATATAATGGTGCTCCTCATTTATTAACGCCAGTAGTAACCAACCCTCAAAAGGCAAACCAAGCTCTGCAAAAAGTAGTATCTGAAATGGAAAAACGATATGACTTATTCCAACATGTTGGAGCAAGAAATATAGAGGGTTATAACGAGTACATTGAAAGAAGTAACATGGAGTTAGAAGAGAAACAAGCACAACTACCTTATATAGTAGTGATTGTAGATGAATTAGCTGACTTAATGATGGTGGCAGGTAAAGATGTTGAGTCATCAATCATGAGATTAGCACAACTTGCTAGGGCAGCAGGCATACATTTAATTATTGCAACACAAAGACCTTCTGTTGATGTAATAACAGGTAGTATTAAGGCGAATATACCATCTAGAATTGCATTTGCTGTAAGTTCAGCGACAGATTCTAGAACGATTTTAGATGGTGGTGGTGCTGAAAAATTACTTGGTAAAGGTGATATGCTATTCTTATCAAGAGATTCTTCTAAACCGACAAGAATTCAAGGTGCTTTCCTCTCGGATGGAGAAGTTGAAAATGTTGTTCAACATGTAATTGGTGAGCAAACAGCTAACTACGTTAAAGAGATGGAACCGGACGAACCTAGTGAATCAGGGGAAATGGAAAGCGAAGATGAATTATATAAAGAAGCTTATTTATTTGTTGTTGAAGAACAAAAAGCAAGTGCTAGTTTATTACAAAGACGATTTAGAATAGGTTACAATAGGGCATCTAGATTAATGGATGATTTAGAAGGAAATGGCGTAATAGGGCCACAATCAGGTAGTAAACCTAGACAAGTTTTGGTCGATATTTATCAAGATGAATAGGGGGATATTATGTCTACAAGTGAAACGACTAATTTTGTGAAAAACTGGCTATTAGATAAAATTCAAAAAGGTGAACTAGAACCGGGAGAAGTTATACCAACGGAATTCGAGTTAAAAAGAACATTAGATATTGAATATGAAGAAATAGAAAAGGCTATTCATGAACTTGTAACAGAGCAAATATTGTCCCAAAAATCTGGAGAAGGTACGATAGTAAAACCAAGACAACCATTTTATTATCCTTTAGATGAACTTGTAAGTATTACCAATATGATAGAGAAAAACGGCCAGAAAGCTGGTACAGAATTCATTAGTCTTGATGAAGAAGTAACGACTATAACTGAAAAAGAAGTATTGAATTTAGAAGATAATGCTATCATTTCTGTCATAGAAAGATTGAGGACAGCTGATGGAGAACCAGTTGTATATTGCTTAGATAAAATTTCTGCAGATCTATTTCCATGTAGTGACTATCATTCTAATTTATCTCTATTATCCGCAATAGAGAATAAAATAGAATATAAAATCACTCGTGCTGATACATCGATAGAATCTATTAGCTATGAGCCTTACATTAGCGAAATATTAAATTCTCATCCTGATGATGCTATGATGTTACTTACTCAAATTCATTATGATGAACAAGAAAGACCTGTTCTTTATTCATTAAATTACTTCAAAAGTAGTCTTGTTAAGTTTCGAATCAAACGAAATAGGATATAATCATTATATTACACAGAAACAAAGTAACAATTGTTGCTTTGTTTCTGTATATCTATACATAAAAAAAGAGAGGTATCAAAAATGATAACAACTGAACATATACAATTAGCATCTAACGACGTTTATGTGATACCAACAAAGAAATTTAAAACAACAACAATTGTCTTTAAATTTGTTGCGCCACTAGATAGCGAAACAATCACTTCGAGGTCTATATTAAGTAAATTATTAACTAGAGTAACGAAGAAATATCAAACTGATAAAGAAATGAATAACTTGTTAGCAGATTTATACGGTGCACATTTATTTAGTTATGTGAATAAACAAGCGCACAATCATATCATGACGATAGGTATAGAAATCGTAAATGAAAAGTATTTGAATAGTGAGTCTTCATTATTAGAAAAAGCTGTACAATTATTACATGAAGTTATATTTAATCCATACATAGAAAATAATCAATTTAATGAAAAATATACAGAACAAGAAAAATTTTTACTAAAGAAAAAATTAACTGCGATTGAAGAAAATAAATCTCAACGTGCATTCCTGCAATTTTTAAATCATATGTTTGAAAATGAACCATATAGATTTTTAGCAACGGGCCATTTAGAAGATATAGACAGTATTAATGCACAAAATTTAATACAAACATATCAAGACTTGCTTGAAGAAAACGCAATTTCAACTTATGTTACTGGGAACGTTGGCTTAGAAGAAGTTAAATCTTTATGCAAAAAATATTTTACTTTTGAACATAATAATAAAATGGAAATTGAAACATCTGCAATAAAACATATTGATCAAGTTAGAGAAATTACTGATTATACTGAAATTGATCAAGCGAAGTTAAACATGGGGTACCGTTTCCCTATTACATTCCATTCTAAAGAATACTATTCTTTCTTAGTATTAAACATGTTATTGGGTGGCGATGCGTCTTCTATATTGTTTAGTGAAGTAAGAGAAAAACAAAGTTTAGCATATTCTATACATTCACAAATTGATGCGAGAAATGGTTTCTTATATATAGTTGGTGGCATATCTAAAGATAAAGTACAAGTGGCTAAAGAAACGATATTAAATATTTATAAAGATTTACAAGAGGGCCACTTTGAAGACAACAAGTTAGAACTAGCCAAGAAAGTTCTTATATCAAATGCACAAGAAATGTTCGATAAACAAAGACAAATGGTTGATTTATTGCATATGCATGCAAGATATCAATCCGTATATGATTATGAAGAATGGATTAAAGAAATAAATTCTATAACTAAAAAAGATATTATGAACATTTCACAAAAAGGACAATTAGATACGATATATATACTGACTGAAGGTGAAAAAGATGACGAATAAATACTATGAACAAATAGATGAGACAGTATTTGAAGAAACTTTAGAAAATGGATTAAAAGTAGTCGTTATTCCTAAAAAAGGTTTTTATAAAACTTTTGTTACATATACAACTAAATTTGGTTCGTTAGACCATACTTTTAAACCACATGGAGAAACAGAATATGCAACGGTTCCTGATGGTGTTGCCCATTTTCTAGAACATAAATTATTTGAAAAAGAAGAAGGAGATGTATTTACAAGTTTTGCTGAAAACGACGCACAAGTAAATGCATTTACAACATTTGATCGAACAAGCTATTTATTTAGCGCTACTGACCATGTTCACGACAATATTATTAGATTACTAAAAATGATTGAAAGCCCATATTTTACAGAACAAACTGTAGAAAAAGAAAAAGGTATTATTGCTGAAGAAATCAAAATGTACCAAGAACAACCAAATTATAAGTTGATGTTTCAAACATTAGGCGCTTTGTACCATAAACATCCGGTTCAAATTGATATTGCTGGATCAGTTGAAAGTATATATAAAATAACAGCAGATGATTTATATTTATCTTATGAAACATTTTACCATCCTGCTAATATGGTATTAATTGTTGTGGGTGATGTAGACCCTGAAGAAACAATTGAATTAGTAAGGGAACATGAAGCAACAAGAGAATTAAGTGAAATGCCTCCTATAGAACGTCAACCATTTAACGAACCAGAATCAGTACACCAAGAGTATGTAGAAACAAAAATGGAGATTGTTCATGAAAAATCAATGGTTGCATTTAAATTCAAACCTAACAGTATTTCTGATGAAATAAGAGTTAAAAATGATATTGAAATGATGCTCGCTTTAGATTTAATGTTCGGTGAACAAACAGACTTTTATCAAAAACTACTTGAGCAAGATGTGATTGATGATACTTTCGGTTACCAATTTGCTAATGAAGCTACTTATAGTTACTTGATATTAGCTGTTTCTACAGACAAACATGAGCAATTTAAGTCAGCAATATTTGAAGAATTACAAAGTTATATAGAAAATGGTTTCGATGTATCAGAATTAAATAGATTAAGAAAACAAACATTAGGTGAAATTGTATCGAGTTTAAATTCACCTGAATATATTGCTAATCAGTATACAAAATTTTATTTTGAAGGGGTAGAACTTTTCAGATTAATAGATATTTTAGAGTCAATCACAGTTGATAGCGTACACCATACATTAAAATCGCTTATTAATTTTGATAATGTCGTAGAAAGTCGTTTGGTGAAAGATAATGGCTAAATCATTAATTATTGGAGGAAGCGGTGATATAGGTCTTTCAATAGTTGATGAATGCCTAGCACGAGGCGATGAAGTTATATTACATTATAATAATGCAGATATAGAAACATTAAAATCGCGCTATAAACATCAACCAGTTTCATTTTTGAAATTAGATCTTACAGAAAAAATAACATTTCGTGAACTGGATGAAATTAATCATATTGACCATTTAATTTATGTTGCTGGTCAATCATTATTTGGCGCCATTCAAGATATGTCTGACGAGGATATTGATGGACAATATTTGATAAATGTTTATAATTTAATAAAAGTTGTACAAGCATTAGTGGATCGTTTAAGGCAAAGTGATAATGGACGCATCATAGTCATCTCATCAATCTGGGGAGAAACAGGTGCTAGCTATGAAACGATATATTCTACCATGAAAGCTGCGCAACTTGGATTTATAAAATCTCTTGCAAAAGAATTAGCTTTAACATCCATTACAGTTAACGCTATAACTCCAGGTGTCGTTCATGGTAAAATGACAAATGAACTAGATGAAATGACACAAATACAATTAAAAGAAGATATACCACAAAATCGATTTATCACTACTAAAGAGATTAGTTCATGTGTAGCTTATTTATTGGACCCGTTATCTCAAAGTGTGACAGGACAAGTACTTCGTATTAACGGTGGATGGTATACTTAATATTGGGGGGGATATTATGGGAGAAGTCATTAAAAAAGAATGGTATTTAGAATATGATATTCAAGTAAACAGAGCAGGGTTGTTAGGTGATATTTCTAGTTTACTAGGTATATTAGGCATTAACATTATTACTATTAATGGTGTAGATCAAGGTAGGCGTGGATTACTTATAAAGACAGATGATATGGATAAAGTAAAACGCTTTGAGAACATCGTAAAAGAAATTGATGACATCACAATAAAAAAATTACGAACTCCTGGTTTAAGAGATAGATTAGCAGTAAGGCATGGGCGATATATTAAACGTGATATAGATGATAAAAAGACATTTCGTTTTGAAAGAAAAGATTTAGGTTTGTTAGTTGATTTTATGGCTGAGTTATTTAAAGAAGATAGACATAAATTAATAGGTGTAAGAGGTATGCCACGTGTTGGTAAAACAGAATCAGTTGTTGCAGCAAGTGTGTGTGCACATAAAAAATGGTTGTTTATCAGTTCTACTTTAATCAAACAAACTGTAAGAAGTTCATTGCTTAAAGGTGAATATAGCGATAAAAACGTTTATATTATTGATGGTGCTGTCACTTCAAAACAAACCGACGAAAAACATAAACAACTCGTGAGAGAAGTGATGAGTCTACCGACAATTAAAGTCGTAGAACACCCTGATCTATTTGTACAGCGTTCTGAATATAGTTTAGAAGACTTTGACTATATTATTGAGTTGAGAGAAACTGAAGATCAAGAAATTACATATGAACAATTAAATAAAAATGATTTATTTTCAAATGATAGTATGGGATTTGGTGATGGATTTGGATTCTTTGAATAATCTTGTAGAGGTGGAAAAAGTTTGAAAAATATTGGCGAGATTTTACGAAATAAAAGAGAGCAACTTGGTATGACGTTAGTTGAATTAGAAGAAAAGACCAAAATTCAACGTCAATTTCTAGTCATGATAGAAAAAAATGATTTTGAAAATTTACCAAATCCAGATTATACGAGAGGCTTTATTACAAAATATGCTTCATCTATTAATATGAGCCCTAAAGAATTAATAGATAAACATCAAAGTGAATTACCTAAATCAGCACCATCTGCAAAAGAAGCATTTCGCCAGCTTACACAAGAAAAAAGAAGCCAATCAGAAATATCAGAAAATAATATGGTTTCTAAATTAATCATTCAAATGGTTACATTTTTTGGCCTATTACTTATCTTATGGATATTGTTGATAATAATCGTTTAATTCTCAGTATGATTGATTTATAATAGTATTATTATGGGATTGATAGTAAAGAAGGAGAAAGCATATGAATATTCCTAACCAATTGACGGTATTACGTGTTATATTAATACCTGTTTTTGTACTTTTCTTACTTGTAGATTTTAATATGGGTAAGATGGATTTCTTATTTGGACAAGAAATGAGAATTGAACAATTTATCGCCGCTATTATTTTTATAATAGCATCTGCTACTGATTGGTTTGATGGTTACTTGGCAAGAAAGTGGCAACTCGTTACTAATATGGGGAAATTTTTAGATCCATTAGCTGACAAATTATTAGTTGCAAGTGCATTAATAGCGCTAGTGGAATTAGACAAAGTTTCTTCAGTTATAGCTATTATTATTATAGCAAGAGAATTTGCCGTTACTGGTTTAAGACTTTTACAAATAGAACAAGGATTTGTAAGTGCAGCTGGGCAATTAGGTAAAATCAAAACTGCCGTTACGATGGTGGCACTCGTATTTATTTTATTACAAGAACCATTTTCTATGTTATGGCAAATTAATTTAGGTCAATGGTTATTGTACATAGCAACATTCTTTACAATCTTATCTGGTATTGAATACTTTTACCATGGTAGAGATGTGTTTAAAGGCTCAAAATAGTTATATCTTGTAAAGAGTCCGGGACATATTCAATGTCTCAGGCTCTTTTGTTATATTGGCAGTAGTTAACTGAATTGAAGATTGTTTATGCTAAACTCATTTAATTCTTGTTATCTTTGCTATGATGGGGCAACGAAATCTTATGAGAACAAGAGATTGATGTCCCTTTCACTTTCTTTAGGAGGAATAAAATGAAAGTAAGTATACTTAGTGTAGGAACAGAAATTTTATTAGGTCAGATTGCAAATACTAATGCTCAGTTTATATCAAAAACGTTTAATGAACTTGGTGCTAGTATAATGAGACACGTAGCAGTAGGAGATAACCCTTCTAGGCTTGAGCGTGCAATACAAGAAGAATTGGCGGCACATGACGTGGTCATTTTAACAGGTGGTTTAGGTCCTACTAAAGATGACTTAACGAAACAAACAGTAGCTAATGTGTTAGGAAAAGGTTTAGAAACAAACAAAGAAGCGATGGAATTTATTGAGCAATATTTTAAGAATGAAAATAGACCGATGACACCAAATAATAAACAGCAAGCGCTAGTAATTGAAGGAAGCAAAGTGTTAAAAAATGATGTTGGTATGGCTCCAGGTATGTATGTTGAACATGAAGATAAAAAAATCGTGTTATTACCTGGACCACCTAGAGAATTAAAGCCAATGGTAACACAATATCTTGTACCTTATTTTTTAAATGAGGAACGTGTTATTCATTTTGAATCATTAAAATTTGCTGGTATCGGGGAATCAAGACTTGAAACAGAGTGTATGGACTTAATTGACAACCAAACTAATCCGACAATTGCACCACTAGCTGGTTCACATGAAGTTTCCCTAAGAATCACAGCAAATTCAAATACTAAACAGGAAGCTTTGGAATTAATAAATCCAGTAAAAGAAGAAATTTTAAATCGAATAGGTTCATATTATTACGGTAGTGATGATACTACGATGGAAGAAGCTGTTTTTTCACATACAGATAAGCCCTTTTTAGTATACGATGGTATTACAGATGGTATACTGTTATCAAGGTTGAAATTAAATGATAAAAGTGAAAAATACTTAAAAGGTTATGTCATACAAGAAGAAAGTATTGATCAACTATTAAATATTTCTAAGCAAGATAATGTTGAGAACATTGCTTTTAAATTAAAAGAAAGATTTAATGTAGATACTGTCTTAATATTATTGGAACAAGATGAAGAATCGATGGTCTATATTTCAGATGTGCAAAAACACAAAAAATTTAATTCTAGACTGAGTCAATCTTATGCTGGGAAACGTGATAGAATCAGTAATATAGCACTTATTGAATTTTTGAATTTTTTAAGAGAACAAGCATAAATTCATAAAAGTGGCACTTATGTTCGCATTTATTAAGAAAACACACATAAAAACACGAACAAATATTCGCTTTATACTTGCATTTTAAGAGAAAAAGATTTATAGTAAATGATAGCTAATTAAACAAGTAAACTCATTTTATATATATAGGAGGTTATCGCGTGAACGAACAACGTCAGAAAGCACTCGATACAGTAATTAAGAATATGGAAAAATCCTTTGGTAAAGGGGCAGTTATGAAACTTGGGGATAACACAAGTAGAGAAGTTTCAGCTGTGTCCAGTGGATCTATTACATTAGATAAAGCTTTAGGAGTAGGTGGATATCCTAAAGGACGTATTATTGAAATATATGGACCAGAAAGTTCTGGTAAGACAACTGTTGCGCTTCATGCTATTGCAGAAGCACAACGTCAAGGAGGCGTAGCTGCATTTATCGATGCTGAGCATGCTTTAGACCCAGTTTATGCTAAGAATTTAGGCGTAGATATAGATAACCTTTATTTATCACAACCTGACCACGGGGAACAAGGACTAGAGATTGCTGAAGCATTCGTAAGAAGTGGTGCTGTTGATATTATTATCGTTGACTCTGTAGCTGCTCTTACACCTAAGGCTGAAATTGAAGGCGAAATGGGCGATACACACGTTGGTTTACAAGCTCGTCTAATGAGCCAAGCTTTACGTAAATTATCAGCTGCAATATCTAAATCAAATACAACTGCAATATTTATCAACCAAATTCGTGAAAAAGTAGGCGTTATGTTCGGTAACCCTGAAGTTACACCTGGTGGTCGTGCACTTAAATTCTATAGTTCTGTTCGTTTAGAAGTGCGTAGAGCCGAACAATTGAAACAAGGTCAAGAAGTTGTAGGTAACCGTACTAAGATTAAAGTTGTTAAGAACAAAGTGGCACCACCATTTAGAGTAGCAGAAGTTGATATTATGTACGGTGAAGGTATTTCACGTGAAGGCGAATTAATCGATTTAGCTGTTGAATATGAAATCGTCGATAAATCAGGTGCTTGGTATTCTTATAATGGTGAAAGAATGGGACAAGGTAAAGAAAATGTTAAAACATACTTGAAAGAAAACCCAGCTATCATTGAAGAAATTGATTCTATTCTTAGAAATGAATTAGGTTTTAATGGTAAACCTAAAGAAGAAGCTAAGAAAGATAAGAAAGATAAAAAAGAAGAAAATCCTGAGCAAGAATCATTGCTAGATCAATAACTTTTATTAGCGTTCTATAAATCACTTGTAATGAGATAATTTATAGAACGCTTTTTTATTGAAATCATATGAAAAATAAAGTTGATGTCCTTGACACTTGTACAAATTTAAACGTACAATTGAGTTGTATGATTCCATAGTTTCATTTAATCATATTTTTGTATATATAAGACGTAAAAACCTAGATAGAAGGAGGTGTTTATGTGGACTTATTAACCCTCTTACTCATTTTGCTAGGAGTTATTCTAGGTGTTGTTGTAGGATACTTTTTCGCACAAAATAGCTTAACGAAAAAGCAAGATCAAGCTCGTCAGTCAGCTCACTATATTTTAAGTGAAGCGAACAAAGAAGCTGAGAGCCTAAAGAAAGAGAAATTGCTAGAAGCAAAAGAAGAAAATCAACAAATTAGAGATCATCTTGATAGTGAAATTCGAGAGAGAAGAAGTGACCTACAAAAACAAGAATCAAGATTACTTCAAAAAGAAGAAAATTTAGAGCGCAAATCTGATCTTTTAGACAAAAAAGATGAAATTCTAGAAAACAAAGAAGCTAAAATTGAAGAGCGACAACAACAGGTAGATGCAAAAGAGAGTAATGTTCAAGACATAATAACGAAACATGAACAAGAACTAGAACGCATCTCCGGATTGACACGCGAAGAAGCTCGTAAAGAGCAATTTTCAAAAGTCGAAGAAGAACTGTCACATGATATTGCCGTACTTGTAAAGGAAAAAGAACGTGAACTTAAATCAAATGTTGATAAGAAAGCAAAAGAACTGTTAGCTACTACAGTACAAAGATTAGCGGCAGATCATACTTCAGAATCAACAGTATCAGTCGTGAATTTACCAAACGATGAAATGAAAGGACGTATCATCGGTCGTGAAGGTCGAAATATACGTACTTTAGAAACATTAACAGGAGTAGATTTGATTATAGACGATACACCAGAAGCAGTAATATTATCTGGTTTTGACCCAATTCGAAGAGAAATTGCTAAGACAGCCTTAACTAATTTAGTATCTGATGGACGTATACATCCAGGTCGAATTGAAGATATGGTTGAAAAAGCAAGAAGAGAAGTAGATGACTTGATGAGAGAATCAGGAGAACAAGCTACCTTTGAATTAGGTATTCATAACTTACATCCAGAATTAGTTAAGATATTAGGAAGAATGAAATATCGTACAAGCTACGGTCAAAGTGTTCTGAAACACTCTATAGAAGTTGCACAACTTTCAGGAATGTTAGCAGCTGAATTAGGTGAAGATGAAACATTAGCGAAACGTGCAGGTTTATTACATGATATTGGTAAAGCTATCGATCATGAAGTTGAAGGCAGCCATGTTGAAATAGGGGTAGAACTTGCTAAGAAATATCATGAACATGATACAGTCATAAATGCAATACACTCACATCATGGGGATGTAGAACCGACATCAGTCATCTCTATACTCGTAGCTGCTGCAGACGCATTAAGCGCTGCTAGACCAGGAGCTAGACGTGAGACATTAGAAAACTATGTTAAACGACTAGAGAGATTAGAAGAAATATCTGAAGACTATGACGGTGTTGAAAAAGCATATGCGATTCAAGCAGGTAGAGAAATTAGAGTAATAGTATCACCTGAAGATATTGATGACTTAAAAGCACATAGAATAGCAAAAGGTATTAAAGACCAAATAGAAAGTGAATTACAATATCCAGGGCATATTAAAGTGACAGTTGTCCGGGAGATGAGAGCAACTGAATACGCGAAATAATTATTATTAAATTTAAAATCCTACAGCCACAATGGTTGTAGGATTATTTTTGTGGTTTGTAATGAAAAAAAGGGTAGTCGTTTTAAAATTAGTGATTACGTAAAATATTTGTTAAAATTTCACCATCAATATTACCGCCAGATATAACTAATGCAATATTTTTTCCTGAAATTTTTTCTGGGTATTCGTTAACTGCAGCGATTGTAGTACAACTACCAGCTTCAGCAATAAACTTTTCTTGTTTAGCCATAAAACTTACCGCTTTAGCAATGCCATTTTCAGATACTATTAAAAATTCATCAACATAATCTTTTGCTAATTTATAACTGAGTTTTCCTATTCCACCTATGAGAGAATCACAAAGAGTATCTGTATTAGGGTATTCTTCATAAAATGTATTGTGTTGGTAGGACTTAATCATTGCAGGACATGCTTCGGTTTGTACACCAATAATCTTAATATCTGGTTTAATATGTTTTGCAGCTACAGCTATACCTGTAATTAAACCACCACCACCAATAGGTACAACAATTGTATCTATATCAGGGTTTTGTTCCAAAATTTCAATACCTATAGTACCTTGACCACCATATATATATGGGTCATCATAGTAAGCGTCTATATAAGTTAAATTATTTTCTAGTATATAATTCATCCCTAATGAATTTGCTTCATCATAATTTTTGCCCAATAGAATGGCTTCTCCACCAAAGTATTCAATTTTATCAATTTTGCTTTGTGGTGTGGATTCCGGAACAATAATTTTCACGTTTCTTATTCCTAATAATTTTGCTGCATAACTTACTGAGCTTCCATGGTTACCAGAAGAAATTGTTGCTACACCAGACTTTTTTTCTTCATTATTTAAAGTAAGCATCTTATTGAGCGCTCCTCTAATTTTAAAACTCTTTACTTTTTGAAAACTTTCTAATTTAAAAAAATATTTTTTATTATCATCTCCTAAGTAAAAAGACTCTTCTAAAGGTGTTTTTACTGTATACCTTTTAATACGATTATAGGCATCTTTTGTGTCTTGAAAATTAAATGTCATAAATGTTTCTCTCCTTTATTAAATATTTATTGTTGTCCCAATGTTATTTTGATTGGCTAATTTAAGTGCGTGATAAGCAGTTCCGATATCTAGTAAAGCCATTCCTGTTAGATCAACAACAGTTATATCATCTTGACTTGTTCTCCCTCGTATATTATCTATAATTACTTCTCCGACAGTACCATAAATATTTTTGGCAGTTATTGTACCTTTTTTTATAGCTTTTTCTATTTCACCGGATTTTATGCAATGTTCTAAGTCATCTACATATACCTTAGCGATTTTTAGTATCTGTGGATCAATCTCTTGTTTATCTGGCATATCAGCACCAACGCAACTAATATGAGTACCTTTTTTAATCCACTCTTTTTTGATTAATGGTTCTTTAGATGGTGTGATTGTAATTATTACATCACTACTTTCTACGTTTTCTCTTAAATTAATTACATTGATTATTTCAATATCATCGATAAAAATATTAAAGTTTTCTTTTAAATTCTTTTTTAAATTTGATGTTAAAAGTTTTGTTTTTTCAATATTTCTACTGTATACTCTTATGTTTTTTAAATTAGGTAATACTGTAACAGCTGATGCTATTTGAAATAATGCTTGATTACCTGAGCCAATAATTAGTAAATCCTCAGAAGTTTTATTTGCTAAATGTTTTATAGTAACAGCACTTGAAGCACCTGTTCTTATACCAGTTATATATTCAGCGCCAGTAATCCCAATTGGTATACCATTTTTTGCATTATAAATAGTTATTAAACCATTTAGAGTTGGTAATCCATTAACCTCATTTTCTTGAAACCAACTTGCTGTTTTGTGACCAAAAATATTTTCATTTTGAATATATCCAGATTTAATATCCATATCTGCTTTTCCTTTTTGAAATTCATAAAATATAGTTGGCCATGTCATAGTTGAATTGCACGCTTTACTTTTGTATACATTTTCGACAATTTGAATAATGTCATTAATAGATAGTAACAGTTTTAAAGATTCACTATCTAAAGATTTTATTTTTACCAATAGAAACCACTCCTTAAAGTTTTAAATAGAAGTAAATAAAAAGCACCGAAAATTTATTCCTCCTGTAAAACAGGCCCTAATGGAATAAATTTTCGGTGCTTTAAATGCTTTTACCCGGGGATAATAGCAGCACATCTATTTAATTATTAATAGTATAATTGATTATAATAATTTTGTAAATTGCTATGAATTTGTTATTTTATTAAATTTAAGAAATTCACACTTCAAAGAGTCACAGTATTATTTTGGAGGGTGTGATAAAAATTACCATCAAGCCCACGTAACTTGACGCCTATCCATTGAGTAAAGGCTCACAAGTATGGTTGTGATTACCAAACGAACCTTTTTAGGTTAAAGCTAACTATATTGGCGTATAGTTAGCTTATTTTTTTGCTTTCCTTTAATAGCACGATATAGGGCATATACAATAGTAAATGCTATACTAACTGACCATGTTATTACGACAGTAAAATCAAAGTTGATGTTAATATTAATATCCATGCTACCACCTCATTTCCTTACCAATTCGAGGCTCGAAAGGTGTCACGAAAATGTAAGGCTTTTTACTCAATTAAAATTATAGCATCAACAATACTGCTTTATCTCTTACTAGATGTTAGATAAATAACTTTTTGTTAATTATTGATTAACTGGAATACTAGCTATTCTTTAGAATGAATTAAAAAAGAAATAAACAATCAATACAACCCAAAAACTTTTCCAGCTACACCAGCAATAGCTATCATTGTACCAATGAACCATTTGAATTGTATATTTTTCATTTCAGAAATTTGATATTTCATATTATTTTCCATGATTTTTGGTAAATCATCTATTTTATCGGATAAATGCCCAAATTTATCATCTATTCTTTTTTCCATTTGTTCAAAAGTTTCTTTAGTAATGTAATCGCTCATACTGATTTCTCCTTTCGTCATTATAATTTATTAATTTTATAACTCTCATAAAAAATACATAATCAATACAACCCAAAAACTTTTCCAGCTACACCAGCAATAGCTATCATTGTGCCAATGAACCATTTGAATTGTATATTTTTCATTTCAGAGATTTGATATTTCACATTACTTTCCATGAGCTTCATATTATTTTCCATAATCTTAGATAAATCATCTATTTTATCGGATAAATGCTCAAATTTATCATCTATTCTTTTTTCCATTTGTTCAAAAGTTTCTTTAGTAATGTAATCGCTCATAGTACTTTCTCCTTTCATAGTTTATATATCCATATTTTTACATTTAAGTATATTATACTATAAAACGATATTAATTTACTAAAGTAATCGTTATAGATGAAAATTAAACATAAAGTTTAACTTATTAATATGTACTAGATATCTGTGATAACATTATAAGTGTTACTATATTAGCAATTTAGTTTGATCTAAAACTTTGATAATGCAAGGTTATTTTGCAGACTTAAAAGAGGAGGGTATCAAGTGGTTTTTGTATACATATTTGTATCGGCTATAGCTTTATACTGTGCGCTACGATACGGTATTAGAGATGCGCTTATTGAAATTGAAGCTAATAAAGAAGATTTAGTTTATTATAGAAAAAGTGCTGATTTATTAGAGGAAATTGGTACAATTTATTCAAGTACTTCAAAAGAGAATACTGATACTGCTAAGGGCATTTATAATGATTCTTTTGATGTTTTTACTTCGGATAAAAATTCAAAAGATAAGTTTGATATTTTGAGTGAAAACAAGAAAAAGATTTTATCTTTAGAAGTCGAATAGTCTGGAACATAAATAATTGTTCCAGACTCTATTTTGTTATGGCAGTAGTTGAATAGACTAAAAATACGCTTATATCAAGCTTTTGTCAATCCTAGTCGCTCTTCGCGGTAGGGCTAAGAAATCTTATTAAATACAACTAGATTTCTGTCCTGCTCCTTTTATTTCGTTTATATTTAATCCTTCTGAGAGAAGTGGTTCTTCGAAAAAGCTAGTTACGTATTCAAACGTTTCTTTTGTATCAAAATTCTTTCTTGAAGGTTCTTCAATACTTCTCTTTTTTATTCTTTCTAAACATTTCTCGTCATCTATATTAAGAAATATTAATTCATGATTTGCCTTTATTTCAGTCGCTATACTGAGTAACCAGCTTCTTTGTGTTTTTGTGTTTCCTGGAAAGTCTAATACTACATTGCTACCAACTTTTAAAATACGTTGTATGTGTTCTTTTAATAAAGGCTTTATTAATTTTGAATATTTTAAGTAGTCGTCAAATGTTGTTATTTCATTTGGATAAAGTTGAGATAACCAATCATCTTCAGATAATAAAATAGCGTTTTTATTAATTTCTAATTTTTTTGCTGTAGTTGATTTTCCAGCTCCCATTTTACCTGTAAAAAAATACAAAGTTCCTAATTTATTCATCTACATACCCCTTTTCATCATTTGATATTATCAATATTTTAAATTTATACTCTAAAGTGTAGCATAGATTATTTATTTGTATTAAAAGCTTTGACAATAGTTGAATAGGGTATTTAAAATTAAGTGTAAAATGTGTGTTTAATTGAACTGTAAAGGGGAGCATTCAGATGTACATACCAAAACATTATCAAATGAAAGATTATCAAGAAATTAAAAATTTTATGACTAAATATAATTTTGCGACTGTAGTTACTGTTGATGAATTAAAACCTATTGCAACACATTTACCAGTAATTATTAATGAGCATGATGATGCTTTATTTATATCTGGGCATTTTGCTAGAGGCAATAAGCAATGGAGAACAATGGACAATAACGAGGATGTACTCATTATATTCCACGGGCCACATGGATACATATCATCAACATGGTATGAAACTGAGGATGTACCGACATGGGATTATCAAAGCACACATGTTTATGGGAAAAGTGTCTTGTTAAATGAACACCAGTTAAAAGAAGATTTAAAAGTTTTGTTGGATAAGTATGAAAGTGAACATAGAGGTGGGGCAACATGGGAAAATTTATCTGATCAGACAAAAAAACAAATAAAAGGTATAGTGGGTTTCAAAGTAAAAGTAGATAAATTAGAAGCTGCATATAAGTTAAGTCAAAATCGTAGTGAAGCGGATAAAGAGAACATTGTCATACATCTTAATAATACTGAAAGTGATCTAGATAAAAATTTAGCAGAAGAAATAGAAAAATATTAAAGAAGTGGGGTAGAAACCGTAATTTTCTATAAGGTTTCGTAGTCCCACTTTCTTAAATCTATTAATTTAATGGATAATCGTCTCCATTTTTAGAAATGTAATAAGTATCTGACAAACCATCTGTATGTAATTTAGCAGGTTGTCTTTTACCTGATATTGTATAATTAAATGGTTTATTATCTTGAAAATCATATAGAATTCTAGAACTGACACCATTTTCTATAACATTAGCATTTAATCTTTTAACTATTCGATAACCTTCTTTATATTCTTTAGTCTTTTTAAACTCTAGTTCAGCAGCTTTTAATAAGTCATTTTCAGTAATTTTATCTCCAACATGATGTTTTTCTTTTAAATTTGTGATTCTTCCTGTATTGATAGGTAATAATATATTTGATTCATTATCGCGTTTTAAAAATTTTACAAAATGCTCTATCGAAACTTCTGTGGATTTACTAAATACTTGATTATTATCAGTTGAAGATTTTTCTTCTAAAACTACGTTAGTAATCAATTTGAAACTAGGATTTTCTATATGCTTAGTTAAATCAGGAATAACAAATCCTTTATCTGTTATAGGAAATATATCAGACTTGTTATTACTATATGATACCTCAATTTTCGAATTAGGCGCTAAATTTACCACTCGATATTCATCTGCAGCCTTTGCATCTATTGCAATTTGAACATAATTTAAAATATCTTTTTTTGTTAATACTTCACCAGGTGTTAAAGGGAATTCTATAAAGCCAGGAACAAGAATTTCGTTACCTTTCTTATCCACCCCAGTAACATTCACCATTAAATGAGTACCTTGAATTTCTTGATAATCTTTTCTACCGCCAACTTTAAATGAAGGTTGCTCCATAGCATCTACATTAGAAGTAATAAAGGGAGTTATAACGATATTGCCAACAACTAGAGAAATCATTACTTTTTTGAAACTTTTCATATAAACACCTCTTTGTTTTTTTAATATAATAACACATTTACCAAATATTGTTATTATTTGTATATTACAAATAATTTACAGTTTTGTAACAAAAAGTGTGTTAATAAATTATTACTATAAGAAAAGGTATTTGAGCTGATAATAAGAATAAGTAATTAAATAAAAAGAAAAAATAAGAACGTTGTATCCTAAGGTGCAACGCTCTTATTATTATACTGGTATATATTTTATTCTTTAGCACTTAAATATTCAGCTAATAGTTTAATAGGAATAAGTATTGAATAACCTATTGTTAACCCGGCAATCGATAATATTAAGAATGAATGATCTGTTTTTAGGTTATAGCCAAAGTAAGATGTAATGGACCCTATTAAAAAAATAAAGACGAAATTAATGATTAAACGTTTTTTTGTTATAAACATATTATCTCCTTAGAAATAACTTATCGTTTGAAATGATGTTTAAGCGACTATATAATGAACCTCAATTAGGAGGTTTATTATTATGGGAAAAGAAATTTATTTTTTGATAAACTCACTTGATGTTGGTAGAGGCGGTTTAACTAAAGCTTGTATTCAGCAAGCAAACATGAGTGCTGAATTGGGTTATAAAACAACAATATTAACTTTTAATTATAATAGTGATTATGACATTATAACTGAAAAATTATTTCAATACTATAGTATTAATAGAGATATTGAAATAAGAAATATGTATGATTTTTATAGAGATGAGAAAAATGTTGAAGAAGATTTAACGAAAGTTAATGATTGTATTTCTTCTGATTTTGCTTATGAAAAAGTAAAAAATAAAAATGGATATAGAATATATGAAAATGGTTTATATAGGTATTATATGACTCATCGTGACGATGAGACTGTAAAAGGTGTAGATTGTTTTAATGATTTTAGATATAGAATTAGAAGTGAAGCATACACGCCTAAAGGATATTTGGGCAAGGTTTCTTATATGGATTTTGAATTAAATAAGCCGAGACAGATGGTTTTTAAAGACAGTAAAGGCAATTGTTATTTATCTAAATGGGTTAATCCCGAAACTGGAAATGCTCATAAAGTTTTATTATTTAATGGTAATGAAATTAAAAAGACATTTAAAAGTGATGAAGCTTTAAAAGCTTATTTTATAGAAAAAGTTGTTGAAAACGATGAATATCCAATTTTAATTTCAGATGCTCGTAATACTGATGATGTGATGACACTAGTCGATGATGAAAAAGCTAAAAAACTTATTAGATTGCATAGTAATCATGTGAAAGAGCCGTTTGATGTTGAAAAATCAGAAATTGTAAGTACTGTAAAATTTGCATTAAATAATTTAGATAAAATAGATTATTTAGTCGCGCTGACAGAGAGGCAGAAAGAAGATATAGTAACTAGAAAAAATCATGATGAAAAACTACTTGCGCTACCACATGGCATAGAAGTGAAAAATAGCGATGCCCATAATAATTTTAAAAAAGATAAAGCTGTTGTTATTTCTAGATTAGTTTCATTAAAACAAATTCATCATGTAGTAGAAGCTGCAAGTTTACTCGTAGAATACAATCCAAACTTTTTGATAGAAATGTATGGCTCTGGTGATCAAGAGAAAAAGCTTAAAGATTTAATTAAATCTAAAGGTTTAACTGAGAACGTTATATTAAAAGGTTATACCGATAATATTGAAAATGTTTATAAAGAAGCGGCTTTTTCGATTGTAACTTCGAAAACAGAAGGCTTTTCGTTATCTATATTAGAAAGTATGGCAAATGGTGTTCCAGTATTGAGTTATAATTTTAACTATGGTCCTGAAGATATTATTACTAACGGTAAAGATGGTTTAATTATTGAAAAAAATAATATAAAACAATTAGCTGAAAATATGAATTATTTATTTAGTAATCCTGAATTAATAAATGAAATGCGTATAAATGCGGCTAAAAGTATAAAAGATAGATTTAGTAGAGATAAAGTTAAACAATATTGGGAAGAGTTATTTAAGTCATTATAACAATTTTTAAATTTATACAAATTAAAAAACAGAGGCGATTCTTAAATGAATAAGATAATCGACTCTGTTTTATTTAAGCTAGGATAATCTATACCTAGTCTCGTTTTCATTTTTCATGTTTATTTTTAATTCGTTAAGTTCAACTCTAAATCTAATGCTTCTTTTAATACATTTGAAGTTTCGTGCGAGTTTATCGCGCAATTACCGTATTTTTCAGCTAATTTAAAAGCTGTTACGTATAACTCCAAACTATCCTTGGCAATATCTTCTGCCTCTTCGTGTACGGATGGATTTGCTTTAACCACTAGTTCTGCAAACTTTTCGGGTTCAATATCAATTCCCATGTTTAAATAAACACTCCTATTAATTTTTTGATACGTTACTATATAAATAACGCTCTTGTAACGTATACCCTATATTATAAATTAATAATCATTACTTTTAAAATATTTTGTTTTCCATTAGAATATAAAGAGTAATAGAGAGGATGACTGTAGTGAGAATTTTATTTATAGGTGATATTGTAGGCAAATTAGGTAGAGAACAATTAGAAACATATTTACCTAAAATTAAAGCAGCATACAAACCAACACTAACGATTGTTAATGGTGAAAATGCTGCACATGGTAAAGGAATAACTGAAAAAATATATAAAGAAATTTTACGTATGGGCGCAGACTTTATGACGATGGGTAATCATACATACGGTCAGAAGGAAATTTACGAATTTATAGGTCAAGCGAATAGAATGGTAAGACCTGCGAATTTTCCTGATGAGGCACCGGGAATTGGTATGAGAATCATTAAAGTCAACGATAAAGATGTTGCTATTATCAATTTGCAAGGTCGATCATTTATGGCTGCTATCGATTGTCCTTTTAAAAAAGCTGATGAATTAATAGAAGAAGCATCTAAAATAACGCCGTTTATCTTTGTTGATTTTCATGCAGAAACAACTTCTGAGAAAAATGCGATGGCTTGGTATTTAAATGGACGCGTTAGTGCAGTTGTTGGTACGCATACTCATATACAAACTTCTGATGAACGTGTTTTAAATGAAGGTACAGCATATATTACAGATGTTGGAATGACTGGATATTACGACGGTATTCTCGGCATTAATAAAGATGAGGTTATTGAAAGATTTATTACGAGTTTACCTCAACGTCATAACTTGCCAAATGAAGGTCGAAAAGTACTTTCAGGTGTGGTTGTTGATTTAACTCAAGATGGAAAAGCTAAAAAAATTCAAAGAATATTAATAAACGATGATCATCCATTTGAATAGTATCGTCCATTAGGATGATTTTTGTTAAAACCCTTTAATTTCATAGGATTAAAGGGATTTTTTTGGTATGATGTGAATTGAGATATTATATGGGGGAGGCCATAAGATGAAATCACAAATTTCATGGAAAGTTGGCGGACAGCAAGGCGAAGGAATTGAGTCAACAGGTGAAATATTCGCAACTGCTATGAACCGTCAAGGATATTATTTATACGGATACCGTCATTTTTCTAGTAGAATCAAAGGCGGACACACAAACAATAAAATAAGAGTATCATCCACGCCAGTAAGAGCGATTAGTGATGATTTAGATATATTAATAGCATTTGACCAAGAAACAATAGATGTGAACTATCACGAAATGCAAAAAGGCAGTATTATCATTGCCGATGCAAAAGCAAAACCTGAAAATCCAGAAGATAGTAAAGCACAATTAGTGAGCTTACCGTTTACAGGCGTAGCTAAAGAATTAGGAACAGCGTTAATGAAGAACATGGTAGCTGTAGGTTCTACTTGTGCAGTCATGGATTTAGATACAGACGTATTTGAATCATTAATCAGTGATTTATTCAGTCGTAAAGGCGAAAGTGTCGTTAATTTAAACATTCAAGCGTTAAATGAAGGTTATAGATTAATGAAAGAAGAAATGGATTCATTAGAAAGTGAACATACTTTAGAGAAGAATGACTCTGATGGCCATTTATTTATGATAGGTAATGACGCGATTGGTTTAGGGGCAGTAGCAGCTGGAGTTAGATTTATGGCAGCTTATCCTATCACGCCAGCTTCAGAAATTATGGAGTACATGATTGATCGTTTACCAGAATTAGGTGGCGCCGTTATACAGACGGAAGATGAAATTGCTGCATGTACAATGGCAATTGGTTCTAACTATGCTGGTGTACGTTCATTTACATCATCTGCTGGTCCAGGATTATCATTGATGATGGAATCAATAGGTTTATCAGGAATGACTGAAACACCTTTAGTAATCGTTAATACTCAACGCGGTGGGCCATCAACTGGTTTACCAACTAAACAAGAACAGTCTGACTTAATGCAAATGATATACGGTACTCATGGCGATATTCCGAAAATTGTAATAGCACCAACAAGCGCAAGCGATGCGTTTTATTTAACGATAGAAGCATTTAACTTAGCTGAAGAATATCAATGTCCAGTTATATTACTTTCAGATTTACAATTATCTTTAGGTAAACAAACCGTTGAATCATTAGACTATGACAAAATTGAAATTCGTAGAGGCGCTCTAATAGAAGAAGACATGGAAACACCTGAAGATAAGGCGTACTTTAAACGTTATGCATTGACTGATTCTGGAATCTCTCCACGTGTTCTTCCTGGTACAAAAGGTGGTATTCACCATGTGACAGGTGTTGAACATAACGAAGAAGGAAAACCTTCTGAAGGTGCTGAAAACAGACAATTACAAATGGATAAACGTATGCGTAAAACAGCTCAATTATTAATCGATGAACCAGTTAAATCTAATGAAAAATATGATGAAGCGGATATTCTATATGTAGGATTCATTTCTACTATAGGAGCAATCGAAGAAGCAATTACAAGATTAGATAAGCAAAATGTAAAAGTTAATCATATTCAAATTAGACAATTACATCCATTCCCTACTGATGCTGTACAAGAAGCCTTTAATAAAGCTAAAAAAGTAGTTGTAGCTGAGCATAATTACCAAGGACAACTATCTAGCATTATCAAAATGAATGTAAATCATCAAGGTAAAATTATTAACCAAACAAAATATGACGGTACACCATTCTTACCGCATGAAATAGAAGATAAAGCTTTAGAAATCGCAAGTAATATGAAGGAGTTGATATAATTGGCAACATTTAAAGATTTTAGAAATAATGTTAAACCAAACTGGTGTCCAGGCTGTGGTGACTTCTCTGTGCAAGCAGCGATTCAAAAAGCAGCAGCAAATGTAGGATTGGAACCAGAAGAAGTTGCCATTATTACAGGTATAGGTTGTTCGGGTCGTTTGAGTGGTTATGTAAACTCATATGGTCTACACTCAATTCACGGACGTTCATTACCTTTAGCACAAGGTGTTAAAATGGCTAATAAAGATTTAACAGTAATTGCTTCAGGCGGCGACGGAGACGGATTTGCTATAGGTATGGGTCACACTATTCATGCTTTAAGAAGAAATATGGATATGACTTATATCATCATGGATAACCAAATTTATGGATTAACTAAAGGGCAAACTTCACCAAGTTCTGCTAAAGGTTTTGTTACAAAAACAACACCTAAAGGTAACATTGAACAAAACGTTGCACCTTTAGAATTAGCATTATCATCAGGTGCTACTTTTGTAGCGCAAAGCTTCTCAAGCGACATCAAAGAATTAACACATATAATTGAAGAAGCAATCAATCACAAAGGATTTTCATTTGTAAACGTATTTTCACCATGTGTAACATACAACAAAATAAATACTTATGATTGGTTTAAAGAGAATTTAACTAAATTAGCTGATATTGAGGATTATGATTTTTCAAATAAAAATCAAGCAATACAAACAGTGATGGATAAAGAATCTATGATTACAGGTATTATATATCAAGATAAAGAAACTCCATCATATGAACAACAATTAGAACAACTTGATGAAACACCACTAGTTAAAAAATCATTGAAGCTTGAAGAAAACCAATTTGAAGAGCTTGTTTCTCAATTTAAATAATTATATAATGAATACACTTTAAGCTCATAGTTTGTCTATGAGCTTTTTTTAATAAAAAGGGGGATTTTCAAATGACAAATACATTAATGAGCATTCAAATTATTCCAGAGCACGAAGATACAGGGGTAATACCTTTAGTTGATGAAGCAATAAGAATAATAGATGATTCTGGTTTAAAGTATCAAGTGAATCCTTTAGAAACTACTATTGAAGGGGATATGAATGCTTGCCTAATTTTAATAGAACAAATTAATGAGCGCATGGTTGAGTTGGAATGTAAAAGCATTATATCTCAAGTGAAGTTTTATCACGTTCCCGAAGGCATCATGATGGATACGTTAACGGATAAATATAGATCTTAATTAAGATAGTTTAATGAATGAACGTTATTTATTATAAATATAAAGGAGAAATGTATTATATTATATCGGTTTAAGGAGTAAAGGGGACGAAAGATATGAGAACTGTATTAAAATATATTAAACCGTATACGGGTCTGTTTATATTAGGTTTAATATTAATGTTAATAGAATTAGCAGTAGAATTAATCCAGCCTATTTTTATATCTGAAATAATAGACAATGGTATTTTAAAGAATGATTTAAACCACGTCTATCTTTATTTAGGCATTATGCTTGTTACAGGTCTTGTAGCTTTAGTGTCTGGGATATGGAATAGTTTTGTAGCTGGCCATGTTAGTCAAACTTTTGCATATGATTTAAGAACTGCACAATTTAGTAAAATTCAAACTTTTTCATTGGCAACATTAGAGAAGTTTAAAACTTCTAGTTTAATTACGAGGCTCACAAGCGATGTTAATAACTGTGATACAGCAGTATATATGTCTATAAGAATCATGTTAAGAGCCCCTTTGATGATTATTGGAAGTATCGTAATGAGCTTTATAGTTGAACCTAGGCTAGCGCTTTATTTGGTGATTGGAACGCCATTTATATTTATAATAATATTCTTTATTGCGCGCACGGGTTCTAAATTATTTACTAAGATACAAAGAAAATTTGATGAAATGAATAGATTTTTCCAACAAAATCTTGAAGCTGTTAGATTGATCAAAGCGAGTCAGACATCACACCAAGAAATTAATCAATTTAAAGAAAAAATAAAGGACATTAGACATAATTATACATACGCTTTAAGACTAATGGAATTGATTAATCCATCTTTACTATTTATTATTAATGCGAGTATATTAGCTGTCATTTGGTTTGGGTCTGATATGGTTAATAGTTCAACTCTAGAAGTTGGTAAACTGGTCGCAATCATCAATTATGGTATGAGAATGCAAGGTGGATTTGGTATGTTGGCATTTCTTATCATGACATTAAGTAGAATGAAGGCTTCCAGTGATCGAATAGAAGAAGTGCTTACTACTCCATCAGATGAATGGGTATTAGAAAAGAACGGTCACAAAGTGGAAAATCATGCTTATAGTATTAAATTCAATAATGTTTCATTTACTTATCCAAACGCTAATAAACCGGTACTTCACAATATTTCCTTCGAAGTTGAACCGAGAGAAACCTTTGCTATTATGGGTTCTACAGGTTCAGGAAAATCTACTTTACTGAGTTTAATTCCGAAAATTTATAGAACTAAACAAGGAGAAATTCTTTTAGATGGCAAGAATGTAGAAGACTGGGAAATTGAAGATTTACGAGACGCTATCGGATATGTACCACAAACTGCATTATTATTCTCAGGAACAATATATGAAAACTTGCAATTCGGAGACCCGAATGCTGAATTAGAAACGTTAGAAACTTCTACTCAAAAAGCACAAATACACAATTCTATCGAAGCATTTGATCATCAGTATGAAACGATGATTGGACAACAAGGTGTTACTTTATCTGGTGGTCAGAAACAAAGACTTTCTATTGCTCGAGCGCTTGTAAGGAAACCTGGTGTGTTAATACTTGATGATTCTACTTCTGCCTTGGATGTGAAGACGGAATCAGCTTTATGGGATGCACTTGAACATGAAGATACAACTAAACTGATTGTTACTCAAAAAATTTCTACAGCTAAAACAGCAGATCGAATTATGTTATTGGTAGATGGTCATATAGAAGCAATAGGTCATCATGAAGAATTATTAAAATCATCTAAACTTTATAATGAGATTGCTAACAGCCAAGAAAGTGCGGTGAATACATGATGGGCATTAAAAATCCGTACGGACATGAAACGGTTATAACGCCGGATGATATGTCTAAAAATAATACTAAGAAGAAAAAGAGAGCACGAGATACTAAAGGGACTTTATTAAATATTTGGCATTTAATTGATGAAAAACGTGTTCAACTCATCATTGTCATACTCATGATTATATGTTCATCTTCATTGAGTTTAGTAGGGCCATTTTTAATTGGTAGAATAATTGATACAAAAATTATCCCTAAAGACTTAAATGGATTATTAAAATATATCATTATATTGATATCTGTATATACTTTATTATCCATCACTTCTTATATAGGTTCGTATATGATGGTAAATATCGCACAACGAACAGTTTATTTATTAAGGGACAATTTATTTAGTCATTTTCAAAAGTTACCTGTTTCATACTTTGATAAAAAACAACATGGTGAATTAATGAGTAGAATGCAAAATGATATTGAAAATGTGTCACAAGTATTAAACTCCTCATTCATTCAATTTACTTCAAGCGTTGTAACGTTAATAGGAACATTATCTATCATGTTGTATTTAAGTCCATTATTAACTTTATTAACAGTAATCATTATACCTATCATGTTCATAAGTTTACGTTGGATTACAGCTAGAACAAGCGTGTTGTATTCGATGAGGCAAAAACAATTGGGTATTATGAACGGTTATATCGAAGAAATCGTGAATGGTCAAACTGTTGTAAAAGCTTTTTCTCAAGAGCATTATGTGATGGAAACATTTAATGAGAAAGCAGATAATGTTAAAGAATATAGCTTTTGGGCAGTAACATTTGGTGGATTAATACCTAAAGTAATGAATTATTTAAATAATTTAAGTTTTGCTATCGTAGCTGGGATAGGTGGTATATTAGCTTTAAATGAATCTGCCGGTGTAACAGTTGGTGTTATTGTTATTTTTGCAGAGTATGCAAGGCAGTTTACAAGACCGCTATCGGACTTAGCGAACCAATTTAATACGGTACTGTCTGCTATAGCCGGTGCGGAACGTGTATTCGACATTATGAATGAACCTGTAGAACAAGATTCAAAAGATGCTATAGATTTAAATAATATTGAAGGGAATATTAAATTTAACAATGTTAACTTCAGATATGATGAAGAACAAAAATCACCAACAATTAAAGATTTATCCCTTGAAATAAAAAGTGGAGAATCAGCTGCACTTGTAGGAGCTACTGGTGCAGGTAAAACAACAATCGTTCAATTGATTTTACATTATTACGATGTAGAATCTGGTGAAATTTTAATCGATGGAAAATCTATTGCTGAGATTACACGAGCTTCTTTAAGAAAAGAAATAGGCGTTGTATTACAAGACCCTTACTTATTTGATGGAACAATTCTAGATAATATCATGTATGGAACACCTAATGCGACAAAAGAAGAAGCTATAGAAGCGGCCAAAAAAGCAAATGCACATGATTTCATCATTAATTTAGAAAATGGATATAACACAGTACTAAAAGGTGAATCAGGCTCACTTTCTCAAGGTGAAAGACAGCTTATCTCAATTGCTAGATGTTTATTACAAGATCCAAAAATATTATTGCTAGATGAGGCAACAAGTAGCATCGATACCGTAACAGAAATTAAAATACAAGAAGCATTGGAAACTTTAATGGTAGGTAGAACAAGCATTATCATTGCACATAGATTAAATACAGTTAAGAAAGCAGATTTAGTATTTGTATTATCACATGGAGAAATTCTTGAATCAGGAACACAAGAAGAACTTATTGATAAACAAGGTGTTTACTATCACATGTTAAATGCTGGCGATGAAGAACAAATTCAAGAACTACAGTAAAGGAAGATGTGTATGGAGTTTCGTGAAATTAAAGAAGATATAAAACCTCTATTTAATGAATATATATCTGAGTGGTACGATAATAATGATAAAATAGTTCCTTGGAGTACGGACGTCCGCCATCATGGAGGATTTAATAGCATGTTGGAAATGCAAAATGAAGCCATAACCCCGCCAAAAAATAGTGATTTTGTTAGAGCCAAAACATTTGTATTAATAGATAGGGGCATCATTGTCGGAGCTGCGAATATTCGTTATCAATTGAACGATTGGTTACAGCAAGTTGGTGGTCATGTTGGTAACGGTGTAAGGCGTAGCGAAAGAGGTAAAGGTTATGCAACGACTATATTAAAATACGCTTTAGAGGAATTGAGAAATGATTTTGTTGAATATGCGTTGATTACATGTGATGAAGATAACTTTGGCAGTGCTAAAGTTATTGAACGTAACGGTGGTAAAGAAGATAAACCGTATATTTCAGAGAGTCAAAATGTAACAAAAAGATATTGGATTAAGTTATAAAAATTGTCATTTAAAATTTAATAAAGCGCTTTAACTTTTTTGCACTTTATGTTGAACTCTAATATAATATAAAGATAAATCAATATGGGCAGAAAGGGTTTTGACATTGAATGAAGAGCAAAGAAAACAAGGAGCGAATGCGAAGACGAAACCTAATTTAGAAAAAGATTATAGTAAATATTTCGAGCATGTTTATCAACCTCCTAACTTAAAGGACGCTAAGCAAAGAGGTAAATCAGAAGTTCAATATCATGATGATTTCAAAATAGATGAACGACATAGAGGAATGGGGAAAGGTCGTAAATTCTATATTAGAACGTATGGTTGCCAAATGAATGAGCATGATACAGAAGTAATGGCTGGTATTTTTCAAGCATTAGGTTTTGCACCGACTAATTCAGTAGACGATGCTGACGTTATCTTACTAAATACTTGTGCAATTAGAGAAAATGCAGAAAATAGAGTGTTTAGTGAAATCGGCAACTTAAAACATTTAAAACAAGAAAGACCAGATTGTTTAATAGGTGTTTGTGGTTGTATGTCTCAAGAAGAATCTGTAGTGAATAAAATACTAAAATCATACCAAAATGTTGATATGATCTTTGGTACGCATAATATTCACAGATTACCTGAAATTTTAGAAGAAGCTTATATGTCTAAAGCGATGGTTGTTGAAGTTTGGTCTAAAGAAGGCGACGTTATAGAAAACTTACCTAAAGTACGTAACGGTAGAATTAAAGCATGGGTAAATATCATGTACGGGTGCGATAAATTCTGTACATATTGTATCGTTCCATTTACAAGAGGTAAGGAACGTAGTCGTATGCCGGAAGAAATTATCGCCGAAGTGAGAGACTTGGCTAGACAAGGTTATCAGGAAATTTGTTTATTAGGACAAAACGTAAATGCTTACGGTAAAGACATAGAAGGTTTAAATTATGGTTTAGGCGATTTACTGAACGATATGACTAAAATTGATATACCTCGAGTTCGTTTTACAACGAGTCATCCATGGGATTTCGATGATCGATTGATTGAAGTGATAGCAGAAGGTGGAAACATTGTTCCGCATATTCATTTACCTGTTCAATCTGGTAATAATAAAGTCTTGAAAATAATGGGGCGTAAATATACGCGTGAAAGTTATTTAGAGCTTGTAAATAAAATAAAAGAAGCAATACCAGATATAGCATTGACAACTGATATAATAGTTGGATATCCTAATGAAACAGAAGAACAATTTTTAGAAACAATAGATTTATACCACGAAGTTGGATTTGAACATGCATATACTTATGTATATTCTCCAAGAGAAGGAACACCAGCAGCTAAAATGAAAGATAACGTTCCAGAAAAAGAGAAAAAACAAAGATTACAACGTTTAAATAAAGTAGTCGGTGAATATGCTGCTCAATCATTAAAACCTTATGAAGGCCAAGAAGTATATGTACTTTGTGAAGGATCAAGTAAGAGAGATGAAACAGTATTAGCTGGTTACACTGAGAAGAATAAATTAGTAAACTTTAAAGCACCTCAAGATGTGATTGGTAAAATAGTAAAGGTTAAAATTACAGAAGCTAAACAATATTCATTAAATGGTGAATTTGTTGAAGTTGTATCTAAAGAAAAGGTGGTACATTAAATGTATACAAAAGATGATATACTAGACCAAGCACGTAAACTTGGAAAAATGATGTCAGAAACAGAAGAAGTTGAATTTTTTAAACGTGCGGAAGCACAAATTCACGAAAACCAAACTGTTCGTGAAAAAATGGCAAGTTTAAAATCACTGCAAAAACAAGCAGTTAATTTCCAAAACTATGGTAAAGATAAAGCTTTAGCAATGGTAGAAGAAAAAATAGCTAATATCGAAAAAGAATTAGATGACATGCCGATTGTAAGTGAATTTAAAGAAGCTCAAGGAGAAGTGAATGAACTTCTGCAAATGGTTTCACATTCAATTAGCCATACTGTTACAAATGAAATTATTGAATCAACTGGTGGTAACCAATTAACTGGTGAAACTGGTGCAGCTATGAAAAATGCACCTAATGCTAGTAGCTGTTCACACTAAAACAATAATTTAATAACTAAATTATATATTTACAAGCTTTGGTATAAATCCTTAGCTCAAAATAATTCTCCTAATCTGTTGGACTTTTAATTAACAGATTAGGAGAATTTATTTATATAGGAGTAGGGCAGAAATTATATAAAAAGATTTCTTTACCGCCCCAGTCAGCTACTGTCTAAATAATGAATGAGTCCGATATAAATGTCCCAGCCTCTTCTATAATAATGTTATTTTGAAAGTGTGTGTTTGTATGAAATATGAAGTGAATTTTAAGTCTAACGAGCTAGTTAGAAAAAACTTGCCCGTTAGAGAGGTCACTCTCTTCTTATTCATTGTAAATAAAAAGCAATGCTCACCTATGTAACAAAATTCGAGACAGTTGTTATGTGCTAGCTTAATTCTTTATATTATAATTAACCATACTCGTGTATTGTTGAAAATTTTGATAAAATAGACGAATCCAAAGTTAAATAAAGGAACGTGAAGAAAGATGTCTAAACCAACGCCAATGATGGCTCAATATTTAAAAATAAAATCTCAATATCAAGATACTTTATTATTTTTCAGATTAGGTGACTTCTATGAAATGTTTTACGATGACGCTATTGAAGCATCTAGAGTACTTGAAATTACTTTGACGAGACGTGATGCTAAAAAAGACCCAATACCTATGTGCGGTGTTCCATATCATTCAGCTTCAGGATACATAGAAAAACTTATTTCTAAAGGTTATAAAGTTGCCATCTGTGAGCAAATGGAAGATCCAACTCAAACAAAAGGTATGGTAAGACGAGAAGTAGTACAAGTCATCACACCTGGAACTGTGATGGAACAAAAAGGTATGGATGAGAAAACGAATAATTATATTCTCAGTTTTATTAAAGAAGATGGTGAATTTCATTTAAGTTATTGTGACGTGACTACAGGAGAATTAAAGACAACATCTTTTGAAGATGAAACAACTTTAATCAATGAAATTACGACAATACATCCGAATGAAATTATCGTGAATAAAGTTTTACAAGATTCTTTATATAAACAAATCCAACTAATTACTGAAACGATTACTGTAGTTGAAAGTTATGAAGAAAGAGAATATGACGTTATAAAAGGAACGTCTAAACCTCAAGCGACTTCGTTAATATATTTATTAAATTATATACATGATAATGGTAAGCGAGAAATGCCTCACATAGAAGACGTTGTCGTATATCGTGCACTAGACTATATGAAGATGGATTTTTATGCAAAAAGAAACTTAGAACTTACTGAAAGCATCCGATTAAAATCTAAAAAAGGTACTTTATTATGGTTAATGGATGACACTAAGACACCAATGGGTGCTAGAAGGTTAAAACAATGGATTGATAGACCTTTAATCAAACAACATGATATAGAACAAAGGTTAAATGCAGTAGAACAATTTGTTAATGGTTTCATAGAAAGAGATGAATTAAGAAGTTATTTAAATATGGTGTATGATATAGAAAGACTAGTAGGTCGAGTAAGTTATGGAAATGTTAATGCGAAAGACCTCGTACAATTAAATTATTCTATAAAACAAATTCCATATATTAAAGAAATTATTGAACGACTAGATTCAACATCTGTTAATCGATTTAAAGCTTTAGAACCTCTCGAAGACTTAGAAGAACTTTTAGAAGAGAGCTTAGTCGAAGATCCGCCATTGTCCGTTAAAGAAGGTGGCTTATTTAAAACTGGGTATAATGCTGAACTTGATAAATTCAAAGAAGCTTCAACGAATGGTAAGCAATGGATTGCTGAATTACAGTTGAAAGAAAGAGAACGTACCGGTGTTAAGTCATTAAAAGTAAGTTTTAATAAAGTATTCGGATATTATATTGAAATTACAAAAGCTAACTTAAATAGTGTAGATACAGATGCATTAGGTTACCAACGTAAACAAACATTATCTAATGCTGAGCGCTTTGTAACTGAAGAATTAAAAGAAAAAGAATCTATCATATTAGGTGCAGAAGATAAAGCAATAGAATTAGAATATCAATTATTCTTAGAATTAAGGCAACGTGTTAAAGCTTATACTGAAAAGTTACAAGCACAAGCGAAATTATTATCAGAAATAGATTGTTTACAAAGTTTTGCTGAAATAGCTCAAAAATACCATTATACAAGACCGTTATTTAGCGAAGATAAAACTTTATCGCTTAAATCATCTCGTCATCCAGTTGTAGAGAGAGTCATGGATCATAATGATTATGTGCCAAATGATTGTTATTTGAACCAAGATGGTTTTATATATTTAATTACAGGACCAAATATGTCTGGTAAAAGTACGTATATGAGGCAAATAGCTATAATTAGCATTATGGCTCAAATGGGAGCTTATGTTCCAGCAGATTATGCGCTATTGCCAATATTTGATCAAATATTTACGAGAATCGGAGCAGCGGATGATTTAGTCTCTGGTAAGAGTACATTTATGGTTGAAATGTTAGAAGCTGAAAAAGCAATGGTAGGAGCAACTGAAGACAGTTTAATTATTTTTGATGAAATTGGTCGAGGAACATCTACATTTGACGGGTTAGCTTTAGCACAATCCATGATTGAATATGTGCATCATAATACTAAAGCTAAAACATTATTCTCTACGCATTATCATGAGTTAACACATTTGGACGAAACTTTATCTGGACTTAAAAATATACATGTAGCTGCACAAGAGTACCAAGGTGAATTAATCTTTCTGCATAAAGTTAAAGAAGGTGCAGTAGATCAAAGTTATGGTATTCATGTAGCAAAACTAACTGATTTACCAGATGAAATTATCGAAAGAGCAAATGTTATTCTAGAAGAACTAGAATCCAATACGCGTGTTGAGCGCAATGAACAAACGTTTGAACAGCCATCTTTCCAATTATTCGAAGAACAAACACCTTCAAAAGTTGAAAAACAAATAAAATCTATGGATTTAATGAATATGACGCCAATTGAAGCTTTAACTAAACTTCAAGAAATTCAAAATCAAATTAAATAGAAAGTGTGAATGCATTGGGAAAAATTAAAGAACTTGAATTATCCTTAGCCAATAAAATAGCAGCTGGAGAAGTGGTTGAAAGACCAGCTTCAGTTGTTAAAGAGTTGTTGGAAAATGCTATAGATGCACAAGCAACACAAATTGACATTACAATTAAAGAATCAGGTATACAATCAATAAGAGTTGTAGATAATGGCACAGGCATAGATGAAGAGGATATCGGTAAAGCTTTTGGTAGGCACGCTACAAGTAAAATTGATAACGATTATGATTTATTCCATATTAGAACTTTAGGATTTAGAGGTGAGGCTTTAGCGAGTATATCCTCAGTCAGTAAAGTAACTATGAAAACTTGTACAGATGGTCTATTAGGTCATGAAGTCCATGTTGAAAATGGAGAAATAATTAAACAACAGCCAGCTAAAGCTAAAAAAGGAACTGATATTCTTGTTAGTGAATTGTTCTATAACACACCTGCAAGATTAAAATATGTAAAAAGTTTATATACTGAATTAGGGAAAATTACAGATATCGTTAACCGAATGGCGATGAGTCATCCGCACATAGCGTTTAACTTAGTTTCTGATGAAAAAACAGTCATATCGACAAATGGCTCTGGCCGTACAAATGAAGTAATGGCTGAAATATATGGTATGAAAATCGCGAAAGATTTAGTTGAAATTAAAGGTGAAACTGAAGACTATGTTATGCACGGATTCGTTTGTAAACCAGAACATACAAGAAGCAATAGGCATTATATTTCTATATTCATAAATGGGCGTTATATTAAGAATTTTGTATTAAATAAGGCGATTATTGAAGGTTATCACACACTTTTACCAATTGGTCGATATCCTATCGTTTACTTAAATATTGAAATGGATCCAATTTTAGTTGATGTGAATGTGCATCCAACTAAATTAGAAGTTAGACTTTCAAAAGAACAGTCGTTGTTCGATTTAATTAATCATAAAATTAAAGAAGCATTTAGAGGATTATCTTTAATACCTGGTACTTCGTTAGAGAAGCATCAACAAAAGAAATCTCAGAAAGAAATATTTGAACAACAACGTTTAGATTTTGAAGCAAAAAATCGAACAGAAACATCATCTGAGAATCATTCTCCTACAACACCAAATTTTACAAACTCAATAAATGATCCTAAACCTATTATTTCTGAAACAGAAAAAAGTGAACCATCATCACAATGGCATTTTAAACCGAAAGAGAATAATTCTTATATACAAGAAGAACAAGGCGCTCATCACGTAGAAGATGAAGAACAAGAAAATAAAAATCCGGAAAATGAGTTTAATATTGAAAAAGAAGAACCAATTTTGCGAGAAGAAACAGAACAAATACAATACGATCAAGACACATACGAATTACCACCTGAACAACATGAAACGCAAGATAAACCTAGAGTTCCTTATATGGAAGTAGTAGGGCAAGTTCACGGCACATATATCATCGCGCAAAATGATACAGGTATGTTTATGATAGATCAACACGCAGCTCAAGAACGTATTAAATATGAGTATTTCAAAGAGAAAATTGGTGAGGTAACAAACGAGACTCAAAGTTTATTATTACCTTTAACTTTTAATTTTTCTAGAGATGAACATATGATTATAGAAAAATACTTTCAACCATTGAAAGAAGCAGGAATATTTTTAGAACCTATTGGTCATCATGATTATATGGTTAGTGAATATCCTGTATGGTTACCTCAAGTTGAAGCAGAAGAAGTCATTAAAGATATGATTGATTATGTATTAAAACATGAGCGTGTAGATATTAAGAAACTTAGAGAAGATGCGGCAATCATGATGAGTTGTAAAAAATCTATAAAAGCGAATCATTATTTAAGAAATCATGAAATGGCTCATTTAATAGACGAGTTAAGAGAAACAACTGATCCATTCACTTGTCCGCATGGTAGACCAATTATTATAGAATTAACGACTTATGAACTAGAAAAGTTATTTAAACGTGTAATGTAGGAGGATAATATGAACGAGCATTTATTACCCGCAATTCGCTCTATGAAAGATATGGAAAAGTTTTTTAAGTTAGATTATAAAAGATGTGTTTTATTAGATACTCATATTGGTCATTTACAAGGTATCTTAAATCAAATGAAGAAAAACGATAAAGAAGTTATGCTGCATATAGATTTAATTAAAGGATTATCAAATGATGAAGCGGCTGTTGAATATATTATTCAGCAATTTAGACCGCATGGTGTTATTTCTACTAAGACAAAAGTTATTAGAAGAGCTAAAAAGTTAAATACACTTACAACTTTAAGAGTATTTATATTGGATAGTACTGCTTTAAGTAGAAGTATAGAATTGATTAAACAAGCTGATCCGGATTTCGTTGAAGTATTACCTGGAGTTGCTGCGAAAGTAATAAAAGAAATTAGTGAAAAGACTGGGAAAAGTATTATAGCTGGTGGTTTAATTAACACTGAAGAAGAAATACAATTAGCTATTGAAAGCGGTGCAAAGTATATAACGACAAGTGATACAGAAATTTGGTAAGTCGATTTGACAACGTTTTCATTAAGTATTATACTCTTAAGTAAGTTAATATATGAGATGAGTAAATGAGACCTCTACGTGGATATCTATGCAATGAATTTGTATAGGTTTGTGTAGGGGTCTTTTTATGTATTAGCAAGAATCTATAGGAGGTTGTTTAATATGAGTGAATTTTTGGCAGAATTAGTAGGTACTGCCATATTAACTTTATTTGGTGGCGGTGTTTGTGCTAACGTCAACCTAAAAGGGACTTTAGGTAAAGGTGCTGATTGGATAGTTATTTCATTAGGTTGGGGTTTAGCCGTAATGTTAGGTGTTTATGCAGTAGGTAATGTGTCGGGAGCGCATTTAAACCCTGCAGTAACGTTAGGATTTGCAATTGATGGATCATTCCCTTGGTCTAAAGTTATTCCGTTTATTATTGCACAAATGATTGGTGCAATGATCGGTGCAGGTTTCGTTTGGGCTTCTTACTTACCTCACTGGAAAAAAACTGAAGATCAAGGTGCGAAGCTTGGAGTATTCTCTACGGGACCTTCATATCCAAACTATATCGCAAACTTCTTAAGTGAGATTATTGGAACTATGATCTTAGTTATGGGATTATTATTTATAGGAGCTAATAAATTTACAGATGGTTTAAATCCAGTAATAGTTGGTTTATTAATCGTAGCGATTGGTTTAAGTTTAGGGGGAGCTACAGGTTATGCTATTAATCCAGCGCGTGATATCGGTCCTCGTATTATGCATATGTTATTACCTATTCCAGGTAAAGGTGATTCTAACTGGAAATACTCACCGGTACCTATTTTAGGTCCAATCGCTGGTGGTATGTTTGGCGCAGCTTTATATAACATTTTATTTAACGGGATCGTTAATGGATTTATCATTTTCTCAATCATCTTTACTGTCGTTGTAGTGTTATTCGGTATAGTATTGAATAAAGCAATTCTTAAAGATGAAACTTCAGAGATTCTGTAATATACAAAATATTAGGAGTGTTTAATATGGAAAAATATATTTTATCAATTGACCAAGGAACGACAAGTTCAAGAGCGATTTTATTTGATAAAGACGGGACAATTCAATTTGTAAGCCAACGTGAGTTTAAGCAATACTTTCCAAAAGGTGGTTGGGTAGAACATGATGCAAATGAAATTTGGACATCAGTTTTATCCGTTATTGCAAGTGTATTAAACGAGAATAATATTTCCCCTGAACAAATTGAAGGTATCGGAATTACAAACCAAAGGGAAACTGCAGTTGTGTGGGATAAAAATACTGGACGTCCTGTATATCACGCAATTGTATGGCAATCAAGACAAACACAAGACATTTGTGCTGAGTTAAAATCTAAAGATTTAGAGCCAATTTTCAAAGATAAAACTGGTTTACTATTAGATCCATATTTCTCAGGTACGAAAGTAAAATGGATTTTAGATAATGTTGAAGGTGCTAGAGAAAAAGCTGAAAATGGCGATTTATTATTCGGTACAATTGATACATGGCTAATTTGGAAATTCACTGGTGGCACGCACATTACAGACTATTCAAATGCTAGTCGTACTTTAATGTACAATATTTATGATTTAAAATGGGATGAAGAGCTATTAGAATATTTAACTGTACCTTCATCAATGTTACCTGAAGTAAAACCTTCAAGTGAAGTTTACGGCTATACACAAGAACATCATTTCTTCGGTGAAAAAATTCCAATTGCAGGTGTAGCAGGTGACCAACAAGCTGCTTTATTTGGACAAGCATGTTTCGAAAAAGGTGAAGTTAAAAACACATACGGTACTGGTGGTTTCATGTTAATGAACACTGGTGAAAAAGCAGTTAAATCAGAAAGCGGTTTATTAACAACATTAGCATACGGTTTAGATGGTAAAGTTAATTATGCACTTGAAGGTAGTATATTCGTATCTGGTTCAGCTATCCAATGGTTAAGAGACGGTTTAAGAATGATTAAATCAGCACCAGCTTCTGAAGATTATGCTAAACGTGTTAAATCAACAGAAGGTGTTTATGTAGTACCAGCATTCGTTGGTTTAGGTACACCATATTGGGATGCTGACGCACGTGGTGCAATATTTGGTTTAACTCGAGGTACTGAAAAAGAACATTTCATTAGAGCTACTTTAGAATCATTATGTTATCAAACTCGTGACGTATTAGAAGCAATGGAAAAAGATTCAGGTATTACTGTAGAAACTTTAAGAGTAGATGGTGGAGCTGTTAAGAATGATTTCTTAATGCAATTCCAAGCTGATATTGTAAATACACCTGTTGAAAGACCAGAAGTAAGTGAAACAACAGCATTAGGTGCTGCATACCTAGCAGGTTTAGCAGTTGGATTCTGGAAATCAAAAGATGAAATACAAGAAAGATGGAAATTAGAAACTGAATTCAAACCAGAACTTGAAGAAGAAGAGAGAGAATCTCTTTATAAAGGTTGGAAAACAGCAGTTAAAGCCACTCAAGCTTTTAAATTAGATTAAGTTGTGTTATCATTAAGGTAAGTTAATATTCCGTAGAGATGTGAGAGGCTTTGTTCATACAATTTAATTTGTAGGGATAAGTCTCTCATTTTTTTACATTTATAGGAGGAAATGGTTATGCAACAATTATCAGCATTAAATCGTAATCAAGTTAAAGATCAACTTAAAAGTAAAGAATATGATGTCGTTATTATAGGTGGAGGTATTACAGGTGCAGGAATCGCACTTGATGCTTCACAACGTGGTATGAAAGTCGCTTTAGTAGAAATGCAAGACTTTGCTCAAGGTACAAGTTCTAGAAGTACTAAATTAGTACATGGTGGTTTACGTTACTTAAAACAACTTCAAGTTGGAGTAGTAGCTGAAACTGGTAAAGAAAGAGCAATTGTATATGAAAATGGACCTCACGTAACAACACCTGAATGGATGTTATTACCGATGCATAAAGGTGGAAGTATGGGGCCATTTTCAACTTCTATTGGATTAAAAGTATATGACTTTCTTGCAGGTGTTAAAAAATCAGAACGCCGTTCAATGTTAAATAGAGACGAAACTATCGAAAAAGAACCACTTGTTAAACAAGATGGCCTTAAAGGTGGCGGTTACTATGTTGAATATCGTACTGATGATGCACGTTTAACAATTGAAGTAATGAAACGCGCACGTGAATTTGGAGCAGATATCATCAACTATGCTAAAGCAAATCAATTCTTATATAATAAGAAAAATAAAGTTTCAGGTGTAGAAGTGACAGATTTACTTCACAATGAAATGTTTGAAATTAAAGGTAAAAGAGTTATTAACGCTGCAGGACCTTGGGTAGATGACGTTAGAAGTAAAGACTATTCTACTAATAATAAACAATTAAGACTTACTAAAGGTGTACACATTGTTATTGATCAAAGTGTCTTCCCATTAGGACAAGCAGTATACTTTGATACTGAAAGTGATGGCAGAATGATTTTCGCTATTCCTAGAGAAGGTAAAGCATACGTTGGTACAACTGACACTGTATATGATAACGATAAATCTTCACCTAAAGTTACTGAAGAAGATCGTCAATATTTACTAGATGCAATTCGTTATATGTTCCCTACAGTTAAAGTTGAAGATAGTGATATCGAGTCAACTTGGGCTGGTGTAAGACCTCTTATCTTTGAAAAAGGAAAAGACCCTTCTGAAATTTCTCGTAAAGATGAAATATGGGAAGGCGACTCAGGTCTATTAACAATAGCTGGTGGTAAGTTAACAGGTTACCGTCACATGGCTCAAGATATTGTAGATTTATTAAGTAAACGATTAAAAGAAGAATACAAATTGAAATTCAAACCTTGTGAGACTAAGCATACTTATATTTCTGGTGGTAACGTAGGAGGAAGCAATAACTACGATGCATTTGTTGAAAGTAAAGTAGAAGAAGCTAAAAACTACAATCTTTCTGAAGATGTGGCACGTTACTTAGCTAGAAAATATGGTTCAAACGTAGATGAAGTATTTGAAATTGCACATGCTACGCAAGTTGCTGACTTAGATTTACCTGTTGAAGTTTATGCAGAAGTTATCTATAGTATTCAAAAAGAAATGGTGCATAAACCAACTGACTTCTTAGTACGTCGTTCAGGTAGATTATACTTTGATATCAATTACGTATTAGAATATAAAGATGGTATCTTAGAAGTTATGGCTAAAGTTCTTAACTACGATGCAGATACTAAACGCGTATACAAACAAGAATTAGAAAAAGCAGTTAAAGAAGCGATTAACCCAAATGATCAACCTGCAATTGCTAAATAATTAAAGATTACAAATAACGCACCCAAAAAGTGAGATTTTCTCTTGATTTTTTGGGTGCATTTTTATGTATGAAAGCAATGTATTTTTAAGCAGTATAGAATTTGCTATAATAACGGTTGAGGGAGGCGTACGTATCTTGAGAAGATTTAATCACATGATAACATTATCATCTGGCCAAACATTAGAAGTGACGATTGATAAAACTGATGAAAAACCAATAGGTATCTTACATATTTTACATGGTGTTTCAGAACATAAAGATAGATATGATGGCATAGTAGAGTATTTTTGTAAAAGAGGTTTTCATGTTATTAGGCATAATCATCGTGGCCACGGTAAAAAAATTGAAGAATCTACTAGAGGTCATTTTAATAGTTTAAAAGAATTAGTAGAAGATTTAAAAGAAATTAGAGATACTTTCAAACCTGAATTGAACAATGACTTGCCCTATATTCTGTTAGGTCACTCTATGGGATCTTTAGTAGCAAGAAAATATGTTCATGATTATCCGGATGATGTTAATATATTAATTTTATCCGGCACTGTTGTCTATTCAAATATTCAAGGTAAATTAAATTTATATGGATTAAAATTTGTTAATCTGTTTTTAGGTAATCGTACTAAATCTAAACTTATTAATAACTTAGCCTTTAAGACGCCTAATAGAAAACATAAAGAATTAAATAAAGATAATAATTGGATTAGCGAAAGTGAAGAAAATAAAAAGATTTACGAAGAAGATCCTTATACTGGGTATTCAGTATCTCACAGAGTCTTTTTAGAAACAGTGAAAGCGGCTGAACAATCCAAAAAATCAAGCTATATCAAAAAACAAAACCTCAATATGCCTATATTACTGCTTTCTGGTAAAGAAGATCACTTTGGAGGTTTTGGAACAGGTATTAAAAAGCTTGCCACGTTATATAAAAGAAATGGCGTTAAACATGTCACTGTACAATTATATAAAAATAAAAGACATGAAGTATTATTTGAAACGAACCAATTTGTAGTATACGAACACATCTTTAATTGGTTGATGACGCAAATTAAACAATTAGAAAAAGAGGAACAATAATATGTCGAAAAAACCGTTAATCGCAATAGTAGGTCCAACAGCAGTTGGTAAAACTGAACTTAGTATACGATTAGCTCAAGCTTTAAATGGTGAAGTTATCAATGGTGATGCATTTCAAATTTATAAAGGATTAGATATAGGTACAGCAAAAGTAACAGAAGATGAAAAAGAAGGCATAAAACATCATTTAGTGGATGCATACAATCCAGATGAGCCTTATTCTGTGTACAAGTTTAAAGAAGATGTTTCCAATATAATCGATGATATTCATAATAGAGGAAAACTTCCTATATTAGTAGGTGGGTCTGGTTTATATGTTCAGTCAGTACTGTATGATTATCATTTAGAAAAAGAAGAAATCACAAGTGAAGAATTGGAAAAAATTAATAATAAATTTGATGAATTATCGAATTATACAAATATTGAATTGCACAATTATTTAAAAGAATTTGATCCAGAAACTGCGTCATCAGTGCATCCAAACAATCGTCAAAGAGTAGAAAGAGCCATAGAGTACTACTTGAAGACTAAAAAAACATTAAGTGAAAGAAAGAAAAGCCAGACATTTTCTGGAAAATATGGTACATTATTAATTGGGATAGACATGTCGCGCGAAACTTTATATGAAAGAATTAATATGCGTGTTGACATGATGTTGGAGCGAGGATTATTAAGAGAAGTGTCTAATCTCGTTGATATGGGGTATGAACATTCACAAAGTATGCAAGCAATTGGATACAAAGAGTTAATACCCGTTGTAAAAGGAGAAAAAGACATAGATATTGCAATAGAACAAATCAAGCAGAATTCAAGAAGATACGCCAAACGTCAATTGACATGGTTTAAAAATAAAATGAATGTAACTTGGTTTCGACGGGATGAACAGTCTTTATCAGAAATCGCAGACAACGTAATCCAATTATCCAAGTGAAGGGGAAAGTCATATGGCAGAGAAAGAAAATATTCAAGAAGTATTATTGGAGAAGTTCAAATCTGAAGGTACTGAATTAACAGTCTTCTTATTAAACGGTTTCCAAATGAAAGGCAAAATTGTAGGCTTTGACGAGAATGTTGTATTACTAGATATTCTAGGCACTGAAAATCTTATCTACAAACATGCTATTTCTACTTTTGTCGTAGCACAAGAAGAAGAAAATAAAGAAAATGAGTAATTTTTGTGCTCGTGGCTAAAAAAGCTAAGACAATTTATTTGTCTTAGCTTTTTTATTTTAATAAATAAAGTCCTGTTATATTGCGAGACGATACTCACGTGAAACATAACATTCTCTTTATTGACAAGACTACTGAGAAAAGACAATAAGGCTACCGTTATTGACACGTTTGGCAAGAAAAGACAATAAGGCTATCGTTATTGACACGTTTAGTGAGAAAAGGCAATAAGGATAATGCTATAGCCAAGTTTTGAACTACAAAATCTACGTGCAACATAGACATCGAGTCCACTACTGCAAATACATAGAAAGAGCCCGAAACAATGATTAATGTCTCGAACTCTTTCTTTTTATAATACTTCTTCTATAGCATTTCTTAACTGTTCTGGACTTTTTTGTGGTGAGAAGCGATTAACAACTTCTCCATCTTTATTCACTAAAAACTTAGTGAAGTTCCATTTTATGGAGCCGTTTAAAATGCCTTTTTTAGCACTTGTTAAATAGTCATAAAGTGGATGTTGATCAGAACCTTTTACTTTGATCTTTTCGTGCATTGGGAATGTAACACCATAATTTAATTTACAATTTTGATAAGCTTCATATGAATCACCTGGTTCTTGATTACCAAATTGGTTACAAGGGAAACCAAGTACTACAAAGTCTTTATCTTTATAATCTTGATAAAGTTGTTCCAATCCTTCAAACTGTGGAGTGAAACCACATTCACTTGCTGTATTGACAATCAATAGTGCTTTACCTTTATATTCAGATAACGAATAAGTATCTCCATTTGTTTTAGCAACCTCGAAGTCATATATAGACATTCTAATCACTCCTTTTCTTAACTCTATTATAGTAAAGATTTATTCAAAGTCATATTAATATGCATATCTAATTATATGTTAAAATGAAGTAAAGAGAGCGTGATAAAAATGAAAAATGATTTAATAACAACAGATCATGAAACGGAGAAAGTAATATTATTAGCTTTCCATGATAAACAAGTAGATGAGGATACGTTTCAATCAACAGTTGAAGAACTAAAATCTTTAGCTAAAACAAGTCAATTAGAAGTGATTGAAGTATTTACTCAAAAAAGAGATAGACCAGATCAACAATATTACTTAGGTAAAGGTAAAATAGAAGAAGTGATTGAATATATTGATTTAAACGATGTAAAAGTAAATGCTATTATTGCTAACGATGAGTTAACAACTGCACAGTCGAAACAATTAGATGAGTTGTTTGATACTAAAATTATAGATAGAACACAATTAATTTTAGAAATATTTGCGCAACGTGCATCTAGTAGAGAAGGGCAGTTACAAGTCGAACTTGCACAATTAGATTATTTACTGCCTAGACTGTCTGGCCATGGTAAAAGTCTATCACGTTTAGGTGGCGGAATTGGTACAAGAGGTCCTGGTGAAACTAAACTGGAAACTGATAGAAGACACATTAGAACGCGCATGAACGAAATTAAACATCAACTAGAAACGATTGTATCTCACCGTTCAAGATATAGGGAAAGAAGACAACATAACCAAGCTTATCAAGTCGCGTTAATAGGTTATACTAACGCTGGTAAATCTTTATGGTTTAATCAGTTATCACAAGATGAAACATTTGAACAAGATTTATTATTCGCAACGTTAGACCCTAAATCAAGAGCTGTTTCAATAAACGAAGGATTTAATATTATATTATCTGACACGGTTGGGTTTATTCAAAAATTGCCTACGACACTTATAGCAGCATTTAAATCAACATTAGAAGAAGCAAAATATGCACAACTATTAATACATGTTGTAGATGCTAGTCACCCACATTATATGGAACAGTATGAAACTGTTATGAAACTTGTGAAACAATTAGATATGAATCACATCCCAATGTTAGTTGTGTTCAATAAAAAAGATAAAGTAGATAACATCAATCAACCTGTCTCCGAGAATTCTATATTTGTGTCAGCAAGAGATAAACAAGATCAAGTTGTATTCAAAGACAAGCTAGTAGAAATGATTAAAAATACAATGGAATACTATGAGATGGAATTAGAGGCGTCTGATGCTGACCAATTGTATTGGCAAAAAACACATACACTAATAGAAACGTTAGAGTTTGATGAAACAAATGAAATGTATAAAATAACAGGATATAAACAAAAATAAGAGGTAAAGAAATGGAAGAAAAATTACAATCATTAGTAAAAGAAGTAGAAACAACATTAAGACCATATTTTGATGAAATTGAGCATAATGCATTAATTGCTCAAGAACGCGTATTGGATGCTTTCCATAAAGTGAAAATATCAGAAGCAGATTTAGTCGGTACTACAGGATATGGTTATGATGATATGGGACGAGATCATTTAGAAGAAGTATATACAGAAGTCTTTCTAGCTGAAGATAGTTTAGTTAGACCACAAATTATTTCAGGAACACATGCGATTACAATAGCATTAAATAGTCAATTAAAACACGGTGAAGAATTACTGTATATAACAGGTACACCTTATGACACTTTATTAGAAGTAATCGGTGTTAATGGAAATGGTATAGGGAGTTTTATTGAACAAGGTATTCAATACAATGAAGTTCCTTTAAAAGATAATGATATTGATATTGAAGCTGTATTAAACAAAATAAATGATAAAACAAAAGTAATCGCAATACAACGATCTAAAGGCTATAGTTCTAGACCTTCATTAACAATAAAGCAAATAGGATATGCCATTACTAGAATAAAAGAAGTTTATCCAGAAATTATTATTTTCGTAGATAACTGTTATGGTGAATTCGTAGAGGATAAAGAGCCTATAGAAGTAGGCGCAGATTTAATTGCTGGTTCTTTAATCAAAAACCCAGGCGGTGGATTATCTAAAATAGGTGGATATATTTCAGGTAAGCAAGATTTAATAGAGCGTTGTGCATATAGATTAACAGCTCCTGGTATCGGTAAAGAAGCGGGGGCTTCATTAGGTAGTTTACCTGAAATGTATCAAGGGTTCTTTTTAGCGCCACACGTAGTTAGTCAAAGCTTAAAAGGCGCATTGTTTACGTCCTTACTATTGGAGAAATTAAATATGAAGACAACACCACATTACACAGATGAAAGAACTGATTTAATACAATCTGTAACATTTGATACAGCTGAACAAATGATTGCATTTTGTCAGTCTATACAACATGCATCGCCAATCAATGCACATTTCAGCCCGATGCCTAGTTATATGCCGGGCTATGAAGATGATGTCATTATGGCAGCAGGAACTTTTGTACAAGGTTCTTCAATTGAATTAACAGCTGATGGCCCAATTAGAGCACCGTATGAAGCTTATATTCAAGGTGGATTAACATATGAACACGTTAAAATCGCGATAATTAGAGCAGTGGAAACATTAATGAAAAAAGAATTAGTTATGTTATAATTATGTGTGAGGTTTCCTCACACATAATTGTTTTCTGAAAATTTATGTGCTAAATTTATTTTAAGTTCTTAGTAGAAGGAGGCGGTCGTGCTGTCAAGAGATTTAATTAGAAGAAACATGGCCGTGTTTCCAATAGGTGTAGTCATCAAATTAACAGAACTTACAGCAAGACAAATCAGATATTATGAAAGTAATGAGCTGGTTACACCGACAAGAACTGACGGTAATCAGAGGTTGTTTTCATTAAATGACTTAGAGAGATTACTTGAAATTAAAAATCTCATCGAAAAGGGATTCAATATGAAAGGGATTAAACAAATTCTTCTAGAAGAAAAAAATGACCTTTCAGATGAAGAACTACGTATGAGAGAGCGGGTAATTAGAGGTACCTCGAAGACAGAAGGTCCACTCAACCGTGGAGATTTATCAAGATTTTTTAAATAAAATACTGGAGGATCAACACATGGCTAAGCAAACATTTACGAAAGAGGATATTTTTCGCTTTGCAGACGAAGAAAACGTACGTTATTTAAGGTTACAATTTACAGACATTTTAGGAACAATTAAAAATGTAGAGGTACCAATTGCACAATTAGAAAAAGTTTTAAACAATGAAATGATGTTTGACGGTTCTTCAATTGAAGGATTCGTGCGAATTGAAGAATCGGATATGTATCTATGTCCTGACCTGAACACTTGGGTGATTTTCCCATGGACTGCAGGTAAAGGTAAAGTAGCACGATTAATCTGTGACATTTATAGTCCAGACGGTAATCCATTCCCAGGTGACCCACGTACTAACTTGAAACGTGTCTTAAAAGAAATGCAAGAATTAGGATTTACAGATTTCAACTTAGGACCAGAACCAGAATTCTTCTTATTTAAACTAGACGAAAAAGGTGAACCAACATTAGAATTAAATGATAATGGTGGATACTTCGACTTAGCACCAACAGACTTAGGTGAGAACTGTCGTCGTGATATCGTACTAGAATTAGAAGATATGGGCTTTGATATCGAAGCAAGTCACCATGAAGTGGCACCTGGCCAACATGAAATAGACTTTAAATATGCTGACGCAATTACAGCATGTGATAACATTCAAACATTCAAACTCGTTGTTAAAACTATCGCACGTAAACATAATTTACACGCAACATTTATGCCAAAACCATTATTCGGTGTAAACGGAAGCGGAATGCACTTTAACGTATCATTATTCAATGGTAAAGAAAATGCGTTCTTCGATCCAGATGGCGACATGCAACTTACAGATAATGCATTCCACTTTATTGCAGGTATCTTGAAAAATGCAAGAGGATTCACAGCAGTATGTAATCCATTAGTTAACTCATACAAACGACTAGTACCAGGTTACGAAGCACCATGTTATATCGCATGGAGTGGACAGAACCGTTCACCACTAGTAAGAATACCAGTATCAAGAGGCGTGTCAACACGTGTCGAAATCCGTTCAGTAGACCCAGCAGCTAATCCATACTTAGCATTAGCTACAATCTTAGAAGCAGGACTAGACGGTATTAAACACAAATTAACACCACCAGAATCAGTAGACCAAAACATCTATGAAATGAACAGAGAAGAAAGAGAAGCGGTGGGCGTACAAGACTTACCATCAACACTTTACACAGCTGTTAAAGCAATGAAAGAAAACGATGTAGTAAGATCAGCATTAGGTAATCACATTTACAGACAATTTATCCAGTCTAAATCGTTAGAATGGGATTACTACAGAACCCAAGTATCAGAATGGGAAAGAGAACAATATATTAAGCAATATTAATATTGATAGAGGAGCTAGGGATATAAATCCTTAGCTCTTTTTTGGATGGGATTAATCAAAAATGCAAGAGTTGATTTTATTATTGGATTAATTAGGCCGAAAATCCAGGTAGAGCACCTTTTATTGGATTAACTAGGCCGAAAATCCAAGTAGAGCACCTTTTGTTGGATTAATTAAGCCTAAAATCCAAGTAGAGCACCTTTTGTTGGATTTACTAAGATAATAATCCAAGTAGGGCATCTTTTATTGGATTAATTAAGCCTAAAATCCAAGTAGAGCACCTTTTGTTGGATTAATTAAGCCGAAAATCCAAGTAGAGCACCTTTTGTTGGATTAACTAAGACAATAATCCAAGTAGAGCACCTTTTGTTGGATTAACTAAGACAATAATCCAAGTAGAGTACTTCTTATTGGATTAAGTAAGACAATAATCCAAGTAGAGTACCTTTTGTTGGATTAAGTAAGACAATAATCCAATTAGAGCACCTTTTGTTGGATTAACTAAGACAATAATCCAAGTAGAGTACTTCTTATTGGATTAAGTAAGACAATAATCCAAGTAGAGTACC
>NZ_JAJNIQ010000011.1:0-94895 GCF_022386395.1 Mammaliicoccus sp. J-M40
CTCTACAATATTTTCTTAGTCGATTACATTGTACTAAAGTGAGCTATATTTGGCTCTTTTTTTATTACACAATTATATGGACATATTCCTTCTTTCGCTATATTTCATTAGATTTTTTTAAGTTTCAACTGATTTTTATGCGCTAACGGGCTTGTTTCCTCACTCTTGCATGTTACGTTTTCTAACGAGCTTGTTCTATCCGTCTTGCACGTTAGAGCACTTCTTTCGCTATCTCATTCTCTTTTAATGTATATTTCTTGTATCGTTGCCCTTTAGATTCAAAGTATTTATTACAAACTCTGCGAATTGTATATATATTTTCTGCATCACACCATTCCATTGCTTCGGCTAAAGTAAATCCTTCTTCACCTTTAATAACTGCTAGTTCTCTAATATTAAAATAGTATAATTCATTTCTTTTGAAATCTTTATTACAACAAATACAAGTAGTAGTTTTCTTTCGCTTTTCGATAACCATTGTATTTAAGTTTTTACAGTTAGGGCATTTAATTCCTTTCTTAATTAAGCTGAAGTCAGGTTTTTCAATACTTTTAAATTGTTGAGAAAACCTTTTTTGTTTTTGAAGTATTTGATTTAATATCGCTTTATCTTTCGCTACTTGAAATGATTGAAAAAGTTTAGAGAATTTATAGAATTCTGATCTTAATAAGACTTGAGATTTATTTGGAATAGTAGATTGAGCCATAAATGTGGGATTCGAAAAGATTAAATATTCTTGAATTGGGAGATTAATATTTATTTCATTGCATAGTTTTTGGAGGTTATTTTTCGCTATACTGAGTTGCATAAACGGAAGTGGATAAGTGTTATTTGATGAACTTTGCATGTAAGAGTTGAAAAAATGGAAGTCTCCATAATAATGTTTAACTTCTAATATACTTATCTGGTTATTATGGACAATTAAAAAATCGACCTGAAATTTCTTATCGACTGTAAATTCTAGATTATGAGCATAAACGACATAATTAATATTTTCCAATGTTTTATTTACAATTAATTCGCCTTCTAATCTCATTAATTTATTTCGTGTCTCATAATCATTATCATACCTAGATTCTAAAGATTTTAAATATAGTGCTTCTGTATTATTATTCATCGCTCACTCCTTATGTCATTTTTTTACATTTATTATAATATCTCTTTTTATCGTTGTCTATCTTATCTTTTTACATAAAAAACGCCCTTAAAAATAGAAAATTACTAATTTTTAAGGGCATAGATTAAGATTATGAAATAATATTTAACTTTTTTCTTTAAAAAGAAAACACTAAATAAGCACAGCGAATATTGATTGTTATTCACTGTACTTATTCTATATTATTTTTAAATTATTTGATTGTTAAGCATTTGTCATATAGACCGTCTTCTTTTTTGATACGGTTTATTAATGTTTCTGCAATAACTGATGGTGTATCTGCTGTATCAACACCACATTCATTAAGTGTTTTGATTTTTTCTGATGCAGTACCTTTACCACCTGAAATGATTGCACCAGCGTGTCCCATACGTTTACCTGGAGGGGCTGTTTGTCCTCCGATAAAGCCAACTACTGGTTTGTTCATATTAGCTTTAATCCATTCAGCTGCTTCTTCTTCCGCTGTTCCACCAATTTCACCAATCATTACAACAGCATATGTTTCATCGTCTTCATTGAAAGCTTTTAGCACATCAATGAAGTCTGTTCCGTTTACTGGGTCTCCGCCAATACCAACTGCTGTTGTTTGACCGATACCAGCTTGTGTTAATTGATGTACTGCTTCGTAAGTTAATGTACCAGAACGTGATACAACACCTACATGGCCTTTTTTATGGATGTAACCAGGCATAATACCAATTTTACATTCGTCAGCAGTGATAACGCCAGGACAGTTTGGTCCTACTAATCGTGTCTTCTTACCTTCTAAGTAACGTTTAACTTTGATCATATCTATAACTGGAATATGTTCAGTAATACAAATAGCTAAATCTAATTCTGCATCTGCACTTTCAATGATTGCATCTGCAGCAAATGGTGCTGGTACATAAATAACTGAAACTGTAGCACCTGTTTCTTCTACCGCTTCTTCTATAGTATTAAATACAGGTACACCTTCAACTACTTGGCCGCCTTTACCAGGTGTAACACCTGCAACGATTTGTGTACCGTAGTCTAACATTTGTTTTGTATGGAAAAGTGCTGTTGCACCAGTAATACCTTGTACTAACACTTTCGTATCTTTATCGATAAATACACTCACGTAACTCTCCGCCTTTCTCTTATCGTTCTTGAACTAATTTAACAATTTTTTGAGCACCGTCAGCCATGATAGATGCAGGTTCGATTGCTAAACCAGATTCTTTTAAGATTTTTTTACCTTGTTCTACATTAGTACCTTCAAGTCTAACTACTAAAGGCATATCTAATGAAACTTCTTTAACAGCAGCTACGATACCTTCCGCAATAACATCACATTTCATAATTCCACCGAAGATATTTACGAAAATACCTTGTACTTTAGAATCTCCTAATATGATTTTAAATGCTTCAGTAACTTTTTCTTTCGTAGCGCCGCCCCCCACGTCAAGGAAGTTAGCCGGATTGCCGCCGAAGTGATTAATTGTATCCATCGTAGCCATAGCTAAACCAGCTCCGTTTACCATACAACCAATATTTCCATCTAATGCAATATATGATAAATCATATTTAGATGCTTCGATTTCTTTTTCGTCTTCTTCTTCTAAGTCACGCATTTCAACGATATCTTTATGTCTGAATAAAGCGTTATCGTCAAAGTTCACTTTTGCATCAAGTGCTAAAACTTCACCGTCACCTGTTGTTACAAGTGGATTGATTTCAACAATTGAACAATCTTTTTCTACAAACACATTATATAAAGACATCATTAATTTTACAGCTTTATTAACTGATTCTTTTGGAATGTTAATATTGAAAGCTATTCTTCTTGCTTGATAAGGCATTAAACCAGTTACTGGATCAATTACTTCTTTGAAGATTTTTTCAGGAGTTGCAGCTGCAACTTCTTCAATTTCAGTTCCGCCTTCTTCAGATGCCATTAATGTAATACGATCAGTTGCTCTGTCGATTACAAAACCGATGTAGTATTCTTTTTGAATATCGCAACCTTCTTCAATTAAAAGTCGTTTTACTTCTTTACCTTCTGGGCCAGTTTGATGTGTTACAAGTACTTTGCCTAATAATTCTTTCGCATACTCGCGAACTTCATCAATAGACTTAGCAATTTTAACCCCACCAGCTTTACCACGCCCACCGGCATGGATTTGCGCTTTCACTACATATACATTTGAATCTAATTCTTTTGCTTTTTCTACTGCTTCAGTAGGTGAAAAAGCCACTGAACCATTAGGTACAGCTACGCCCATAGAGCGAAAAATCTCTTTACCTTGATACTCATGGATATTCATTCTCCATCCTCCTAATACATACATTAATGTTTGCTTACTATTCAATTATAGAAAATGTAAGCGTTATTGTAAACAAGGATGGTCTAATTTCAGGAATTGTTAGAATAATATTTCACTTTTGTCTTAATTGGTTCGAAAGATAACCGATGAATTGGTGTTATTCCATAGTTCTCTACACCTTCTAAATGAGCTTTTGTACCGTAACCTTTATTTTTATCAAATTCATATCCAGGATATTGGCTATTATAATCATTCATTAAACGATCACGATATTCCTTTGCAATTACACTTGCTGCAGCAATAGATACACTATTGGCATCCCCTTTTACTATAGAAGTTTGAGGTATATCAATATCTAATTGCATAGCATCAATTAGTAAATGATCTGGTTTCACATTTAATTGTTCAATAGCTCTTAACATCGCAACTTTTGTTGCTTGATAAATATTTAGTTCGTCTATTTCTTCTACAGTTGCTATTCCTATGCCGACTGATAAAGCTTGTGCATGAATTTGTTGTTCGAATAATTCACGTTTCATTTGAGATAAAGCTTTAGAATCTGTTATACCGATATAATTGTGCCCTGGTTCCAATATCACCGCACTGGCAACAACTGGCCCAGCTAGTGGACCTCTTCCTACTTCATCAATACCACATATTAAAGCATCGCTACTATTCTCTAACAATTTGTTTTCATATTCGCTCATTCTTAAATATTGTGTTTCTAATTTTTGTAGCTGTTCTATCTGTTTTTGCTTTTTATTTAAAGCTGCTTGAACACCTTTTCTTAAATCGTCTTTATAAATTGAAGTTTCTACATCTTCAAAGCTTTTATATTCATTGATTTCAATAGATATTTCTTTAATTGTCTTTTGTTTCATAGAGACTATCCTTCATTTCTTCATATATATCAAAGCAATAATTACCGATTTTAGCATTTCTTAAATCTCTAATTAAAAGTTCTGTAACTGCTTCATAGTCTATTTCATTTCCTCTTTTCAGCATGCCTCTTCTTTTACCAATTTGGTCAAATAATTCTACAACATCATTTTCTTCTGTTAATTCTATTTGATAAAATTTTTGTAATTTTTCAGGGTCGTTTTCAATCAAGAAATTTAATCCATAAATTGCTACTTCATCTAAGTGCACTATGCTATCTTTAATTGCGCCAGTAAGACTCAATTTTTTACCAATTGCTTGATCTTCAAATCTTGGCCATAATATACCTGGTGTATCTAGCAATTCTAATTCTTTACCGACTTTTATCCATTGTTGCTTTTTTGTAACTCCTGGCGTGTTTCCTGTTTTAGCCATCGTTTTTTTGGCTAATTTATTAATGAGCGTTGATTTTCCTACGTTCGGAATACCAACAATCATCGCTCTGATTGCTCTAGGACGCAACCCTTTCCTACGTTCTCTATCGAATTTATCTTTAGTTGCAGCTTTTGCAGCTTTCATTAATTCATTTAAATGTTTACCGTGTTTTGAATCAATTTGAACAGGAAAGAACCCTTCATTTTTAAAGTATTGTGTCCATTTATCTGTTTCACTTTGTTTAGACATATCTTTTTTATTGAGTATTACAACTCTAGGTTTTTGGTTTATGATTTCATCAATCATTGGATTTCTTGACGAAAGTGGTATTCTAGCATCAACGAGTTCGAATACAACATCTACCATTTTTAATTGTTCAGTTACTTCTCTTCTAGCTTTGGCCATATGACCTGGAAACCATTGTATTGTCATTTATATTATCCTTTCTTATTCTAAACTATAGAAATGTGATATATTTACCATATCTATATAGGAGGTTTGTTATGTTAATTTCAATTGTAGTACCCGTTTTCAATGAGGATACTAATATCTCTATTTTACATGAAAAAGTTGCGAACGTCTTTGTTAATTTACCATATGACTTTGAACTTATTTTTATAAATGATGGTTCTACAGACAATTCATTAAATATGATGAAAACTTTAGCAAATTCTGATTCTAATGTTAAATACATTTCTTTCTCCAAGAACTTCGGTAAAGAGTCAGCAATGTTTTGCGGATTAGAACACGCAAATGGTGATGCAACAATTATTATGGATTCAGATATGCAACATCCTCCTGAATTGATACCTGAATTCATTAAATTATATGAAGAAGGCTATCATCAAGTTGTAGCTTCGAGAAATAGAGAAAATGAATCATTTTTAAAACGTATTCCAGCCAATGCTTTTTATAAACTTTCTAAGTATATTGTTGATGTTAAGTTTAAAAGTGGCGAAGGTGACTTTCGTTTAATTTCTAAAAATGTTTTACAAGCTATTTTAAATTTAACTGAATATAATAGATTTTCAAAAGGGATATTTGAATGGGTAGGCTTTTCTAAAACAACTATTACATTTAATCATAAAGATAGAAATCAAGGGAAATCTAAATTCTCTTTCTTTAAATTATTAGATTATGCAATGGATGGCGTAATTAGTTTTAATAATAAACCTTTAAGGATTTGTTTTTATTTTAGTGGAGTTACAATGGTGGTATGTTTATTGTACATTTTAATCACATTTATAAATATCGTGTTACACGGAATCGAAGAACCTGGTTACTTTACGATTATTTCCGCCATTTTATTCTTAGGTAGTTTACAATTATTCAGCCTTGGTGTTATAGGAGAATATATTGGTAGAATATATTATGAAACTAAAAATCGTCCAAAGTATATAATAGATCAAACGAATATGAAAAATAACAATATAGATGAATGAGTAACAGGTGACCTATATGATAAAACGATTTAAAAAATTCTTACATACTAAACAATCTACAATTAAATTTATTCTTTTGCTTGGGCTATTAGCTATTTTAGGACATGGTTATGTCATATATAGATATTTTAAAGATGGCGTGATTTTCACTGGACCAAATGATGGTATTGAACAAATGTTACCTATACAAATGTTTTTATATGAGCATTGGACAAAAGGCTCATTCTTCTACACAACAGATTTAGGTTTAGGTGGAGATATGTTAACTGATTTTGCTTACTATTTCTCTACTAATATCTTATTTATTATAAATGTCATTGTTATCTGGATTAGCTCATTCATATTTAATTTTGATACAGAGCGCATGCTTTTTTGGGCACAAAACGCTATTGTATTATCTATTATAAAATCTTTTTTAATTATGATATCAGTCTACTTTTACACTAAAAAAATCGGTTTAAATCGTTTAAGCTCTGTAGTATCAGCCTTTCTATTTGCTGTGTCACCTATATACTTTAGATTTACAGTATACTGGCCGTTTTTTAGTGATGTTTTTATTTTATTACCCTTACTTTTATTAAGTATAGAACGATTTTTAAAAAATAAAAAAATTGGAATGTTTATCTTAATTGTTGCTCTTACTTTTATTAATAATTTCTATTTTGCTTATTATCAAGTTTTAATAGGAATTTTATATTTTATTTATCGATTTACTTTTAAACATAAAGACGATGTAGTACTTAAATGGCAACAGTTCAAAGTATTTTTCATCGCAAGTTTACTAGGTTTTGGCTGTAGTATTATGATATTTTTCCATTCAGCAAGAGGCTTTATAGGCAATAATAGAGCGACTTATCAAGGTGAAATACCTTTATTATCTGATTTCACAAAACACGACAATATTTTTTACGATAACTATTTAATTGTCGTATTATTTTTAACTATTCAAGCTTTGTTAACTTTTAAACTTTATAAAAATTATTTCTACCGGATGTTTAGTATATTTACAATTCTATTCATTATTGCTAGCTTTATACCTTTTATAGATAGTGTATTTAACGGATTCTCAGCCCCTCAGAAAAGATGGCATTATTTACTTACTTTCTTCTCTAGTGGGCTTATAGCACAATATATATATTATTTTAAATCCTTATCCTTAAAAACATATATATTCACCTGTATTCCGAGCTTCATTGTTATATTATCTAGCTATTTGATCACTAAAGATTATGTTATTTGGATTTGGATGTTACCAGTATTATTTATTATTGGATTATTTCTGTTAATCATGAAATCGTACAAAACTTTAATAATGATTATGTATGTTTTTGGCGTTCTATTACTATCATTTTTAGTATCCAAAGAACATAGTAAAAACCAAATCTATCATGAAGACCATGAAAGAAGAGCAAATACATTCTTTATTCAAGCGAGTACTTTTGATAGTGGATTACAACGTGCTCATATAGATGACATCAATCAAAATACACAAAGTGATGAAAGAATTGCTTGGCGCGTTTTAGAACAAGACAATACACCTATGTACCAACAATTTAAAGGTATGAGTTTATATTCAAGTATTTTTGATGGTCAATTATATGATTATTTATTTTCTAAAGCTAAAATTAATTTAAAAAATGAATCTTTAAGCCGTTATAGTAATATGCAAAATAGATCTAATTTATATAGTTTATGGTCAACTAAATACCTTATGAAGAAAAGTTATGAAAAAGAATCACCTGCTAACTTTAAAGTTGTAAGTGATGACGGTAAATATCAAATATTAAAAAACAAAGAAATGTTACCTGCTGTTAAAGTTACTAATAAGTATTATAATCAAAAACAACTTAAAACACCTTTAGATGAAGAACATGCGATGATAAATGGCGTTATTACTGATAGTCATAGTAGTGATTATTCACAAATTAAAAATGCACCTAATTTATTAAATCAAACGAATATTACAGAACGAAATTCAAAATATAAAAACAATATTTTAACTGTTCCTAAAAATGGTGATGGTTTAACAATTACACTTCCTAAAGAGATTGCTAAAAAATATAAAGATATGTATTTAATGCTACATCTTGAGAGAAAACCACCACAATCTAACTTCTCTATTCAAATCAATGATTATTCTAATAATCGCTTGTTTGAGGATTCAAAGTATAGAATGTTACAAGATGATTTATTATATAGGGTACCTGTTACTAGTGATGGTAAAATATTTATTGCTTTAACGAACGGAACATATAATCTAAAATTACAAGGATTGTATGGAGAAGATTACAAAACTTTAAAATCCGCAAACAAAAAGAAAAATTATTCTTATAAAGAAGAAAATGGCGCTATTGATATTGATTTAAATAATCACAGTGGTGGCATGGCAGTCATTAATATCCCTTATAGAAATGGTATGACTGCTACTGTAGATAATAAAGAAGTTCAAGTCGAGAAAGTGAATCATATTATGACTGGTGTAAACGTGTCTAAAAATAGTAAACATATTAAAATACAATATAAACCACCTTTCTTTAAAACTATGATTTTCGTATCCATTATTTCGATAATATTATCATGTTTATATACAAGAAAAGTGAATAAAAGTTAGTATCAAAAGCATACATATACAATTTAAAACTTGTTCATATGTATGCTTTTTCAAACTATAAAAGTTTGATGATACCATTATATGGGAATAATAAACTAATTATATATCACATAACAAAGAGGGACAAAATGAAAAAAATCATCTATTTAATATTCATTACATTATTTTGCGCGATAATTTTTTATATACCAACTATCTATAAATTTATGAATTATGATTATTTATATACAAGTATTGGTGATGGATTAAAACAAATGATACCTTTTCAAATATATCTCATACAACATGCTAAACTATTTACAATGTTTTATGATATTGATTTTGGATTAGGAGGAGACTACTTCTCTGATCTAAGTTATTATTACGCTACCTCACCATTTGCTTGGATAGGAATTGTATTCGTTCTAGCTTATCAATTTTTTTCACAATCACAGGACCTGCTAAATACTGTATTAACCAACCAAATTGTGATTGCTATCTTTAAATGTGCATGTATTATTTTTATTACATACTTATTATTATTAAAATATCATTTAAATAGAGTATTAGCCTTTGCAGGAAGTATTTTATACGCTTGGTCAACTGTGTATTATTACTTTACTTTTACATGGTCGTTTTTCAGTGATGTTATGTTTTATCTTCCTTTAGCATTATTAGGAATTGAGCGATTATTTACGCAAAAAAAACCTACAGTACTCATTATAGCTATTGCAATCACAATAACATCTAATTTTTATTTTACTTATTATCAATTTATCATTTTAGCATTCTATGTGTTATATAGAATTATATTTAAATATGAAAAAGACATCGTAAATATAAAGCAAAAATTCATCTATACAATCGTTTCAGTATTTATTGCCTTTTTAATTGGTAATTTTGGATTCGTTCAAGGTGTTTTCTCTTACTTAGAAAATGACCGAAGTATCATGAATAATAATGTTGATTTAATAATCCCATTTATAAAACAATATAATGTATTATATGGTGGATTTTATATTACTATTTCTTTCTTATCTGTTACTGCTTTATTTTTACGCCCTTTATATAAAAAGTATTATTTTAAGCTCTTTGCTATAGCTACAATCATATGTCTTATTGGCTCACTATCACCATATTTCGATTCATTTTTTAACGGGTTCTCAATGCCTCAAAGAAGATGGGTTTATGCTCTAGCGTTATCTACTGCTATTTTAACCGCTATGGTAGTACAACACATTAAATTAATAACGATCAAACAGTTTTTATTAGCGTCAATATTACCTATTACCGCTATTTTAGTAACAGCTATTTGGCAACAAACATTTTATTATTGGTTAATTTTTGTACCTATTTTATGCATTTTACTATTGTTTAAAATAACTTATAAACACCAATATATTAATATTCTTATTTGTATCGTTTTAATGGCGAGTCAATTTGCTTTAATTTATGACTATCAAAATAAAATACTTTCAAAATATACACCTAAGAAGGATTCCATTAAAGATTCTCATATATATACAGAGAAAACAGCTTCTAAAATTAATCATTTAAAAGAAAATAAAATAGATGATTTAAGAAGAATCGATATGTTGCGCCCAATCACAGTCAATTCACCTATGTACTATAACTTTAATAGCACAAAACTGTATAGCAGTATATACAATGCAGATATATTAAAGTTTTATGAAAAAGATTTATTTGTGAGTATGCCTAAAAATAGCAATAGTTATTATGCTGGTTTTTCAGAAAGAAGTAACTTAAACAGCTTGTTTAACGTCGATTACGTAATCAAGGATAAGAACGACTTACATTACCCTACTAACACTGAGAGAATTGATTCGTATAAGGATCAAGATAGAACTAATCGCATATATGAAAATACAAAAAAACTACCTAGTGCTCGAGTTGTTAATAAAGTATTTGATGATAAAAATTTAAATACACCACTAGTTAAAGAACATGCTATGTTAAATGGAATGATTGATAATCATAAAGACTCAAAAGAGCAAATTAAACAGCCAAAAGATTTACTTGATTCGTCTAAAATTTCGTATAACAATGCAAAACTAGACAATAAAGAATTAACTGTTACAAAAGATGGCGGTGGTTTAACAATTAATCTACCTAAAGACACTTCAGAAAAATATAAAGATTTATATTTTATGATAGATGCTGAGATCAAGAAACCAAAAGACAAAAATTATTACATTAAAGTGAATGAACATAAAATTTTCAGGCATAAATTATCATATACTTATGTAAGACCGAGCCATACAACTACAGCAAATATAAGGGCTCAAAATACTGTGCATATCAAACTTAAAAAAGGCACTTATCATTTTGATTTAAAATCAATTCAAGGAGAAGATTATTCAACTTTAAAAAATGCTGTGAAGCAAAGTAAAAATCAAGATATTAAGTTTCACAATAAAAAAAACCACTACCAAATTGATATGAAACGACACCCTTCTGGTCATCTCGTCATGCCACTTGTTTATAGAGAAGGATTGAAAGCTACCGTTGATGGGAAACCTGTAGATATAAAGAAAGTAAATTATATTATGTCTAGTATTCCTGTTGAAAAAGGTCAAAAGAAAGTTATCATTACTTATCAACCGCCATTATTTAAAACGAGTATGGTCGCAATGTTTATAGGTGTCATACTATTAATTGTATTTCGTAAAACTATACGTAAAAAAGATTCTAAAATATAAATTTCTTTCTCAAAATTAAAAAACAAAACCGGCTAAGACAAAATGTCTCAGCCGGTTTTCTACTTAAAATAAAGGACAAATCCTTATATTTTAATTTATCTAATTTCTTTAATACGAGCAGCTTTACCACGTAAGCTACGTAAGTAGTAAAGTTTCGCACGACGTACTTTACCGCGACGTTTAACTTCGATCTTTTCGATTTTCGGAGTGTGTACTGGGAATGTACGTTCAACTCCAACACCGTAAGATAATTTACGAACTGTAAATGTTTCTGAAATTCCGCCACCACGACGTTTGATTACTACACCTTCGAATACTTGGATACGCTCACGGCTACCCTCAACGATACGTACGTGTACACGTAAAGTGTCACCTGCGCGGAATGTAGGAATATCCGTACGTAATTGGTCTTTAGTTACTGCTTCGATTAACTTATGATTACTCATTTATATTCTCTCCTTCTGACTATGTTCTTGCCCAATAATAAATTTAAAATACATTCAATGCTGGCAGCGGATCATAGTGATTTTGTGCTCACACACTTATAATACTATATCATAATGCTTATTTTCATTCAATCTATTTTTTATTGTTGTTTAGAATTTTTTTGTCTTTTTCAGTTAGTGGATATTGCTCTAATAAATCCGGTCTTCTTTCCAAAGTTCTTAATAGAGATTGTTCATGTCTCCACTTGTCGATGTTTGCATGATTCCCTGATAACAATACATCAGGAACTTTCATGCCTTGATAATCAGCCGGTCTTGTATATTGTGGGTGTTCAAGTAAACCAGATGAAAATGAATCATCTTCATGAGATACTTGATTTCCTAAAACTCCTGGTACTAATCTTACAATTGCGTCTGTCATTGTCATGCTCGCTAGCTCTCCGCCAGTCAATACATAGTCACCTATTGATATTTCATCTGTTACACAATGCGTTCTAATTCTTTCATCATATCCTTCATAATGACCGCATATAAACACAATGTGTTCACTTTCAGATAATGATTCAGCTTTTTCCTGTGTAAACGGTTCTCCTTGAGGGCACATTAAAATAACTCTTGTATCTGGTGTTTTATCTAAATCTTCCAAGGCGTTAAAGATTGGTTCTGGTTTCAATACCATACCTTGTCCGCCACCGTATGGATAATCATCTACTTGTGAATGTTTGTTATTTGCGTAATCTCTAAAATTCACTGTATTAAATGATACGATATTTTTATCTTGAGCTCTTTTCATAATAGAATGATTAAGAACACCTTCGTACATTTCAGGGAATAAAGTTAAATAATCAATTTTCATTAGTCTAATAAACCTTCCATCGGTTCTATTCTGATTGATTTATTTTCAATGTCTATGTCTTTAACAACATCTTCAATATAAGGAATGAGATACTCTTTCTCTCCTTTAACCACCCACACATCATTTGCACCAGTTTCAAAAATTTCTGTTACTTCTCCAATTGCATCTTTTTCGACGAATACCGTACAACCGATTATATCTGAATAATAATATTCATTTTCATCTAATTCAATTGCATCATTTTCTTGCTCTTGAAAAATTTTAGAGCCTTTTAAGTGCTCAATTTCGTTTATGTTTTGAACACCTTCAAACGTTAATAAATGAAAATTTTTATGCATTCTGTGAGATGCGATTACAAAAGTTTGTTCCTCTTTACTATGTTTAACTGTTACATGTTGACCAGGTTGAAATCTTTCATCAGTAAAATCTGATTCAGACATTACTTTGACTTCACCTTTGATTCCATGCGTATTTACGATTTTCCCAATTTCAACGTTCATCTAGCATTGCCTCCTAACTGTTGTTTCATCAACAATAAAAAAGAGCACCAAAGTAGGCACTCTTAATTAACCTCTACAAACACTTTCTTTCCATACTCGTTCATTGAACCAGACACAATTGTACGAATTGCTTTAATCATTCTGCCCTTCTTACCAATAATTCTGCCAATGTCCTCTTCATGAACGTCTATATTGAACGTAATGCTAGAATCTTGTTCATCTTTAGATATATTGATGTTCTCCGGATAATCTACGAGCGGTACTATAATTGTTTGTATTAATTTTTCCATTATAATCTATCTTTACTTAGAAAGTTTAGAATTATGGTATTTTTCCATGATACCGTGTGTTGATAAGATATCACGAACTGTATCAGTTGGTTTTGCTCCATCTTTTAACCATTTTAAAGCTAATTCTTCATCAATTTTAACAATTGAACCTGATTTAGCAACTGGATCATAAGTACCGATTGGTTCGATAATACGACCATCACGTGGAGAACGTGCATCTGCTACTACTATACGATAAAATGGGTTTCTTTTTGAACCCTTGCGTGTTAAACGAATTTTAACTGCCATGTTTAAAAACTCCTTACTCATTTATAATTTCTTTTCTACAAGTAAATACTATAACAGGATATAAAAAGTTTGTAAAGTGTTTTCTCTTTACCAATTTAAATTTGTCTAAAATTTGTTTATAAAAAGATGGATTTCTATCTAACCATACTCAAAATAATTCTCCTAATCCCTTATATATTTAATTAACGGATTAGGAGAATTTATTTTAAATTAAAATGGTAAATTCATTCCTTGGAATGGATTGCTACCTTTTTTGCCTTTTTTACCTTTTTTATTGCTACCAGTAAATTGTTTCATCATTTTTTTCATTTCGCCAAATTGTTTAATCAATCTATTCACTTCTTGTAATGAACGACCAGAACCTTTAGCGATACGACGTTTTCTAGAAACGTTCAGTATTTCTGGATTACTTCTTTCTTCTAATGTCATAGATCTAATAATAGCTTGAACATTATCTATTTGTTTAGGATCCATGTTTGCATTTTTCATACCCTTCATTTTATTAGCTCCAGGTATCATGTTCATTAAATCATCTAATGGACCTAAGTCTTTAACTTGCTCTAGCTGATCTAAGAAATCATCGAATGTAAACGCAGAAGTTCGCATTTTCTTTTCTAATTCTTTAGCTTTTGTTTCATCTACACCTTGTTGAGCTTTTTCGATTAAACTTAATACATCACCCATACCTAAGATTCTAGATGCCATACGTTCTGGATGGAATAATTCAAGTCCATCTAATTTTTCACTCATACCGATAAATTTAATAGGTTTTTCAGTTACAGAACGAATAGATAGCGCAGCACCACCACGTGTGTCTCCGTCTAATTTCGTTAATGTAACACCTGAAATATCTAAAGTTTCATCAAATGATTCTGCTACATTTACAGCATCTTGACCAGTCATTGCATCTACAACTAACATGATTTCATCAGGTGTAGAAACTTCTTTCACATCAACCAACTCATTCATTAATGCTTCATCAATATGAAGTCGTCCAGCTGTATCAATGATAACAAAATCCAAGTGTTCTTCTTTAGCATATTTTAATGCATTTTCCGTAATTTCTTTAGGACTTACTTGATCTCCTTCAGTATAGACAGGGACATCTATTTGTTTACCAACTGTTTGTAATTGTTGAATAGCAGCCGGTCTATAAATATCACATGCTACTAATAAAGGCTTTTTATTATAATTTTTTCTCATTAGCATAGCTAATTTACCAGCAGTTGTCGTTTTACCTGCACCTTGTAAACCAACCATCATCACCACTGTTGGTGGCTTAGTACTCATATTAATTTTGCTATTTTCTCCACCCATTAAAGCTGTTAATTCATCTTGAACAATTTTAATAACTTGTTGTCCAGGTGTTAAAGATTGCATAACATCTGCGCCAAGGGCACGTTCTGAAACAGTGTTAACAAATTTCTTTACGACTTTAAAGTTAACGTCTGCTTCTAATAATGCTAAACGTACTTCACGCATCATTGCTTTAATATCTTGTTCAGTTACCTTACCTTTACCTTTGATGCGTTGCATCGTGGCTTGAAGTCTCTCGGATAAACCTTCAAATGCCATAATTTCTCCTCCTATTCAAGAATCTCTAAGCGTTTTATAGCTTGCTTAATTTCTTGATTATCTGATGACAATCTTTTTAATTCTTGTATTATAGACTGTCTTTCTTTAAATTTTTTAAAGAGTTGCAATTTCGTTTCATATTCTTCTAACAACTCATCTGTCCGTTTTATATTATCATATACAGCTTGTCGACTCACTTGATAAGTCTCTGCAATTTCACTTAAAGCATAATCTTCCAAATAATATAGTTCTAAATAGTTGCGTTGCTTTTCAGTTAATAATCCTTGATAAAAATCAAACAGATAATTCATGCGCATTGTTTTGATTAAATCATTATTTTCTTTCATCTTCATCCACTTCTTCAGTTGTATTTTCAACACTTTCATTTGATTCAATCATATCAGCAAATAACCCATATACGTAACTTTCAGCATCAAATGGTTGTAAATCATCCATTTTTTCACCTAATCCTACAAATTTAACTGGAATTTGTAGTTCATTACGTATGGCTAATACAATACCACCTTTTGCTGTACCGTCAAGCTTAGTTAACACAATACCTGTTACTTGAGTTACTTCTTTAAATGATTTGGCTTGAGATAAAGCATTCTGACCTGTCGTTGCATCTAAAGCTAACAATACTTCGTGTGGTGCACCAGGAATATTACGATCTATAACTTTTCTTACTTTCTGTAATTCATTCATCAAGTTCGCTTTGTTTTGTAATCTTCCAGCTGTATCACAAATTAAAACATCCGCTCCACGACTTTTAGCAGCGTTAACTGCATCATACATTACCGCAGCTGGATCTGAGCCTTCTTTTTGACTGATGACTTCAACGCCAACTCTTTCTCCCCATACTTGTAATTGTTCAATTGCACCTGCACGGAAAGTGTCACCAGCCGCTAATATTACTTTTTTACCTTCTTGTTTATATCTATGCGCTAATTTACCGATTGTAGTCGTTTTTCCAACTCCATTAACACCGACCATCAATATAACGTTTAATCTGTCATCCTCAATGTCCATGCGGTCAATCTCTTGATCACCTTGAACATATATGTCTACGATTTTTTCTACAATTACTTCTCTAAGCTCTTCTGTTTCAGTAATGTTTTGACGTTTAGCTTCCATACGTAGCTCATCAACAAGTTCCATTACTGTATTAAATCCTACGTCTGCTTGAATTAACATTTCTTCTAACGCTTCAAAGAAATCTTCGTCGACTTTTCTGTAAACAGCTAACAAGTCATTTAATTTATTTTGGAAATTCTCTCTAGATTTTTCTAGACCTTGCTTAAATTTAGCACCTAGTTGTTCTGATTCCCACTCTTCAAATTCATCTAAAGACATTAAACCATCATTAAGTTCTACCGCTTCAGGATTTTGTTTTTCATTTGATTCGGGAGGTAAATCTTCTATAGGTTGTTCCTCTTTAGTTTCAATTTCATCTTTTTTTACTTCATCGCTTGGTGCAAATTTATTTTTTAATCGTTTAAAAAAACTCATGACTGCAATGCCTCCAATTCTTCATCTTTAATTGATTTTAAGTTAACACTCACAAGTTTAGATATACCTGCCTCTTGCATCGTCACACCATATAAACTATCTGCGTATGACATTGTACCTTTTCTATGTGTAATAACAATAAATTGTGTATCTGCTTTTAGTTTATTCAAGTACTCAGCATATCTAATAACATTATGTTCATCAAGCGCTGCTTCAACTTCATCTAGTATAACAAATGGCGCTGTTCGTACTTTCAAAATAGCAAATAACAAGCTAATTGCTGATAGTGCACGTTCTCCACCGCTTAATAAAGATAAGTACTGTCTATTTTTGCCTGGTGGTTGTACAACAATTTCCACGCCTGAATCAAGTATATCTTTATCAGTCAATTGAAGTTCAGCTCTACCACCATTAAATAAAGTTTTAAATACGTTACCAAAATGTTGATTCACTTCATCAAATGTTTCTTTAAATCGTGTAGATACTTCACTATCCATTTCTAATATTACTTGTTCTAGTGTTTCTTTAGCTTCTAGTAAATCTGTTCTTTGATCACTTAAGAAAGTATATCTATCATTAACCTCTTTAAATTGCTCGATAGCATTCAAATTAACATGGCCTAATTCTTCGATAGACATTTTAGTGAGTTTGACTGTTTTACGTGCTTCTGAAATATCTTCGGGCATTTCATACATCGACTCAGCTTTTTCAAATGTAAGTTGATACGTCTCACTTAAGTGCGTCAACTGGTGTTCAATCATTATATCTATTTTCGAATGTTTACTTACCATATCTTGTAGACCTGTTTCTATTCCAGAAATACTTTGTCTTAATGTTTCTATGTCTTCCTCAAGTTTTTGAATTTCTTCTTGAATAGCTCTATACATATCTTGTTGTTCTGACATTTTTGTTTCTATTTCAAGTTTTGTATTAGTACTTTGTTCTATTTGTTTTTCAACTTCATCAAACTGACTAGTACCACTGTATTCATCCGAGTTAACTAATTCAATTTGATCTAAAATTTTTGTTAATGTATTTTCATTTTCATTTAAATCCTCAGTTAACCGTTTTTTATCTTGTACTTTCAGACGATTTCTCTCTTTTTCCACTGCGAGGTTTGATCGTTTTTCATTTAATAAATTTTGTATCGTTTTTTCACTATCTTTGTTATTAGATAACGATGCGTTTAATTGATTGATTTCTTCATCTATTGACTTAAGGCGTCCTTGAATTTCAACAAGTAATGATTGTTTTTCTTTTAAAGTTTCTTGCCCTTTTATGAAATTATAACCATCGTTCTTTTCAAACTCGAACGTTTCATTTTCATCTATTAAACGTTTTTCTTTTGCTAAAATAGAATCTAACTGCAATGTCACTTCGTGTTCACTTGCTCTAAGCTCCGTGCCTTTTTCTTGTGTTTCTGAAAGAGTTTTTTCTAATTGTTGAATTTCTTCTTTTAAATTTTTAACTTTTGATTCTACTTGTGTTGTCTGTTTCATAAAGTTATGGTATTTATCTTCAGTTGTCTTAAGTTCATCTTTTTGAGATAAGAGACTCGCTTTTTTCTCTTTACCTCCACCAGTCATCGCACCTCCAGGAGTAATAATATCTCCATCTAGTGTTACAATTCTATGTTTAAATTGAATTGTTCTAGCTAGCTCATTAGCAGTTTCTAAACTTTCCGCAATAATCGTACTACCTAATAAATGCTCTACTATATTGCGATACTGTTCATCAAACTGGACACCTTCTGATGCTACTGTAACAAATCCAGGACTGTTTTTAATTTGATTTACTACATTATCTGGTATAAATCTCTTTTTGATGACATTCATTGGTAAAAATGTTGCTCTACCTAACTTTTTATCTTTTAAATATTTAATCGCTAATCTTGCATCTTTCTCTTCTCGAACAATAATATGCTGTAATGAAGCTCCAAGCGCAATTTCAACTGCTGTAGTTAACTGCGTAGGCGTATCAATAATTTCAGCTACTGCCCCTTCTATGCCTTTTAAAGATTTTTCCTTTAGTACATGCTTTACACCAGAATAAAAACCAGAATAATCTTCTTGCATACTTTTAAGTGTATTAATACGTGTTTTCATTTGTTCAGTGTATCTATATGCTTGATAAAGTTTAGATTCAGACTCTTTATACTCTGTTTCTTTCTCTTTTAAAATCGCGTAATCAGATTTATATTTTTCCGTTGTTTCTTTCAAATCCGTTTCAATTTGTTCTAATTGTTTACTTACTGTTTCTTTCTCTTTCCAGACATTTTGTAAATGATCATATACTTCTTTTTGACGACCATCTAACCTTGATTGTTTTTCTTGATGAGTTGCTAATTTATCTTCTAAAAATCTAATATCATTATTTATATCAGATTGTTCTGTCATTAATTGATAATATTGATCTTTCAGTTCTTCAATACGTTCCTCGAAAGAACCTTCATTATTAGAAAGTTGGCTTTCAAGTTGATTAATCTCTTGAAGCATTACTTGTTGTTTTTCCTTAAATGAAGATAGTTCAACATCGATTTCTTTAATTTGATTAGTTATTTTATCAATACGAGATTGCGTAAGGTTTTTATCTTCTTCTAATCTTTCATTTGTAGCATCACTATTTTTTTGTCTTTCTTTTAAAACTTCTAATTGACCTGTGTAACGCTCTAATGATTCTGTCGCTTCTACTAAAGATTTATTAGATTCTTGTATTTTAAATGAAATTTGATCACGATTCTTTTTCTTATCATTCAACTTAAATGTTAATCCATCTAATTCAGAAGTCTTTTGATTTTTTTGTGCTTGGAAATGCTCTATATCAGTTTCTAATTGTTTAAAATCTTTATTTAAGCTTTGAATATCATAAACAGTAACTGTAATATCACTCTTTTTCATTTCTTCTTTCAAAGAAAGATATTCTTCAGCGATTGCTGCTTCTTCCCTTAAAGGTTCTACACGTGCTTCTAAATCGAATACTATATCTTCAACTCGGTTTAAATTTTGCTCTGTTTCTTCAAGTTTAGTAGTCGCTTCTTTTTTACGCTTTTTATATTTAAGTACACCAGCAGCTTCTTCAATTAAATAACGTCTATCGCTAGGTTTAGCATTTAATACTTCATCAACTTTCCCTTGAGATATAATGCTAAAAGCTTCTTTACCTAAACCAGAATCTAAAAATAAATCTAATATAGATTTCAATCGAGTTCTTTCATTATTAAGATAATACTCACTGTCACCATTACGATATAATCTTCTTTCAACTGTAATTGTGTCTTCATCTATATTAAGTTTTCTAGAATGATTGTCTAAAGTTAATTTCACTTCAGCATATTGACATTTTTTTCGTTCTTTAGATCCATTAAAAATAATATCTTCCATCTTCGATCCTCGAAGACTCTTGGCAGATTGTTCACCAAGCACCCATTTTATAGCGTCCGTTATATTACTTTTACCACTACCATTTGGGCCGACTATTGCAGTTACACCATTATCAAATTCAACATGTGTATTTTCTGCAAATGATTTAAATCCGTATGCATCTATCGACTTTAAATAAACCATAAATTACTCCTTAACGACTATTATTCAGCGCTTTTTTAGCTGCATTTTGTTCAGATTCTTTCTTCGTTCGACCTTCACCAATTTCTAAAGCTTCCCCGTTTAATAACACCTCTGAGGTAAATAACTTGTGATGAGCTGGTCCACTTTCATCGAGTAGATGATAAGTAATGACACCTTTATTACGTCTATGCATGAACTCTTGAAGCTCAGTCTTATAATCTCTATTAGCGGTATAATTATCATCTATAACATGAGGGTAAACCACCTTATTTAAAAAGGTTTCTACACTTTCAATCCCCTTGTCCAAATACAATGCACCTACAAACGATTCAAAAGCATCAGCAATTAAAGACGGGCGTTCACGTCCGCCGGTCTTCTCTTCGCCTTTACCAAGAAGTAATAATTCGTTCATGTTCAAACTCATTGCAAATGTTACAAGTGATGGTTCACATACAATTGATGCGCGCAGTTTAGTTAACTTACCTTCAGGCAATAATGGAAATTTCTTATACAAAAACTGTGACACCGTCAATTCTAACACCGCATCTCCTAAAAATTCTAAACGTTCATTATGACTTAATTTATCCAGTTTAAAATCATTAATAAAACTAGAATGCGAAAAAGCTTGAATATAAATATCATAATTTTCAAATTCAATATCTAGATTAGACATAAACTGATCAAATTTAACTTTGAATTGCATTATGATTTGAGATTTGTTCTTAGACATTTGTTTCCTCCTAACATTATGTTTCCTATCTATTTTACGTTAAATATCATAAAAAAAAAAGAATATTATCATAAACTTATTTATCTAGACCACAATCGTAAACTATTGAGCAAAAATACATAAAAATACTCCTAATCTAAAAATTAATAAATAACAGATTAAGAGTATTTTAAGAAAAGCTTAACATTTATACCTTTAACATATTAATTGGGTCTAATAAACCACATTTCTGTTTCATAATTATGAGTAATACGTTGAGCTACTTCTGTCTTATCTTCACCGCCACCATACCAGTTTTGATCTAAGCTTTGGAATTGATTTAAATTACCATCAGCATTACCATTTGTAACAATAGCTGTATGGCCCGCTCCTGAGCCAAAATCTTCATTAAATACAACAATGTCACCTGGTTTAGCCACAAAAGATGGCGTGTTTTTATAAACAGTTGCCTCACCTGTAAAGTCATTTTCAGTAGGTATATCTTTAGCGTAGTCACCATGTAAACCATGACCATATAAATAATTCCAATAATAATTAACTAAATCGAAACATTGCCAACCATAATAGCCATCGAAGTCCCACCCTTTACCTTCTAATGAATTTATATAATCCATTGCAGCTGATGAAGACTTAGTTGCTTCTTCCTTAACTTTACTTGCTTTTTTATCATAATTTCTATGATCAACTTCAATATTCTGTATCTTAGGTGATTTATCTTTTGAGGTACCTTCCTTTGCATCAACTTGAGCATTCAAATTCAAAACTGCCAAACTCGTAAGTGCCATCGTTAATAAAAATTTTCTGTTACCTTTCATATATCCCCCTTATGATTTATGTATAGTAATTATTCCATATGGAATAATTACAACATTTTAACATAATAATAGATATGTGAATAGTTCATCATTTGTGTATGAGTGATTTAAAACTAACTATATCAGCATATAAAAAATCCCGTTAGGCATATACCTACGGGATTTTGTAAAGTGGATTATTTCTCTAATGATTCAATATATTTAACAGCGTCACCAACTGTGTTGATTTTTTCTGCTTCCTCATCAGGGATTTCCATATCAAATTCATCTTCTAATTCCATTACTAATTCAGCAATATCTAGAGAATCAGCACCTAAATCATCTTTAAATGAAGCTTCAGGTGTTACTTTTTCAGCGTCTACTCCTAGACGATCTACAATAATGTCTTTTACTTTATCGAAACTTGCCATTCCATTCACCTCCTTTAAATAATTTAAAACTTTTATATTTCACACTAACATGAATAATACCAAATTATTGCATGTACATGCCACCGTTAACATGAATTGTTTGGCCAGTAATGTAATTTGCTTTTTCACTCGCTAAAAATGCTACTGTGTGCGCAATATCACTATCTTCACCAAAACGATCTAAAGGTATCTGTGATTTCATTTGTTCTTTTAACTCGTCTGATAATTGATCAGTCATATCAGAAACAATAAATCCTGGTGCAACAGCATTACATGTAATGCCTCGAGATGCTAATTCACGAGCGAATGTTTTCGTCATACCTTCTACACCTGATTTTGTTGCAACGTAGTTAATTTGTCCTGGGTTACCTACTGAACCTACTACACTAGACAAGTTAATAATACGTCCTGATTTTTGTTTTAACATCGGTCTTGTAACTGCTTGTACACAGTTAAATACACCTTTTAAGTTTGTATTGATTACATCATCCCACTCGTTTTGTTTCATTCTCATAAGTAAGTTATCACGTGTGATACCAGCATTATTTACAAGTACGTCGATGGTTCCAAATTGATTTAATGTTTCTTTAATCATTGCTTTTACTTCGTCTTGTTCGCTTACGTTAGCTTGTATTGCGAATGCGTCTACGCCGAAAGTTTTTATTTCAGAGACAACTTCTTCTGCTTTTTCTTTATTCCCAGCATAATTGACTACAACGTTATAACCTTCTTCACCTAGTTGTAATGCTATTTTTTTACCTATGCCTCGAGAAGCGCCTGTTACAAGTGCAGTTTTTGTCATTATTCATTCCATCCTTTAACATCATCAATTGTTTGAATTGAAGTTATTTTAACATCTCTGCTTATTTTTTTAACAAGTCCTGATAAAACTTTGTTTGGACCTATTTCTATAAAGTGATCAACACCATCTGCAATTAAATATTCAATGGATTGACTATATTCAACTGGTGAGAACAATTGTTTTACCATATTTTCTTTAATAACGTTGTGATCTGTTTCTGGTTTAGCATGAACGTTTTGTACAATTGGGTGTTCTGCGTCGTGCCATTCAAATTGATCTATGTATGCTTTGAAATCTGCAGCAATAGTTTTCATCATAGAAGAATGGAAAGGACCAGATACTTTTAATGGCATAACACGTTTAGCACCTAATGATTTACCTTCTGATACTAATTTTTCAATTAAAGTTGTGTGACCAGAAACTACAATCTGACCAGGACAGTTTATGTTCGCTGGTTCTATTATTTCATCTTCTGTTGATAATTTTCCACAAATTTCTCTAACTTCATCAATATTTAATCCTAATACTGCAGCCATTGAACCTACGCCTTGAGGAAACGCTTCAGACATTAATAGTCCACGTTTATGTACAATTTGAACTGCATCTTCAAATTTTAATACGCCTTCTGATACTAATGCTGAATATTCACCTAAACTATGTCCTAGTGCATAATCATAGTTTATATCTTTTAAAGTATTCATCAGTGCAGTACTATGTGTTAATAAAGCTGGTTGCGTATATTCAGTTAAACCTAATATACCTTCTGAATCTTTAAACATAACATCTAATAAATCGAATGATAATGATTCATTAGCTCTATCTAGGATAGAAGTAGCGTTGATATCTGTTTGGTATAAATCTTCTGCCATACCTACTTTTTGTGATCCTTGACCAGGAAACATGATTGCTATTTTACTCAATTACATCACCTACTGCCTTTCTCATTTTATCTACGATTTTTGTATCTGCAGCGAGTTTTGCTTGTCTTATCGCGTTATAAAATGCACGCTCATTAGAAGAACCATGCGCTTTTACTACAACGCCATTTAATCCTAGTAACACAGAACCGCCATATTCTGCATAATCCATTTTATCACGAATTTTATTGATGTCTTTTTTTAATGTCAATGCAGCGAGTTTATTTTTAGTTGATGAAAACATTGCTTCTTTCATCATTTTAAAAATAGCACTAGCAGTACCTTCGATTGTTTTTAAGACCATATTACCACTATAACCATCTGCAACAACAACATCACATGCATCTAATAATAAAGATTTTGACTCTACGTTTCCAATAAAATTATCAAAACTTTCTTGTTTTAATAATTGGTATGTCTTTTTAGTTTGTTGATTACCTTTTGATTCTTCAGTACCAATGTTCAGCAAAGCTAATGATGGGTTATCAATGCTTCTAACTTGTTTAGCATAAATTTCGCCCATTTTTGCATATTGCACTAAATGTTCAGGTTTAGCATCAGAATTCGCACCAATATCTAAAAACACAAAACCTTTACCCGTAACCGTAGGGAATGTTGCGACAAGCGCTGGTCTTTCTATGCCTTTAATTCTTCCAACAATAAATAAGCCACTACTCATCAACGCTCCTGTATTCCCCGCAGATACACAACCTTCTGCCTTACCTTCTTTCACAGCCTGAGCCATTAATACCATAGATGCGTTTTTCTTTCTTTTTATAGCTCTTACAGGTTCATCATCCATTGTTATCTTCTCATCAGTATGTGTAAAAGTGATGCGTTCATGTTCAAAATTATATTTCTTTTCATCACCAAAAAGTAATATTTCTAAATCTGGAAAATCATTTACGGCATTTTTTACCGCTTCTATTACGATATCTGGAGCTTCATCTCCACCCATCATATCTACCGCAATTTTAACCATTTTTTTCACCCTCGCTTGCATAATACATTTCAAATTGTCCTTTAAATACTGTCTCTCCATGCACTGTACTTGTTACATCAACTTTAGCAATATGTTTAGATTTATTAATCACCGTAGCTTTAGCAATTACTCGCTCATTCAACTTAACTGACTTTATAAATTGTACAGAACCTTTAGTCGTTAAAGCTAATTCATCATTAATAAGTGCAACACATAGAGAATTTGCTTGGGCGAATATATAGTGCCCTCTCGCAATTTTATTTCTTGTAAAAACATGTTCATCTTTAATATCTAAAAGTGAAATTGCGGATTTATCTAATTCTATGTCTATAATTTCACCAATTACATCTTCTATCGGTAATGATTTAATTTCATCATGTTGTTTTGTTGCAACGTCTTTAATACGACGCCTTAATTCAGGAATGCCAAGCTCCATTCTATCTAATCTAATAGTTTGGATGCTTACATTAAAATATTCACTTAACGTTTCGTCAGTAACAAACGGTTCTTCTTTTAATCGATTTGTAAGTTCTTTCTGACGATTTGCTTTTGTTAATTTCATCTCATCCAAATCCATTCTATTATGTACTTATAGCTATAATTAGCACCTGCTATCATGACCTACCTTATTTATACTAACACGGGCACGACAATATTCTCAACAAATTATACAATAAAAAACGAGTGAAATTTATTTTTTTCACTCGCTTGGTCTTAATTATGCGCTTTTTTCTTCAATTGCTGTGTAAATCATACGTTCTTCAAACAATAAAGTATCAGGATTATAAGAATCACATGTAATTAAAGTGAGTTGGTTTGGCTTATCTTTATGCTCATTTAACACTTCTACTTGTGTTGGCTTAACGTTTTTAATATTATCAATTTTAAATGTTTTTTTACCTTCTTTAGTAATCAATTCTACTTTATCTCCAATTTTCGCTCTATCCAAATAGTTAAAGCGAATACCAGCACCTTCGACTCTATGACCAGCTATTGCAACATTTTGTTCTGTAAGTTTTTCACCTTCATCTACTAACGATAAACCATTTTTTAAATTTTGTTCTGTTGCAGGACCTTTAAAAATCGGCTCATTAATATCGGCTGTCGGTATTTTTAAATAACCAACCATATTATCATTTATTTCAAGCTCATTCATTTCCGTCTTCGTAATCCAAGATTCAACAGGATTTACTTTTACTTTATTATCTTGATTTTCGTATGAAGTAATCACTTTATCATTTACGCGTTCTGTAAAGTATGTTCTAACGTCATTCCAAAAGAATATCGTGATCGATACTAAAATGAGTAAAACACCAATTGTTCTTAATACCCATCTCATAATACTTACCTACTCTCAAATAATGGTAATTTAAATTTATACAATCGGCTTTCTCTTGTCAATCGAAATTTTGCTCTTCCATTGTTTCTTGTACTAACAGTCTCAATTTATCATATTTAGGTTTGAAAAACTCACCCGATTGAACCAATTCGCTTGCTTCATCTCTCGCTACTTCAAGCATTCTATAGTCTTCCACTATATTTGCTACTCTAAAGTCTGGTAAACCACTTTGTTTAACACCAAAGAAATCACCAGGGCCACGCATTTCTAAATCCCTTTCAGATAAATAGAAACCATCTGTAGATTCTGTCATAATATGCATTCGTTCAACACCACTTTCAGTTTTTGGTGAAGCAACAAGTGTACAGTAACTTTGATGATTACTTCTTCCTACTCTTCCTCTTAATTGATGTAGTGTCGATAATCCAAATCTATCAGCATCATATATTATCATAAACGTAGCATTTGGAACGTTAACACCTACTTCAACCACAGTTGTAGAAACTAAAATAGCAATTTCATTATTGCTAAATCGATTCATAATATGGTCTTTTTCATCCGATGTCATTTTACCGTGGAGTAAACCAACTTTTTCAGATCCAAACTTCAATTGTAGTTGTTCATATATAGCAGTAACATTTTGGACATCTAATGCTTCGCTCTCTTCAATGAGTGGACATATTACATAAGCTTGTCTACCTTTAACTATCTCACTATTAAGTTGATTTAACACACTATCGATTTCATCGTGTTTTGCCCACGAAGTGATGATTTCCTTACGACCCTTGGGCATTTGTTTAATAGAAGAGACGTCCATTTCTCCAAAAGCTGATATAGATAACGTTCTAGGGATGGGTGTCGCAGTCATAAATAATACATTTGTATCTGCACCTTTTTCTCTCAACTTTTTACGTTGATTCACGCCAAATCTATGTTGTTCATCAATAATAACTAAACCAATATCATTAAATTCAACATCATCTTGTATAAGAGCATGTGTACCTACTAATATATCTACTTGTCCAGCTCTTAATTGTTCAAGTAAAAGCTTTCTTTTTTTACCTTTTACCGAACTGGTTAATAAAGCCACGTTCAAACGACCTCCAAATAACTCGTCTAAACTAATAGCATGTTGTTCTGCCAAAATTTCTGTAGGGACCATTAATGCACTTTGCTTATTCGCATTAAACATTGCATAAATTGCAATAGCAGCCACAACTGTTTTTCCTGAACCAACATCACCTTGTAAAAGTCTGTGCATCTTTATAGGTGCTTTTAAATCTCTGAAAATCTCGTTCACGCTACTCTTTTGAGCATCTGTTAATTCAAATGGCAACGTATCTATAAATTCTTTAACATCTTGAACATTATAATTTAAACCTTCAATTTTGTTTGCTTCTTTTTCAAGCTTACTTAACCACTTCATTTTAAGTTGGAATAAAAATAGCTCATTAAAAGCAAAAGTTCTACGCGCCATTTTTAAATAATCAAACTCTATTGGTCTATGTAAAATTGGAATAACATCTTTTAAAGACATCAATTTATATTTACTAATTAAATCTTCTGATAACCATTCGTCAATATCTACTAAACTTAATGCTTGTTCAATATATTTATTAAGTTGCTTTTGCTTTAGTCCTTCTTTCAAACGATATATTGGCGTTAATGTATTGCCACCTTCTTGTCTTTCGGCCATTACTTTCTGTCCAGTAATAATCTGCTTTTTTTGCTCCCATTTTCCTTTTACAGTTACAGTTTCGCCCATTACTAAACGTTTTTTCAAATATGGTTGATTAAAGAAAGTCACTTTTACTGCAATATCATTTATCATCATATGACATGTGAGTTTCGAACGATTTCTACCAAAAAAAGCTACTGTTGGAGATGAATAAACTTCTCCTGTAACCGTCACGACATCACCATCTGATGCTTCATTTAAATTAATAACAGATTCATCTTCATAACGTGTCGGTAAATATAAAACTAAATCTTCTAATGTATGAATATTTAACTCATTCAATAATTGAAGACTTTTCGGGCCAACACCTTTTAATTCTTGTAGTTTGTGATTAGTATATATCAGATGTTGCTTTTTCATTTTTATCACCTAAATTAATTAATACTACTATTATAGAACATTTATATTTATTAAACCAATTGTTAAGAAAGTCATGAGACAAGATAATAGTAGTTTCCCTGAAATAATATGTACATAAACATATACTTTCAATACCGAAGATATAAATAAAAGCTCCTAAGCCGTTATCTAAAAACAACGGATTAGGAGCTTTACTATGAAATTAGGAATGTAATCCTTTCACATAGCACTTTTATTGTTTATAAATTTCCGAAGATTTCTTGTTTCAATCTTTCACCTGTTGGTGTACCTGCTAAGCCACCTCTACCTGTTTCTCGAAGCGCTGAAGGCATTGTTTGCCCTATTTTGTACATAGCTTCGATTACTTCATCTGTAGGTATTCGTGACGTTACACCTGCTAATGCCATATCAGCTGAAATAATAGCATTTGAAGCGCCAGCAGCATTACGTTTAACACATGGTACTTCTACAAGACCGGCTACTGGATCACATACTAATCCAAGCATGTTTTTCAGGCTGATCGCAAATGCTTCAGCAGACTGTTGTGGTGTACCTCCAGCCATTTCAACTGTAGCTGCTGCACTCATTGCTGCTGCAGATCCAACTTCAGCTTGACAACCGCCTGCAGCACCAGAAATTGAAGCATTATTAGCAACAACAAAACCAAATGCTCCTGTTGTGAATAGAAAATGAATCATATCTTCTCTTGATGGATTCAGGCGTTTTTTTAATGCAAACAATACGCCGGGCGCTACACCAGCAGACCCTGCTGTTGGCGTTGCACATATTTTACCCATCGCTGCATTTACTTCATTAGTCGCGACTGCTTTACTTACAGCATCTATCATTAAGTCTCCAGAAAGTGATTTACCGCTTTCTAAATAATCTTGTAATAATACAGCATCCATACCAGTTAATCCTGTAGTGGAAGTTACACCATTAATACCACGCTCTATAGCTTTCTCCATTGTATCAAGGTTGCGTTCCATATTTTTATACACTTCTTCTTTGGAGAGCTTTGTTACGCTTATTTCTTGTTCGATCATAACTTCGTATATTTTTTTATTTTCTTTTTCACATATTTCTATAAGTTCTTTTACACTTTGAAACATTATAACCCTCCTTTTTAACTTACCCCATTAATGACACAGTTTGTACGCCGTCAATTTCTTGTATTTTGTTTAATACTTCTTGTGGTATATCATCGTCCAATTCACAAGTCATTAAAGCGAGTTCACCTTTTTCTTTACGAGCTACTTGCATACTACCAACATTAATTCGATATTCACCAAAGACATTTGTAACTTTCCCAATTGTCCCAAAAGTATCTTTATGAAAGACAAGTAACGCTGGATAATTACCACTGATTGCTATCTTAAATCCATTTATGGCAACAATTTCAACTTTACCGCCACCTATAGAAATACCTTCTACTGAAATTTCTAATTCTTCATTACGCATACTAATAATCGCAGTGTTAGGATGTGATCTTTCTTCGAACATCTCTATAAAATTAACCTCAATACCTTGTTGTTCTGCATCTTTTAGACTTGTTTTAATTCTATCATCGTCTGTATCGTATCCTAAAAGACCACCCACAAGTGCGACATCTGTTCCATGTCCTTTATAAGTTTCCATAAAAGAACCATATAAATATATATCTACATGCTTCGGTTTCCCATTAAAAAGCCCTCTAGCTATTAAGCCGATTCTAACTGCCCCAGCAGTATGAGATGATGATGGTCCAACCATAACAGGACCTATAATGTCAAAGACACTTGTATATTTCATCAATTATCACTCATTTCTCTTTTGATTTCACCATACCATTATAACAACTTTACTAAATTTTGTAAGCGTTTTAAAACAGAAAAAACAACAACGTCAAATTATTAACATTGTTGTTCTTCATTGCTTTTAATTATTCAACTGAGAATAAGAATGAATAAATAGGTTGATCACCTTGATGTACTTCAATTTCAACATCTTCATAGTGTTCTTCAACATAACTTTCTAGTTTACTCACTTCTTCGTCAGTTGCATCTTCACCTTTAATGATTGTTAAAATCTCACTATCTTCATCTAGCATATCATCAATTAACTTTTGACTAACGGCTACATGATCAGAATCACTTACTTTAATTTTACCTTCATTAATTCCCATGAATTCGCCTTTTTTAATTGTGATACCATCAATATTCGTATCTCTTACCGCATAAGTAACAGATCCAGATTTAACGAATTGCATTGCATCTTCCATTTGTGCTTTGTTTTCTTCTATAGACTGCTCTAAATTGAAGTTTAACATTGCTGATAAACCTTGTGATACAGTCTTAGATGTAACGACAGCTACTGGAATATCAACTAATTGTTCAACTTGTTCAGCTGCCATAATGATATTTTTATTATTTGGTAGAATAATTGCTTTCTTACAACCAGATTCTTTTACTACTTTTACAATGTCTTCAGTCGATGGATTCATAGTTTGTCCACCGCTAATTACATGAGTTGCACCAAGCGATTTAAATAATTTAGTGATACCGTCACCCATTGAAATTGTAATCACTGCAGTGTCAATTTCTTCTTGTTTTTCTTGTTTTATTTTTTTATCTGCACTTTTTCTTAACACTTCTCTGTGTTGTTCGCGCATGTTTTCAATTTTCATTTTAATAAGTTCACCATATTGGCTACCGTAAGTTAACACTTCACCAGGCGTTTCTGAGTGTACATGGACTTTAACAATTTCATCATCAGAAATAACTAATAATGAATCACCAAATTCACTCATATCTTGTCTAAATTGTTCTTCATCAAATGGTTTTTTATCTTTATCGAATCGCACCATAATTTCTGTGCAGTAACCATAAACAATATCTTCTGTATCGATAATGCCGCCAAAATCATGATCATCATTTATAAATTCGTCAGTATCTACTTTTTCTCTGTTTGGAGCTATTTTTTCTCCTTTTAAAGTAGCAAGGAATCCTTCATAAACAAACATCAAACCTTGTCCACCACTATCGACAACACCTACTTCTTTAAGTACAGGTAGTTGGTTTGGTGTATTATCTAGTGCTACTTGACCTGATTCAATAACCGCTTCCATTACAGTAATAATATCGTCTGTTGTCTCAGCCGATTTTACAGCAGCCTCACCAGCTTCTCTTGCTACTGTTAGTATTGTACCCTCAACAGGTTTCATAACAGCTTTATACGCTGTATTAACACCTGCTTGGAACGCTTTAGCAAATTGTATAGCATCTATTTCATTTTCATTTTCAATTGATTTAGAAAAACCTCTAAATAACTGGGATAATATTACGCCTGAGTTTCCTCGCGCTCCCATCAATAAACCTTTAGAGAAAACTTTTCCTACTTCTCCTATATGTGCGCTGTTTTGGGTTTTCACTTCACCTGCGCCCGATGACATAGATAAATTCATGTTTGTACCTGTATCACCATCTGGAACTGGAAATACGTTTAAAGAATCTACAAAATCTGCATTGTTTGATAAACTATCTGATCCTTGAACGATCATATCAGCAAACAATTTGCCGTCAATCTTTTTCATACTCTAATTGCCTCCCTATGCTTCCTCATCATCATTAATCACACGAACACCTTGGATATATATGTTTACTGCGTTGACTTTTAATTTTAATGATTGCTCCAAAGTATATTTAACAGCAGATTGAACATTGTTTGCTATTTCTGAAATTTTAGTTCCATAACTCACAATTATATACATATCAACGTCAAGCACACCTTCATTTTGAGATACGATAACGCCTTTAGAGTAATTATCTCGCCCTAAAATCTCAGCAATTCCATCTCTTACTTGATGCTTACTTGCCATTCCAACAATACCATAACATTCTACAGCAGCTCCGCCTGCTAATGTTGCAATAACATCATTTGATATATCGATACTGCCATACTCATTTGTAATTTCTAAAGTCATGATTTCGTCCCTCCTAATAATCTAGAATATATACGTATTTATCTTCATTATTTATGTTCTTTTTAATTATACTTAAAATAACATTCAAATCGCAAGAATTCATCATTTTATTGTTTTTACGTAAGCAACGTTTTCACAAGATATAATTATAACAAATAAACTCAACTTTAAAATACTTTTAGCGAAATTTGTTGATATTTTTTCTTATTTTTGTAAATTAGATATTGAAATGGCATAATACGCGTGTTATATTATTAAAGTGTGTAAACGTAAATAAATGTGTATTTATATTTCATTAAAGGAGGATATTTATGGCTAAAGAATGTTTCGTAACAGGTCGTAAAGCTAGAACGGGTAACCATCGTTCTCACGCATTAAATGCTAACAAACGTCGTTGGAACGCTAACTTACAAAAAGTTAGAATTTTAGTTGACGGTAAACCTAAACGTGTATGGGTTTCTGCTCGTGCTCTTAAATCAGGTAAAGTTACACGCGTTTAATGAATATAAGTCACATATAGTAAAGAGAACCTTTGTGTGGAAGGTTCTCTTTTTTTATATGTCTTTACTTTGAATAATTAATACATTTCCTAACTCAACTTGTACGAAACCTCGTTCCAATCCCTCTTTAAACTCATTGCTAATGGTTAACGTAGAACCTTGATCTAGTGTTGTAAACGGCAATTCATATTTCAATTCATCCAATTTAATTCTAATACCTGTATTTAAAGGTACAAATGATACATAAGTCATATCTTCTACTCTAAATATTTCGTGTTTCCCAGGTTTTAAAACACTTATATGATTTTGTTGATCAATAAGTGAAATTTTAAAATCTTGCTTTAAAAATTCTGGTTTTGTTAAAATTTGAACCGCGCCCATATAGTGATCTAATCTGCCACCTGTTGCGCCATAAATTTCTATTTCAGTATATCCCATATCAACCGCTAAATTTACTGCTAACGCTAAATCTGTATCATCTTTTTCTTTCTTGACGGGGTAAACATCTATAGCTTTCCTTATTTGTTCTAACTCTTGTTCATTAACAGAATCAAAATCCCCAACTGCTGATACAGGCTTGGTTTGATTGTTAACCAACTCTAAAGTGCCTCTATCTACACCGATCCAGTCTACATTTTTATCATCAAATAGATTAGATGGAATATTTCTTACGCTACATAATAATTTTACTTTCAAAGTTAATCACCCTTTAATTTAAGTACAGGTTGCTTATAATCATCATGTTTAAAATAATAAGATCCTGCTACTAATATATCAGCGCCCTTGTCTATGCATTGAGCACTTGTGGTTTCGTTGATACCACCATCGACCTCTATTTCAAAGTTTAAACCGTGTTCTTGTCTGTACTCATTTAACCATTCTATTTTATCTAAAGTTGTTTCTATGAATGATTGGCCACCAAACCCAGGATTAACTGTCATGATTAATACAAAATCAACATCTTGTAATATTTGAGCTATTAACTGCACAGGCGTTCCTGGGTTGATAACGACTCCAGCTAATTTATCATGTGACTTTATTTGTTGTATAGCTCTATGGATATGCGGTGTTGCTTCATAATGAACTGAAACCATGTCACTACCAGCTTCACAGAATAAATCAATCATTTGTTCTGGATCTTCAATCATTAAGTGTGTATCAATCGTCATATCAGTTATTTTTCTTAATGATTCTAGTATTGGTAACCCTATTGAAATGTTAGGAACAAATTGTCCATCCATCACGTCAAAATGTAATATATCTGCTCCACTTTCACGAACTTTATCTACTTCTTCTTTTAAAATTGAAAAATCACATGCTAATAGTGACGGTGCTATTTTGACCATTAATATCTTACCTTTCTATTTTGTATTTCTTCGAATAACGCTACATAATGATTATATCTCGTTTTATAAAATTCTCTTTCTTCGATTAAAGTTTTAACTGCGCACTTTGGTTCGTTAATATGTGTACAATTTCTAAATTTACATTCTGATTTTACTTCTTCAAATTCAGGAAAATAATTTGTTAAATCTTCTTTTTCAATATGAGAAAAATCCAATGCACTAAACCCTGGAGTATCAGCCAAAAATCCATCTTCCATTTCAAAAAGTTCGACATGTCTAGTAGTATGTTTTCCTCTATTTAATGCTTTAGAAATCTTGTTTGTTTCAATATTTAAGTCTTCAAATAATCGATTCATCATAGATGACTTTCCTACACCTGACTGACCACTTAAGACGATAATACCTTTTATGAGCGGTTTGATTGTTAATGACAAATCATCGTCATTACCGACAAAAATTGTTTCATAGCCAATCATTTTATATTCATTTAACAACTGTTTAATCTGTGCGCTTTGTTCATCAGTAGCCAAGTCTTTTTTTGTGACACATATGACTGGTGAAATATTATATGAATGAACTACGACTAAAAAACGGTCCAAAAGCTGTTGACTCAGTTCTGGTTCTACTGCGCTCATCACTACAATTACTTTATTAATGTTCGACACAGGAGGTCTTAGTAATATATTCTCTCTTTCATGAATATGTTGAATATAGCCACCGGTTTCATTCTCTACTTGAAAATCAACAATATCCCCAACTGTTGGTGATGTTTTCTTTTTACGAAATAAACCTCTAGCTTTTGTTATATAAACTCCATCTTCAGTTTGAACCGAATAATCGCCGCTAATCGATTTTATTATACGACCTGTTTTCAATTTAACACCTACCTATTTTTTTATTATAGCTAACTATAAGTTTATGGTTTCTTAAACGATACCACGACTTCAGTTCCTTCATCAATCTCACTTTTTATATCGATATCTGCATCATGATATTGAATAATTGATTCTACTATAGATAATCCCAAACCATTGCTGTCTGCATGGATATTATGTGATTGATCACCTTTATAAAATCTATCTTTTATTTGTGATAGTTGTTCTGGTGACATGCCGAAACCTTCATCGATGATAGAAACATACGTTTTGTTTTCATCATAAAATAATTTAATTTGAATCATACTAAATTCTGGTGAATATTTAATAGCATTGTTTAAAATATTATAAAATGCTTGATATAGCAACTTAGAGTTCCCTTTAATATTTATTTCTTCTAAATCAAACATAACTGACATATCTTTTTCATCAATAAAATAATTTAAATTTCTCACTATGTCTTTTAATAACTTATCTAGCTCTATATCATCATCAAAAGTTAAATGTTCATTGTTATCTAATTCAGATAACAATAACAGTTGCTTCGTCAAATTACTCAATCTATAAGCTCTGCTATAAATATCTTCAATAATTTGAGTTCTCTTATCTGCGTTTTCTTCATGTTCAAGTTCTCTTAGTAAGCTTAAAATTGATTGTAATGGTGATTTAATTTCATGGGATACATTTTGAACGAAAGATTGACGCATTGTATCTAGTTGTTTTAATTCATCTCTCATCCTTATAAACCTTTGTTGAAGTACCCCAATTTCATCATCACGAGTTACTTTAATATCAACATCAAAATTACCCTTACCTATAGCTTTAGTTGTTCGCATCAACCTTCTAATTGGCGTTGTTAACGAATAGCTAGAGAACATAACTAGTATGAGTGAAATTATAATTAATAAAACAAGTAATATCGCTAAGAATACTCTAAATTCACCTAACATCGTCCCTACGCTTGGTCTCATGAATAAGGCATAATGTTCTCCATTATGATTGATTTTAAGACCTACTGTATTTCTCGTTTCATTGTCAAAGAAGCCTGTTATAAAAATATTAAATGGTCTTTGTTTTATTCCATGATAATCTTTACCATCTAAAACTTTCGTAACTTCACCTTTGGCTAAATTAAATTTCCTAAATGAATCACCATAGTAAGTAGCTTTTTGTTTTTCATCATATAGAATGGCTTGATAATGCAAATCACTAACGTGATTTAAATATGTATCCAAAGATACACCTTCATCATCATCAATATACTTTTGTACTTTTTTTAATGTTTGCATGACTTTTTGGTCGTTTTTATTTTTCAAATCTATATGATAATAAATATTGGTTAAAACGAATCCTAGAACAGAACTTATTATCATTACTACAATCGTATAAATGGTGATACGCTGAGCTAATGATTTAAACTTCACCTTCTAGCACCACCTTATAACCAACACCTCTTACAGTTTTAATAAGCACGTCGCTATTTAATTTTTCAAGTCTTTTTCTTAAACGTTTGACATGAACATCTAACGTTCTTTCATCACCTTCGAAATCTAATCCCCAAACAACTTCTATAATGCGTTCTCTTTGTAACACTTTATCTTTGTTCCTCATTAAATAATCTAATAGTGTAAATTCCTTTTTGGGTAGTAGCATTGATTTTTGATTAATGGTTATTTCCATATCGATAGAATTAACTGTAGTATTGCCTATTTTCAATTCGTTAGAAGTATTAATTTGAAACCTTCTAAGAACAGCTTTAATTCTAAAAATTAATTCTTTCATTTCAAATGGTTTAGTAACGTAATCGTCCGTACCAGCTAAAAATGCATTTTCTTTATCACTAAGTTCATCCCGAGCAGTTAACATAATGACTGGTACATCAAAGCTGTCTTTTAGCATTTTACAAAGTTCAAACCCATCAATACCTGGCATCATAATATCGACAACAGCAATATCTATATGTTGATGCTCTACAACATCTAAAGCTTCTTCTCCATTTAAACTCGTAATAACATGTATATTTTCACGCTCTATTTCTCTTTTTAAATCATTCAAAATAAATCGATCATCATCTACAACTAAACAGTTAACCAAGCTATCACCTCTTACTTCCTATCATACCAAAAATTGAATAAAAATTTCTCATAATACCTTATTTTTCTATTTAATTTATGAAAAAATATGAGGCTAGGACATAAAATAAATGTCTCAGCCTCATATACATTATCATTTATAAAATCACTTTCATTTTATACGTTTCGGTTAACTAGTGCGTTAACATTTGTGATAATCATTCCGTCAACAACACGACCAGGTAATTTATTTAAATTAACAGACGTATCTTGATCTTTTTTAACATCGTAAGAAATATTTTGAGCGAAATATTTCATTGTTTCTTCCATTATAATTATTGTCATCCATTCACCAGCACAACGGTGATTTGTGTAATAATCTCCGCCACCTTGCGGAATTAAGTCGAATGGACTACCGTCCCAATCGTTAAAGCGATTAGGATAGAATCTTTCAGGATTTTCCCATAGACCATCTCTGTGTAATGTACCGTAAATATCTAATACTAAGAAAGTATCTTTTTCGATTGTATAACCTTCAAAATCAATATCTACCGCAGCTTTACCTGGTAAATAAGGTACGAATGGATAGAATCTTCTAACTTCTTGGATAAATTTATAAGCGTAGTCATCTTCATTATTAAAGACGCGTTCTGCTTCACCAGGATAATCATGGAAAGCTTTTACACCAAAGCTTACAAAACGGTTAATCGCAACTAATGGACGAACAACGTTCATTAAATCAATAGAACATAATCTAGAATCCATTAAGTTACCTTCGAAATCTTCCCAATGACTAAATTCGTATAATGCTGTACCTTGTGGTGGGTTTATTTTACCTTCACGAACAGCAATAATTTGATTTTCAAGGAAAGTCTCTACACGATCTCTTGCTTGTTTAGCTTCTCTATATCCTTTAAATACTGTGCCGATATTTTTAAATGAATCAATCATTGTATCCATATCTGCTGCACATTGTTCGATTTCTTCAGGAGAAGCAATAATACCAGCCCATCTAAAGCCAATTTTTGTTAGCATTAAGATCGATTCTTTATAAACATTCACTTCGTCCATTCTTTCCATACGCTCAGTATTCATGAACCAATGATTACGTGTTAGTTCTCTTAAATACTCTAAGTTCTCTTCAGTCATTAAAGACATAAATAGTGCTTTACGATCAATATGTTTTTTGCCGCCAGTAGTATGTATAGCACCTTTACCAAACAAAGTATTTACAATACGTTTAGGTAGTGTTCCTTGTCTTTCAATTAAATCATTATTATAGAATAATTCAGCAGCTTCTTTACCACTTATTACGACAGTTCTACGTCCACCTAATGCTCTTAATTCAAAAATATTTGTGTCATGTTTTTCAAGTCTATTTGGTACATATTCGTATGCTTCTTTTAATACTGTAATAGTATTATCAAGACCTCGTTCTCTTGGTATATTCTTACCCATAAATATGATTGCCCCCTAAATTATTGTAAATTTCATATACTTTCATATTATTTCATTTTCTGACGAAATAATCAATTAACATCTATTATTAATAGCAAATTTAATATCGTAATCATATAATGCGTGTCTTTTTGACCATTCAATGAGCTCATTTGGATAGACCATTGAATCATAATTTTTTCTTTTTAGATTATAAACAGGATAGCTTAATAGAAAACGTTGGTCTATCTTCTCCTCAACCAAATCCATATATGATAAATCACCTTTTGTAGGTCTACCAATTACGTTAACTATGTTTGAATTTTGAACTTTTTGAACAAACCATTCTGCAGCCGTCTCTGTATCTTTGTCTATTATAATTGTTATATCTTCGAAGCGACTTAGTCCTGTGAATTCAATTTGATTATCATCAAAATATTGCCAATTTCCTTCTGTTTGATCGATAATATTTTGATAAAAAGCTTGTTCATTCATTTCTTCAGACTCTTTATACAGCTTTTCAAGTTTTCTTATAAATAAATTTGTATGTTTTTCAATTGTAGTTTCAACTTGCGCTTCATTAGTTCCAACTTGCGAGCGTAAGCCAACCTCATAAAAATATGGTATTAAAAATTCAGCGATGCTTAATCTGTCGAAATTCGCATTTCTTACGTCAAATATGATTCGAGAACTTTTAATTTTTGATAATTGATATAATGCATCAATTGTTTGTTCAAATGAAATATTACCTTTAATATTTACAATTGGAATTTCATCTCTTTCATAAATTCGAATTTGTGCCTCTTCTTTGAATATATACTTTTTTAATTCGAAATGGTAAGATTGATGACTTCTATTTATATCAACATCATTTTGCAATGTTAAAATATGATGCCAATCTTCACGATGATAAGGTTCCTCACCTAAAATACGATGATATCTTTTTCGACAATATTCAATTCCATCTCCAGAAAGTGCTGTAATTTCATCACCTACTACAAATCTCAGGTCATCCGTTACTTCAGTGACAATTAAAGCATCTTTAGTAGCTCTTACTTTAAATCCAACTTGTTGCTTTTGTTCTTTTAAGGCTGTTAAGCTACTATACTTTATGTTTGCATCATAGAAATAATTATTAATCACTTCGATAAACACTTTATCTGTTAGTTGAGGTGAGTTCACTATATTTTCATACTCTTTGTATACTTCAAGTATAGATTCTTGTGTATTTATATTATGTTCAACTTGTTTATGAATATATTCAAATATTGATACATATGGCAACATTTCATTCACCTCATAACCGTTTTCTAAATTTTACTAATAACAACTGCTGAAATCAATTATTTTTTAAATTCGTTAATTCCCCTAATAAAAAAGTAGTAAAAATCCTTAATAACAGAACTTTTACTACTTATAATTGTCTTGGACATTTTAAAATTTAAATGTTTTAGAAATCATCATAATCAATCTCGTTACTTTCTATTTCTTTGCCGTCTACTACAACACGATACTCTGCTGATTCATCTTCAGGTATTACGAAATTTAAAGTTTTGGTTGTATCTTTTTTAATAGTGAAAGTTTCAGTAGCATCTTTTATTTTATGTGATTTATCTTTAATAAATATTTCTACTTTTTGACCTTTTTTACTATCAGAACCTGTAAAAGGTATATAAACTGTTTGATTATACGTTTTATCACTTAAACTATCTTCATCATCTTTGTCTTCATCTTTTGAATTTTCTTCATCTGAATCCGATTTTTCTTTTTTACCATTAGATATATTAAAGTATATTGTTGAATCTACAGGTAATTGTACATTTTTATATGACTGTTTAACGATAGTGTCTTTTGACTTTTTAGAATCTACTTCTTTAGTTTCTACTTTAAATCCTAAATCCTCTAATTCAGATTTAGCAGTATCTATATTTTCACCTGTATAATCTTTTACAAAAGCTTGTTCAACACCAATAGATTTAGTTAAAATAATCGTGGTATCTTTAGGCACAACTTTACTGCCTGGCTCAATACTTTGATTAATTATAGACCCTTCAGTAGCACTATCATATTCCTCTTTTATTCTTACAGAATCAAAACCGCTTTTCTCTAGTTTTTCTTTAATTTCTTCACTGGATTTCCCAATATAGTCTTCGACTGTAAAAGTTTCTATACCTTTAGAAATCACTAAATCAACTTTAGTCATTTCTTTAACTCTTGTTCCTACTTTTGGCGAAACTTTCATTACTTCGCCTTCTTTGAAATTATTACTGAAATCTTCTGTAATTTTGCCTTTTCTCAGACCTTTTTCATCTATTAGCGCCATTGCTTCACCTCTAGATTTACCAAGTAAATTTGGTACATCTTCATACTTAGGAGCAGTCAAAGCAAAACCAATAGCGCCTAAAAGCATGAACACTAATAAAATCGGAACAAATATAATCAACCATTTGCTCTTTTTACGTTTTGGTTTACTACTTTCATTGTTTTGAGCTGAATTAGTCTGACTGTTAGACGCCGAAGCAACAGGTACAGCTTTTGTATGTTCATTGGAACTTTCTGATTTAACAACTGGTATCGTCTTTGTCTCAGAATTTGTATTATATCTTGGCGTTTCATCTTTTCTTTCATCATCCAAAGCTGTCTGTAAATCAAAATACATTTCGTCTGTATCTCGATATCTTAAAGCTTTTTCCTTTTGAGTTGCTTTCATTATTACATTTTCAACGCTTTGTGGGATAGATGGTCGTTCTTCTTTCACAGATGGTATTTCTTCTTGAATATGTTTAATTGCCACACTAACTGGCGTTTCTCCACTAAAAGGTGGATGACCAGTTAGTAATTCATAAAGTACAATACCGATTGAGTATATATCTGAAGATTCATCTGTAGATTGACCTTTAGCTTGTTCAGGAGACAAATATTGTACCGATCCCATTACATGGTTGGTTTCAGTTAATGCTGTTTCACTTAAAGCTCTAGCAATTCCAAAATCTAATATTTTTAAAGTGCCATGTTGAGTCATTAAAATATTTTGTGGTTTTATATCGCGATGGATAATTCGGTGATGATGTGCATGAGCAATACCCTTTAATATTTGAAGCGTCATTTCAATCGCTTCTTCAGCAGATAATCGACCTTCTTTAATTAAATATTCTTTCAAAGTTGGTCCTTCTATATATTCCATTACTAAATAGTAACAATTATCATCTTCTTCAACATCTAAGACGTTCACAATATTATTGTGGCTTAAGATTGTTGTGTTTTGAACTTCTCTTTCGAAACGTTCGACAGTTTTTTCTTTTTCATAAGGCGGTATATTGATAACCTTTACTGCAACTTTACGATCTAATATATTATCTTTTGCTAAATAAACATTGCTCATACCACCGCCACCTAAATACTTCACAAACTCATAGCGACCGGCGATTATGCGACCTATCATATTTTTCCACCTTCGAATGGACATAATATAAGTGAAATATTATCTTTCCCTTCGGCGTTAATGGTAGCGTCTATCAAATCTTTACCTATTTCATCAACTGTTCCTTCATGAGACATGATAATTTCTTGAACATCATTTTCATGTAAATAATCTGTTAAACCGTCTGAATTTAATAATAAATAATCGTAGAATTTAGTATTAAAATAAAATACATCGGCGATAACACGTTTATCTGTACCCATAACTTTAGTAATAATATTTTTTTGTGGATGAGTAAATGCTTCTTCTTTTGTTATTTCTCCAATCGAAACAAGATGATTAACAAATGTATGATCATCTGTTAATTGCATCATTTCTCGATTATTAATCAAGTAAGCACGTGAATCACCAATATTTGCCACTACGACATCTTTTTCGTAAATTAATACACAAACACATGTAGTTCCCATGCCTCTATATGCATCGTGGCTCATCGATTCGTTATATAAATGTCTATTGATTTCTGATAAGTTCGATTTCAACCATGCTTCAGCTTGTTCAAATTCAATATAATTTTCATTTTCGAATCTTTCTTTAAGTGAATCATTCACAAATTGACTTGCAACTTCTCCTGCAGCGTGGCCTCCCATTCCATCACAAATTACAAGTAATTCTTGACCAGTCTGGTTTACATAGATTCCACCTGCATCTTCATTTTGTTCCCGAAATTGACCGACATCTGTAAAAAAACGTGCTTCCATGATTTGTTACCTCGTTTCTTCTTTTCGCTCTTTTGCTCTTAATTGTCCGCATGCAGCATCAATGTCTGCACCTTGGTTACGTCTAATTGTAGCATTGATACCTCTTCTTTTTAATTCATTTTCGAATTTAAAGATATCTTCTTTTGTTGTTTTAACATAGTCGCGCTCTGGTACATGATTTACTGGAATTAAATTCACATGGCAATTTAAATGTTTAATCATTTCTGCTAGTTGTCTCGCATGATGAACTTGGTCATTCACGCCTCCAAATAAACCATATTCAAATGTTATACGACGATTAGTTTTTTCTACGTAATATTCAATAGCTTCCATTAATTTATCTAAATCATATGCTCTGTTAATTGGCATTAATCTTGAACGTGTTTCATTATCAGCAGCATGTAAACTTAAAGCAAAGTTAATTTGTAATGATTCATTTGCGAAATCGTAAATTTTTGGAATGATACCTGAAGTTGAAACTGTAATGTGACGCGCACCAATATTTAAACCTTTGTCATGGTTAATAATTTTTAAGAAGCCCATCATTTCATCATAGTTCTCAAATGGTTCACCAATACCCATAATAACAACTTGGCTTACTCTCTCATCAGTTTCATCAAGTGCTTTTTGTACTGTTAGAACTTGAGATACAATTTCTCCCGCTTCTAAGTTACGTTTTAATCCACCTATAGATGATGCACAGAATGTACAACCGATACGACAACCTACTTGAGTCGTTACACAAACGGAATTACCATACTCATGTCTCATTAAAACTGTTTCAATTGTGTACCCATCTTGAAGTTCAAATAAAAATTTTATCGTGCCATCTTTACTTTCTTGTTTAACTGCTACTTCTAATGTAGTGATTTCAAATGATTGAGCTAATTTTTCTCTTAATTCTTTTGATAAATTTGTCATTTCGCTAAAAGAATTTATTCTTTTTACATACAGCCAATCAAAAATTTGTTTTGCTCTAAATTTTGGTTCTGATTGTTCTACTAACCAATCTTCCAATTCTCCCAACTGTAAAGAATATATTGAAGGTCTTTCAAAGTTAGGCATAAATTTATTACGCTTTTTCTGTATCGCGGGCATATTATCTTTCCTTTCTTTTCACTTTAGTAATAAAGAATCCATCAGAATTATAATCTTGAGGGAGTAATTGTAACGTTTTCGTTTCTTGATTGGTTCTTGGGTCTATAAAAGTCGAGAATTCAAAGTCTTTATTAGCTTTTAAAAACGAATAAACAACGTTTTCATTTTCCATTTGTTCAATCGTACATGTTGAATAAACAAGTTCTCCACCAGGTGCTAAAGATTTACTTGCATTTTCTAAAATTTCCAATTGTAAATGCCATAATGCTTCTACATCTTTTGATGTTTTTTCATATTTGATTTCAGGTTTTCTTCTCATTACCCCAAACCCACTACATGGCGCATCAACTAAAATATAATCATAAGTTTGATTAAATGGTTGCGTAGCGTCATGAACATCAGTATTTACATTTTTAAGTCTTAACTTTTTAACATTAAAATCAATCAAATCGATTTTATGTGGATGAATATCATAAGCATCAACTTGACCAGTTTGGTTAAGCATTTCAGCTATATGACACGTTTTTCCTCCAGGTGCACTACAAGCATCTAATACAGTACTACCTTCTTTAACATTCATTATTTCAGCTACGAACATTGAACTTTTATCTTGAACTGAAAGAAGTCCGTCTTTAAATAATCGATCGTTCACTATTGGTTCACCTTTAATGTGCAAACAACGTTCAATATCTTTATCTAATTCGACAGTATAACCGTTACTTTCCAATCTTTCAATAGCTTCTGAAACTGTAATTCTTGTCGTATTCACTCTTACCGTTGTATCAGGAGGCGTTAAACTTAATAAACACATTTCTTTTGTTTTTTCGTAACCAAAATGAGTAATCCAATGTTTTGTTAACCATAGAGGCACACTAGCTTCAACTGATAACCTTTTGTCATCATGTTTAATTTCATCAAATGTTCTCAAAGGTGCTGCCATGAAACTTCTAAGTATAGCGTTTATAGCTTTACTATTATGCAGGTCACCACGATTTTTTGCTATGTTTACGGCTTCGTTAATAATTGCATGATCTGGCACTTTATCTAAATAAACATATTGATACGCGCTCATGATTAATAAACGTTTCATCCAACCTTTTAATTTAGTTTGTATAAAAGGCTCTATTAAATATTCCAAAGTGATTTTTCTTTGTATTGTTCCATATACAAGCTCAGTTAATAAGCCTATATCTTTTTTTGATACAGCTTCATTTTTAATTGCTTCATTAAGCTGTAGATTACTGTATGCTTCACCTGTTAGTACGTCGTCTAATATCGTTAAAGCAACATATCTTACATTATTATTCATCATATTAATTTTGTCCCATCAATTTTGGATTGTAATCCGCTTATATAATCACGTGTCTTTACACGTTTTTTACCTGCTAATTGTATTTCAGTTAAAGCAACGCCATCTTCGGAACCAGTCGCAACAATAATTGCATCTTTAGTCGTTTCAATGATTTCACCTGGTTCACCTTTGACATTCTCAACGATTTCACTACGCCACAGCTTTAAGTTTTTACCGTCCATAGTCGTATAAGCAACCGGCCAAGGTGATAATCCACGAATGTGATTGTGAATTGTTTGAGCATCTTTAGTCCAATCAATTCGTTCGTCTTCTCTAGAAATATTCGATGCAAATGTAGCTAAACTGTCGTCTTGAACAATGCTATCATTAGTACCATTAAAAATAGTAGGTAAAGTTTTCTTCAACAATTCTGTCCCAAGTGTTGCTAGTTTATCGTGAACTTCTCCTACTGTGTCATTTTCAAGTATTTCAACTTCGTCTTGACTAATAATATTTCCTGCATCTAATTTTTCTGCCATGTACATAATCGTAATTCCTGTTTTTTTCTCTCCATTCATTACAGCATAATGAATTGGCGCGCCACCTCTATATTTAGGTAACAATGAAGCATGCACATTGATTGCTTTATGTTTTGGCGCATCAAGCAAAGATTTAGGTAATAATTGCCCAAATGCAGCTGTCACGATTAAATCAGGTTTTAAGTTAATGATTTCTTCTAATTCAGAAGAATTATTTAGTTTTTCAGGTTGATATACAGGTATATTATGTTCTAATGCTACCTTTTTAACTGGCGGTGGTGTTAGTATCTTCTTTCTGCCAACAGGACGATCTGGTTGTGTTACAACTGCAATTACATCATACTCTTGAATAAGCATCTCTAACACACCTGTAGAAAAATCAGGCGTACCCATAAAAACAATTTTACTCATCCTTATACATCTCCTCTAACTCTTCTTCACTAACTTCTCTCGTCATTTTATCTGTAAACAACTCACCATATAAATGATCAATCTCGTGTAAAATAATTCTCGCAATATCATCATATGCAGTTAATTCTACATCATTACCATTTAAATCTTTACTCTTAACAGTAATCATGACACTTCTTTCAACCTCACCATAAACACCCGGAACGCTGAGACAACCTTCTACATCTGTTTCAGTTTTTTCAGATTGTGTTAAAATAGTTGGGTTTATAAGCTGCAAAATACCATCTTGCTCCATATCAACAAGCGCAACTTTTAAATCAACACCAATTTGTGGCGCGGCAATTCCAACACCATCATTGTCAAACATTGTATCTTCTAAATCAGCAATTAATTGCTTTATTGATTCATCAAAATTTACGACATCTTTAACTTCTCTATTTAAAATTGGATTGGGGGCAGTAACAAGTGGTTTTACAGCCATATCTATCGCTCCTTTATAAAAACTCATCGTATAATTATAACTTAAAACAAATAAAAAAGACAGCTATAACTGCCTTTTTAAAATTTTAAAAACACTTTATACAAATACCATTATGTATCTATTTGTAAATTGGTTTTATATTCTTCTATTATAGTTTTCTTAGATTGCTCGTCAGGTTCAAAATACCATATACCATCATCTTCTATTTGATTCATTCCATCTAATGACAATTTATCAATATGATTTGCACCTTTTTTATAGCTTTCATATAAATTTTTAAAATCTCCTGCCGAATAATTCGACTTAACATTTTTTTCGCTTGCTTTTAGAATTTTATTTAATGTTATAACATTTTTACTTTCCGTCACTTTTTGTGACACAGCTTCAATAACTTGTCTTTGCCTCGCTGTTCTACCTTCATCTCCACCAGCACCCTCTTGTTTCCTACTTCTAACATAATCAAGTGCTTGTTTGCCGTTAAGATTGGTTTTCTTTCCTTCTTTAAATGTTGACCCATTAAAAGAAAATGAAGCATTGCTTGTAACTTCTATACCATCAATAATGTCTATAATTTCTTCGAACCCATCCATATCAATTGTTATATAACCATCTATTGGTATGTCAAAATTATTCTTGATTGTATCTATTGCTGTCTTAGCGCCTCCATATGCATAGGCATGTGCTATTTTTTCGTTTCTCTCTATATCATTAATATAAACGTTTGTATCTCTAGGTAATGTTAAAAGCTTTGTAGTTTCTTCTTTAGGATTAACTGATGCAATCAACATCGAATCAGTTCTTTGCCCTATATTTTCTTCGTCTCTTTTTTCATCAGTATCAACACCAAAAATTGCAATTGATAAAGGTTTTTTATTTTTAATTTTATCTACGGATTCTTTTTGTTCTTCTTTAGTGCCTATCTTTTCTTGAACATTAACATTGAATTGGTTCAGTCTTGATTTTACATAAATCGTTATTGTTGATCCTATAACCAAGATGATAAACAATGCTATGACAATTTTACCTTTTCTTGTTAATTTCATGTTTTCGCTCCCTATTTATCAGTTTCTAAATCTTTTTCCATATTTATCTTTTTAGTAGTAGCGAGTAATAGCCCGAAAGCAACACTGATACTTAAAAGAGAAGAACCTCCATAACTTAATAAAGGAAGTGTAACACCTGTTAAAGGTATTATTCCTGATATTCCAGCTAAATTAATGAATACTTGTAAAAATAAATAACTAACTACACCTATACAAATTATTTTGTAGTAATTATTTTTAGTCGTATTAGCGTATATAATCCCTTTAAATGTTATATACATATATAATGCTATAACTGCGATAACCCCTATTAAACCTGCTTCTTCAGCTAAAACTGAAAATATAAAATCTGTGTGTGGTTCAGGTAAATAACCTAATTTCATAATGCCGTTCCCCATACCTTGACCAGTAACGCCGCCATTACCAATTGCTAATAAAGAATTAGATAATTGATAACCTTCACCATTTTCATATTTAAATGGTTCCATGATTACTTTAATTCGATTCAATCTGTATGTATTTTTTGTATCAAATATTAATGTGTAAATTAAATAGATTACAAATGGCAGTGAAATCGAACTGAATAATTGAATTTTTACAATATTTTTTATATCTGAATACATTAAAATAAACAATATAATACCAATATTTAATATTGTGCCGCCTAAATCACCTTGAACTAAGATTAAAACTAAACCAAAACCTAGCATAAACAATGGGGGTAATAAAGTTTTAATGTTATATATCCTTGCTTGGGACATTTTTTTATCGATTATGTATGAAAGATATATGATAGAGGCTAACTTTAGAAATTCTGAAGATTGTATGCTGAAAAAACCTAAATTAAGCCAATTTTTAGAACCATTAATTTCACTTCCTAAAATCAAGGTAATAATAAGTAAAATGATGACACCGATAATAATAAATTGTTGAAATGCTTTCGCTTTTAAAGCATCAATGTCCACAAAATAAGCAATAAATAGAACAATTAAAGTACCTACAAATATAAATATAGATTGCCTGACCATAAAATGATTACTATTAATTATATTTCCATTTGTTAATGAACCCATTCGTGCAGGAACCATACTTGCGCTGTAAATAAATATAATTCCTATAATCCCCAATATTAAATAACAAAATAAAATACTTTTATCCACATTTTTATTTATTTTATTATAATTTTTAAATCTAATTTTATACACCCCACATTCTCAAACAATCGTAACTTTTTTTATTATGTTAGTCAAACATATTTTAGGATAACCTAAATATCATTATTGTTTTATTCAACAAATATATATTGAAATAAACAATGGAATTAAATAAAATTATTTCAAAATGTAAAAATATAATTTAGTTAAATTATTGCACTCTGTATTGTATACTAAAATTGCATACAATTAAGGAGGGGGTTAAATGAAATATAATAAAATTATATTTGGAACTTTAATTTTATTTGTTTTGATCTTAATTACTGCATGTTCTAACGACGAAAAAAAATCAGAAAAAGAAAGTTCAGTAAAATCAGTTCGGACGACTGACCTTGACACTGAAAAAGGAAAGTTATTACGTAAAGGGGAAGAATTAATGATTTATACCAACTCTAAAATGCCTGAGCATGTTGGAAACAAATTAGCTTGTACGAGTTGTCATGCTCAAGGAGGAAATGGAAATGCTCTTTCTCTAGAGGGTGTCTCTAAAAAATACCCACAATACAGAGACCGTGAAGGTAGAGATGTTTCACTTAAAGAGCGAATTAATGGGTGTTTTGCTAGGAGTATGAATGGGAAACCTATCAAAGAAAATAGTGAGGAAATGAAAGCAATGGTAGCTTATTTAGATTTTATTAGTGAAGACATTAAAAAATCTGAAGCACCAGAGATAGAACAAGCAAAAAATATACCTGAACCTAATGTAGATAAAGGAAAAGAGGCATTCGATAGAAATAATTGTTTATCTTGTCATGGCAATGGTTCATCGAGTGCCCCATTTACAGGACCATCGTTATGGGGACCAGACTCATTTAATACTGGTGCAGGTATGAGTAGATTTTCAAAAATGTATGACTTCATTTACCATAATATGCCTTTTGGTGAAGAAGGAACGTTGAGCAAACAAGAAGCTTCAGACATAACTGCTTATATATTGACGCAAGATAGACCAGAGTTTGTAAATAAATCAAAAGAAAATTTTTATCCAAAAGGTGAAGAACCTGACGATAAAATTTCTGAAAAAGAAAGGGAACAAATATTAAATCATGATTATGATTGGCAGGAATTAGAAGAAGTAAGTTCTAAATAATTGATTTAACCCCTCTAGCTTATTTTAAAGTTAGAGGGGTTAATTGGTGCTATATATAACTTCTACATCATCATTTGAGGATTTATATCAATCTCTAATGATAGTTTATCTTTCATGTATTGTTCGTGATAGTAATCATCTAAGTATTGCAGTGCTGTAAGTAGCCCTGGTTCGCTTTTAAATTTAATAAGTATTTGGAATCTATGTTGGTTGTTAATACGTGATAACGGACTTGGTGAAGGACCCAACACAAATGATTGTGGTGTCACATGTTGTACTAAAATATCATGTATATGTTTCGATGCTTTTAATACTTTTCTTTTATCGAAATGACTAATGGTCAAGTTAACAAGGAAGTAATATGGTGGATATCTTCCTACTTGTCTGAATTTCATTTCTTTTTCATAAAAAGATAAGTAATCATTTTTAGTTACGTCTAGAATAGCGTAATGTTCTGGATTATATGTTTGTATCATTACTTCTCCAGTCTTCTCATGTCTTCCTGCACGCCCTGCTACTTGTGTTAAGAGCTGGAATGTTTTTTCGCTTGATCTAAAATCAGGCAAGTTCAACATTGTATCTGCATTTAGAACTCCGACTAATGTTATATTTTCAAAGTCTAATCCTTTAGCAATCATCTGTGTTCCTAATAATATATTTGCTTCTTGATTTCCAAATGCATTTAACAGTCGCTCATGGGCGCCTTTTTTAGACGTAGTATCTACGTCCATTCGAATAACTTTGGCATTATCGAATGTTTCATATATAAGTTCTTCAACCTTTTGTGTACCCACACCCATTTGTCTAATATGTTCACTACCACAACTTGGACAAGTCGGTGGCATCGGTTCACTATATCCACAATAATGACATTTTAAATCATCTGTTGTTTTATGATAAGTTAATGAAATATCACAATTTGGACATTGCGGTACATGTCCACAATCTCTACATAATACAAATGACGAATGACCTCTTCTGTTTAAGAACAATACGATTTGTTCATTTTTATTGATTCTATCTTGAATCGCTCTTGTTAATGGTTCAGAGAACATTGAACGGTTCCCTGCTTGAAGTTCTTCTCTCATATCCACTAACGCTATTTCAGGCATTTTTTGCAAATTCACTCTGTCTGGTAATCCTAAATAATGATAAACACCTTTTTCTGCGCGTGCAAATGTTTCTAAACTTGGCGTTGCTGAGCCTAGCACAACAGGACAATTATGATATTCACTTCTCCATATGGCAATTTCACGGGCATGATATCTTGGATAATCTTCTTGTTTATATGTCGATTCATGTTCCTCGTCAATTATAATAAGACCTAAATTTTCAAATGGTGCAAAGACACTTGATCTAGCACCGACTGAAACGCTCGCCTTACCATCTCTAATTTTTTGCCATTCATCATACTTTTCGCCTTTTGATAAGCCTGAATGAAGAACTGCAACTTCATCACCAAATCTCGCTTTGAATCTATTAACCATTTGTGGCGTCAATGCAATTTCAGGAACAAGCATTATTGCTTGTTCACCTCGATTAAGGACGTTTTCTATCGTTTGTAAATACACTTCAGTTTTACCTGAACCTGTGACACCGTGTAATAGAAATGTCTTTGATTCTTCATTTGAAACTGATTTATCTATATTTTCAAAAGCTGATTGCTGAGCTTCAGTAAGTTCTTTATTATTTTCTTTTTCGAATATTCTGTTCTCATACGGATCACGATTAACGATCGCTTCATATTTTTCCAATACTTGATTTTTCACAAGTGTTTGAATACTAGAATTTGAAAATCCTTCTTCTTTTAATGTTCTTAACAACACATCCTCATGACGATGCTCTATCAAATAATTTAACACATCTAATTGTTTTTCCTTTTTACTAATAGCTTCCAATATTTCATCTAATCTATCAGTCGGTATAATCCGTACACATGTTGCATATTTACGCGTTAATTGTTGACCTACAATCGTATCTTTAGACAATATTTCTTTATCTACAAAATGTTCAAGCTCTGAAACAATTTGTAGTTTCTGAGCTTGATCAAAAGTTAAAATACCTTCTTTATTGAAGGTATTTAACAATTCTGCCGGTAAAGGTTCTGGGTCATTTACTTGATAAACTTTTTGGTATTTTGCTTTCACAGCGCTTGGCAACATGATTTCTAGAGCGGATATACGTTTAACTAAATGAAAATTCGCCATCCATTCACTTAACTTAATCAATTCAGATGTAAGTTCTGGTTTAAAATCTTTAACTCTTATTATTGATTTTAATTTAGAGGCATCTATATCACTAGATAAATGTTCACTAATGTCGATAACAAAGCCTTGGATTTTTCTTGAACCAAATGGCACTTCTACACGCACACCAACTTTAACGATTTCTTCAATGTCTTGTGGTATTTTGTAATCGAACGTTTTATCTACATTTTTAGAAGGTATATCTACTACTACATGAGCTATCAAGAATTCCACCTACTTGTAATTTCGTTTAAAATTTTAAATGCTATTTTTTGTTTGGATTCTTTTTTAAATGGTACTCTATCTCCATTAGCAAAGAACATTTCAACTTCGTTATCAGAAGATTTAAATCCAATTTCCTGATTTGCAACATGATTAGAAATAATCACATCTGCATTTTTCTTTTTTAATTTACCCATAGCATATTTTTCTACATTGTCAGTTTCCGCTGCAAAACCAACTAAATATTGATTTTGTTTATGTTCACCTAAATATTTTAAAATATCTGTCGTTCGTTTAAAGACTAATTCAAGGTCGCCATCTTGCTTTTTCATTTTCTTATCTGATGTTTCAACTGGAGTATAGTCAGCTACAGCTGCAGCTTTAATAATCATATCCATATTATCTTTGTACTGTTTCACAGCTTGAAACATATCTTCTGCACTTGTAATTTGGACGTATTCCACACCTTTAGGCTGAGACAATTGAGTTTCTCCACTTACTAATATAACTTCGGCACCTAGGTCTCTTGCTGCTTCAGCCAGTGCATAACCCATCTTTCCACTAGAGCGATTTGTAAAGTATCTTACTGCGTCAACTTTTTCTATAGTCGGACCTGCAGTTATCAAAACTTTTTTGCCTTGTAATGAAAAAGTTTGAAGGTTTAAATTTTCTTTAAAATAATCATCAATAATCGTTAATATTGTAATCGGTTCTTCCATTCTTCCTTTGGCTACATAACCACATGCTAAATATCCTTCTCCAGGTGCAATAAATTTATAACCATACTCTCTTAATTTAGCCATGTTCGCTACTATAGAAGGATGTTCCAACATATGAACATTCATCGCTGGTGCGATAAATACAGGCGCTGTAGTCGCTAGTAATGTAGATGTGACCATATTATCTGCTAACCCATTTGCCAACTTACTAATAGTATTTGCGGTAGCAGGCGCAACAATAACAGCATCAGCCCAATCTGCTATAGTAATATGTTGTATTTCACTAACATCTTTTTCGTCAAAAGTATCTGTATAAACATGATTACGGCTGATTGCTTGGAAAGCTAGAGGAGTAACAAATTGTTGGGCATTTTCAGTTAACATCACTCTCACTACGTATCCGTTTTGTGTTAATTTACTTGTTAAATCAATCGCTTTATAGGCAGCTATGCCACCAGTAACAGCTAGAAGTATATTCTTCATTTGTGTACGCCTCCAAATTACAATTATTATTAACACTTATTATACATTCTTTAATTTATACTGTCATGAATTCAATCTATATATTAAATTGAAAAAAGTATGTTATAAGCGCATTTCCAGTCCAATCAGCTACTGTATATATAATAAACAAGGCTGAGACATAATAATGTCCCAGCCTGCTGATATTATGGAGATATTAATCTTGTAGTTTAGCTTGTACTTTATGAGCTGCAATCTCTTCAAGTGCTTGTCCTACATTTTTAAGAGAACGATACTCATCTAATAATAAACTATCAGGATATTCTTGAAGTTCACGTGCTCTCTTTGCAGCTGTTGTTACGATTAAATATTTAGAGTTAATACTATCTTTAAGTTCATTTTGTGCTGGATATAACATTATTTTTTTGCCTCCAATATCATTTTTCTATATCTAGCTTCTACACGTTCTCTTTTCAAATGTTCAGCTTCAACAATTGATTGAATACGTGCTTTCGCTAATTCTACTTCGTCGTTCACGACAACATAATCGTAAAGATTCATCATTTCTACTTCTTTACGGGCTTCAGTAATACGATTTTGAATAATTTCATTCGATTCTGTGCCTCTACCAACAAGTCTTTCTTTTAAATGCTCTAAACTTGGTGGAGCTAAGAATATAAATAAAGCTTCAGGAAACTTCTTTCTAACTTGTTTAGCACCTTCCACTTCAATTTCTAAAAATACATCATATCCGTTATCCATTGTATCCCTTACATATTGTACAGGTGTACCATAATAATTACCTACATATTCAGCATACTCTATAAATTGATCATCGGCAATTAAAGCTTCAAATTCTTCTCTTGATTTAAAGAAATAATCTACGCCATCAGTTTCACCTGGACGCATATTCCTTGTAGTCATTGAGATAGAATATTTAAAATCGGTACTAGGATCATCAAAGATTGATTTTCTTACTGTTCCTTTTCCGACACCAGACGGACCTGAGAGAACAATCAGTAACCCTTTTTCTATGTTCATGTCAAACGACCTTTCCTAATGAATACTAACGATTTATCATCATTTTGTTTTTTATATCTTACCATACTTCAATTCTGTATGGCTAGAGAGGTTGTAAACTTTAAACAGAAATATACTCATTTAATCCCTTACATGTTACAATAAATTGACTTTTTAAAAAGGTGTGAATGCAAATGGCTTTTGATGGCTTATTTACAAGAAAGATAGTAGAAGATATACAATCGCTCGTAACTGGGCGAATTCATAAAATAACAGAACCAAGTAACGACACTATTATTTTAACAATTCGTAGTGAAAGAAAGAATAATCATCTATTATTATCTACGCATGCTAATTTTAGTAGATTTCATCTTACTGAAGAAAAACTAGAGAATCCTTTTGATCCACCGATGTTCTTAAGAGTTTTAAGAAAACATATCGATGGTGGTATCATACAAGCGATAACGCAAATTGGAAATGATAGATTAGTTGAAATCGATATTCATTCGAGAGATGAAATTGGTGACTTAAGAAAACGTACCCTCATTTTAGAAATAATGGGAAGACATAGCAATATTATTTTAGTAGATGGTGAACGTAAAATTATAGATGGGTTTAAACATCATACACCAAATACAAATACTGCTCGTACGATTATGCCAGGTTTTAAATATGAATATCCACCTACAACTAAGAAAATGAATCCTTTTGAAGTAGACGATATTAATAAATATATTGATTTTAATTCTGGTAAAATTGATAGACAATTACTTCAACAATTCGAAGGATTTAGTCCACTTATCACAAAAGAAATTGTATCTAGAAGACCGTTCATGAACCAAAGTACGCTTGTAGAAGCATTCGATGAAGTGATTAACGAAGTAAAGGAAGAACCTAAGCCAGTCATATATAACAACCACTCAACTGGTAAAGAAGTTTTCTATTTTATGCCTCTACATTCTTATGGACAAGACTATACAAGTTTTAACACATTACATGAATGTTTAGACCGTTTTTATGAATCTCGTGGAGAACGAGAACGTGTAAAACAACGTGCATTAGACTTAGTTAAAATTGTTGACCAACATTTACAGAAGAATAAGCATAAGTTAGAAAAACTTATTAACGAACAAGAAGCAGCAAGTACTAAAGATATACAACAATTATATGGTGAATTAATTACAGCAAATATGTATCAAATAAAACAAGGTGATGAATCGTTAGAAACAATTAATTATTACAATAACGAGCCTATTACTATTCCTTTAGATCCAACTAAATCACCTTCTATGAATGCACAATATTATTATAAACAATATAACCGTTTAAAAACGCGTGAAATAGAATTAGAAAAACAAATTAAACTTACTCAATCTAACATTCTATATTTCGAGTCATTGGAACAACAACTTAAACATATTTCTGTTGAAGATATTGATGATATTAGAGAAGAGTTAGAAGAACAAGGATTTGTAAAAAGACGTAAAAATAATAAAAAGAAAAAATCTAATAAAATTACTTTAACAACGTTTGAATCATCTGATGGTCAAACAATATTATTAGGTAAAAATAATAAACAAAACGATTATCTTACACATCGTATCGCAAGAAAGAACCAACTTTGGTTCCATACTAAAGATATTCCAGGTTCACATGTTGTTATACAAGATACAGAGCCTACAGAAACAACGATAAATGAAGCGGCAATGATTGCAGGATATTATTCAAAAGCAAGTCAATCAGGTCAAATACCTGTAGACTATACTGAAATTAAAAATGTACACAAACCAAGCGGAGCAAAGCCAGGATTTGTAACTTATGATCATCAATCGACGCTATATGTTACAACTGACTATGATGATATAAAGAAATTATTAAAAAAATAATTTACCAAAATAAAGTTATAAAAATAGCAGTGAAAATTCCACGTTGGTGGAGAATTCACTGCTATTTTTTATTGATTTTCTGGCAATGCTAATTGGAAATTAACGCCGTATTTATCTTGTACCCATGCGAATTCTCTAAAAGTTGGGGGTATTTCTGTTTTAGGCATTAAAATAGCACCGCCTGACTTTAATTCTGAATACAAGGTTTCCATTTCCATAGCATTATCACAAGTAACATATAAAGACATTGCTGGGTTCATTTCAATATCTACTCCGTTACTTTGATCAATCGCCATAAAAATTTCACCGTTTATTTTAAATATAGAATGTTGTACTGTTCCAGGTTCACCTGGCCCTTCTTCGTCATACTTAACCATAGTTAGTATTTCACTATCTTTAAAAATAGATGTATAAAATTTAATAGCTTCTTCCGCTTCACCATTAAACATTAAAAATGTTGTTATTTTAGGTATCATTGGTTTCACTCCATTAACGTATTTAAATTGTTTCTTTTATCTTATATAATGAGTATAATCATTATAAGGTTTAAAGACAAAGGAGAGATATTATGTCATTGTCATTATTATTACCGGTTGTCATCTTATTAGCAATCATCATTATAGGTTATGTCTTCATAAAATTGTTCTTAGGATAAACATTGATTATAAAAACTTTTATAAAATAATAAGCTAAAAGCAAACTGAAGCGCCACTCCGTCATATTTTGAATTAACGGAGTGACGCTTTTTATTTATAAATCCATTTGTAATTTATAAAATTAGTTTTTAATATTTATGCACTTTTTATTTAGTAGACATTAAATCGATGCCGAATAACCATGGCACCATGAACCAAACAAATATCACGATTACAACACAACTGAATAAGTTTAACCAGAATCCTGTTGTCGCCATTTCTCGAATGGATACTTTATCTGTACCAAATACTATCGCATTCGGTGGTGTACCTACTGGTAACATAAATGCACAGTTTGCTGCCATAGCCGCTGGTATCATCAGTGCAAGTGGATGTATGTGTATACCCACTGCTATAGTCGCTAAAATCGGTAATATCATTGTTGCTGTAGCTGTATTCGATGTAATCTCAGTTAAGAATAGTACGAACAGTGTAACAATAAAGATAATCAAGATGATGTTAATACCTTCAAGGCTAGATATTTGTTTACCCATCCATTTATCTAAACCACTTTCTGTAATAGCTGATGCTACAGCTAAACCACCACCAAATAGTAATAAAATTCCCCATGGTAAGTCTTTTGCAATAGACCAATCTAAAATTCGAGCAAATTTTCTTTTTGCGGGCACTAAGAATAATAATACCGCAACGAACATTGAAATCGTTCCATCTTTAACAAGCTCTGTAAATGTAAATTGTGAAAGTAAAAATTCTCTTGATACCCATAAAAATGCTGCTAAACAGAATAATGTTAACACGATTTTTTCTTCATAAGTTGTCTTACCTAAAGCTTTCAATTCTTTTGTAATTATTTCTTTACCACCTGGTAGCTCCTTCATATCGTGTTTAAATTTCACAAAGTTTAAATATGCCCATGTAATAGCTAATAAAATAATAACTACTGGCACACCCATAACCATCCATTGGGCAAAACTAATTTCTTCTCCAAATATTTTCTCATATTGTCCTTTTAAAATAATTAACGGTGGTGTACCAATTAAAGTACCTAAACCACCAATTGTACCGGCATACCCGATACCTAAAACAAGCGATTTTTCAAATTGTGATAAATGATGTTCTTTAGAATCATCAGTTGTTAATTCATGTGCTTCCTTAATAATAGCTAAACCAATTGGAATCATGATCATTACTGCTGCTGTATTAGACACAAACATCGATAAAGCACCAGTAGCAATCATAAATCCTAATAAAATTCGCCCTGTACTTGTCCCGATACTTTTAATGATAACAAGTGCAATCCTTGTATGTAAGTTCCATCTTTCCATTGCAATAGCAATAATAAATCCACCTAAGAATAAGAATACGATGTCATCCCCATAAGCGCTAGACACTGTTTCGCTATCCATTACGCCCCCTAAAGGAAATAGGAATAAAGGCATTAAACTCGTTGCCGGAATAGGGATAGCTTCTGTAATCCACCAAACTGCAATCCAAAGTGTTACAGCCATAACATAAACCCCTTTTTGGCTGAGTCCTGGTGGACTAACAAATAATAAGACAATTAAAAATAATAAAGGCCCTAAAATTAATCCTACTAACTGTGCTGTATTATATGCTTTTAACTTTGGTTCTGGTTCTTTTTGTCCTTTTAATGCATCTGCTGAAAAGAACTTTAACATTTCTTTAGTTCTTCCACTTTCTTTCCAAAGCTTATCGGTAAGTTTATTTCCCTTTTCTTTCATATATTACTACCCCCTTAAATTGTATTCGTTTACATTTTAACAAATATTACTTCTTTAGAATACTATTTTTATTAAATTATTATAATATTTATGCTTTTTATATATACGGAAGTATAAAATTATATATATATTTATAAAAAAGAGTGGGCCAGAAATCTCATTTTATTAAAAAGATTTCGTAGTCCCACCTCGGCAAGAATGACTGGGGTTGAAAAAGCTTGATATAAGTGCATTTTCAAACCAGTCAGCTACTGCCATTATAATGAATCGAGGCTGGGGCATGTATATATGCCCCAGCCTCAGAAATAGCTATAATTTAAATTTTTTAATTGTTTTGTTCTTTTGTATTAAAGAATCCGTTCTTCTCTAGTTCTTTTTTTATACTTTTGAAAATGTTTTTATCGTCTAAATCATATCTTCTATCTCTGTCTACATTTGTATTATTTGTATAGCCGGTTCTTTCTTTAAAATTATCGTCTCTTACTTTTGAATGCTCAAAGTCCGCCGGTTTGTTAGAATCTTTTTTAAGAAAATCATTAATGTGTCCCCATTTTTTAATCTGCTCACGTTCTTCTTCAGCAGTTAAACGATGTTCACTTTCCATAAAATACGGCCCCCTTTATATGAGTTCATTATAAAGTATCTTTCCATTCTTTTAAAGTTTTAATATCTTTATTTTCTATAAATCCTTCTTTTTCTGCCACAGTTACAAGTTCATCATAGTTTGATAAAGTGTAAAATGGAACATTAATTTTGTTAAATGCTTCTTCTGCTTTGGAAATACCATATGTAAATATTGCGAATACACCTAATACTTCAGCGCCATCTTCTAATAATGCTTCTACTGCATTGATTGAAGAACCACCTGTAGAAATTAAATCTTCAATGACAACAACTTTTTTTCCTTTGCTTGAAGCACCTTCAATTTGATTACCTTTACCATGCCCTTTGCTTTTTGATCTTACATAACTCATAGGTAGCTTCATATCATCGGCGATAAATGCAGCATGAGGTATGCCAGCTGTTGCAGTCCCTGAAATAATTTCTACTTCATTAGCATGTTCTTTTATTAAATTAATTAAACTTTTATAAATGTCTTCTCTTATTTCAGGGTAAGCTAACGTGACTCTGTTATCACAGTATATTGGCGATTTAATGCCTGAACTCCAAGTATAAGGATCATCTGGTGAAAGTGTAACCGCCTTTATCTTTAATAATGATTGTGCAATATTTGAAGTCATGTTCATTATCCTTTCCATCTTTGTAATATTTCGTGATATCTTTCCACTGGATTCGTATGTTGTGTAATTGAACGGCCTACAACAATATGTGTTGAACCAAGATTTTTCGCTTCTTCTGGAGTTGTAACACGTTGTTGATCATGCGTTTTATCCGTTTCTAATCGTATCCCCGGTGTTACTTTCAAGAATTCTTTACCAAGAGTTTCTTTTAATATTTTAGATTCTAATGGTGAACATACGACCCCATCTAAACCAGCATCTTTAGTATTTTTAGCATAATGAACAACTGAGTCTTCTATAGATGTTTGGATATTTTGTTCTTTCTGCATTTGTTCTTCAGTAGTAGAAGTAAGTTGCGTTACAGCTATTAATTTTGCGTTAGGATTCGTAGATTTCAGGCCTTTTAAACCAGATTTCATCATTTCTATGCCACCTGCTGCATGCACATTAATAAGATCTATATTAAATTTTCCTAATCCCGCCAATGCACTTTGTACAGTATTTGGTATGTCATGTAGCTTTAAATCTAAAAATATGTCGTGTCCTCTATCCTTAATTGCTTTAATTGTATCAGGACCATTTTGTAAAAATAGTTCCATTCCAATTTTCACAAATAGTGGTTCATCAAATAAGTCTAAAAAATTTTCTACTTCTTTCAGCGTTGCAAAATCCAATGCAATAATTGGTGTATCTTTCATTTATTTTACAACTCCTTCTTGTCTATATGTTCTACCTTTAAGTTCGTGAATATGTTGTACCCCTAATTTATCTAATAAACTTGGTAATTCATCAATAATTTCTTTACATACTGTAGGATTTTCAAAATTAGCTGTTCCTACTGCTACTGCATCTGCACCTACTGATATATAGTCGATTACATCTTGAGCTGTTCTAACGCCACCCATTGCAATGATGGGAATATCAATATTTTGACTAACTTCATAAACCATTCTTAAAGCTACAGGTTTAATTGCTGGCCCGCTTAAACCACCAACAATGTTACTTATTATCGGCTTTCCTGTTTTTTCATCAACACGTAGACCAACTAAAGTGTTAATCATCGTGATTCCGTCTGCATATTGAGCGATTGCTTTAGCCATTTCAACAATGTTCGTAACATTAGGAGATAGTTTAACATACACTGGAACAGAAGATACTTCTTTTACCTTTTTCGTTAAATCACTTGCTACTTCTGGTACTGTTCCGAATTGTATGCCACCTTCTTTAACGTTTGGGCATGAAATATTTAATTCTAATGCATGTACGTTAGGTGATTTTGAAATGTGTTCTGCTACATATACATATTCTTCTTCTGTTGAACCAGCTACGTTAGCAATAATTGGTACATCAAATTGCTCTAAATATTTTAGCTCATGTTCAATAATATGATGAACCCCTGGATTTTGTAATCCAATAGCATTTATCATTCCGCTAGCAGTTTCGGCAACACGAGGTGTTTCGTTCCCATATCTTGCTTCTTTAGTAGCAGCTTTTATCATAATAGATCCAAGCTCTGATAAGTCATAAAACTGACTAAATTCTTTACCAAATGCAAAACATCCACTTGCTGGCATTATTGGATTTTTCAAATTTAAACCTGGTAGCGTTACATTTAATCTACTCATATGATAACGGCTCCTTTTTCGAATACTGGTCCATCTGTACATACTTTAACATAACCTACATCATCATCAGTATGGCACACGCAGGCGTAACATGCACCAATCCCACAACCCATGCGTTCTTCTAAAGAAATGTAACCTTTAACATCACTTAATTGTGCTTTTAATGCTTTGAGCATCACTTTGGGACCACAACTATAAAATATATCGAAAGGTGTTTCTAATTGTTCAATAACAGTTGTAACAAATCCTTTTGTACCTAAACTTCCGTCAACCGTACTTATATACGTTTCTCCTAAAGATTCGAATTGTTCGACATAAAATGCATCTTTTGCGCTTTGGAAACCTAACACGTGAATTGTTTTAATTCCTCTTGCATTAAGTTGTTTAGATAATTCATATAGTGGAGGCACACCAATACCGCCACCTACTAATAAAGCGGTATTTTGTGCTTCTTCCACTGGAAAACCATTACCTAAAGGCGCAATAACATCTATAGAATCTCCTGATTTTAGTTTAGAAATTTTTTCAGTTCCTTGCCCTTCTTTTCTAAAAAGCATTGTGAAAGTCTCATCTTCTCGATTCACTTCACAAATTGATATAGGCCTTCTTAACATATGTTCAGTACCCATACCTGCCTTTATGTGTACGAATTGGCCAGGTTTTTTCATATTTTTCGTAATATCACCATAAACTTTTAATTCATAAATAGCGTCTGCAATTTGATTATTTGATACAACTGTCATTAAATGAGACATTGTGATCCCCCTCTACATTTGGTCAGTTTTAAATGTCATACTGTCAATTACATCTGCTAATGCGTTTGCAGTATCAAGTGACGTTAAACAAGGAATTCCGTTCTCTACCGATTCTCTACGAATTTGGAAACCATCTCTTTCATAAATTTTTCCTTTAGTCATTGTATTAACGACTAATTGTACTTCGCCTTTTTGAATAACAGATAGCAAATCATGTTCTCCACCAATTTTTCCTACAGTATAAGTTGGTATATTTTTTTCTTGGAAATATTTTGATGTTCCTTCAGTTGCAAAAATTCTATAACCTATTTCATGGAATCGTTTTGCAATAATGTAAGCTTCTTCTTTATCTTTATCACTTACAGTAAACAGTGTTGTACCTTGATCTTGTACTTTTAATCCGCTTGCCGTTAAACCTTTATATAATGCTTTTTCTAGCGTTAAGTCTTTCCCCATTACTTCACCTGTTGATTTCATTTCAGGTCCTAAAGTAATATCTACATTTTTCAATTTACTAAAACTGAATACTGGTGCTTTTACATACACGCCTTCTTTGTAAGGAACTAATCCGTTTTCATATCCTTGTTCTTTTAAAGATATATTTGTAATTGCTTTTGTAGCTAACTTAGCCATTGGAATGTCCGTTATTTTACTTAAAAATGGCACAGTTCTACTTGCTCTAGGGTTAACTTCAAGTACGAAGACTTCACCTTTAGATAAAACAAACTGAATATTGATTAAACCGATAATGTTTAGCCCTTTAGCTAATTTAGTCGTATAGTCTACTAACATATTAATTTCTTCATCTGTTAAAGTTTGTGGTGGATAAACTGCTATAGAATCTCCTGAGTGAACGCCAGCTCTTTCAATATGTTCCATGATTCCTGGTATAACAACTGTTTCCCCGTCTGATATTGCATCTACTTCTATTTCTTTACCTGTTAAATATCTATCTATCAGTACTGGGTGTTCGGGGCTTGCTTTAACAGCTTGCTCCATATAATTTCGTAGTTCCGCTTCAGCGTATACGATTTCCATTGCTCTACCACCTAGTACATATGAAGGTCTCACAACGACAGGGTAACCAATTTCATTCGCATTTTTTATTGCTTCTTCTACAGATGTTGCAGTTTTTCCTAATGGTTGTGGTACATTTATTTTTTGTAATAAAGCTTCGAATTCTTTTCTATCTTCTGCTCTATTTAAGTCCTCTAAAGAAGTACCAAGTATTTTAATGCCCTTTTCAGAAAGTTTATCAGCTAAATTAATCGCAGTTTGACCTCCGAATTGAACAACTACTCCAATTGGTTCTTCATGATTAATAATACTCATAACATCTTCTTCTGTTAAAGGTTCAAAATATAGTTTGTCTGAAATTGAGAAATCAGTCGAAACAGTTTCTGGATTATTATTTATAATTATTGCCTCATATCCAGCTTCTTGTATCGCCCATACTGCATGAACTGTTGCATAATCGAATTCTACTCCTTGGCCGATTCTTATTGGACCAGAACCTAGAACGATAATTTTTTCCTTCTCCGATACTATTGATTCATTTTCTTCTTCATAAGTGCCATAAAAATATGGTGTTTCTGATTCAAACTCAGCTGCACACGTATCGACAGTTTTATAAACTGGATTGATTTGATGTTGTTGCCTTAAATCATAAATTTCACGTTCAGATTGTTCCCATCTATGCGCAATCACTTTGTCACTAAATCCATACTGTTTAGCCCACATTAAACATTCTAAATTCCCTTTATTTTCTTTAAGTTCATGTTCTATCTCAATAATGTGTTTAAATTTATTTAAGAAAAAGTAGTCAATTTCAGTTAGTTCATGAATTCTTTCTAACGATGTTCCTCTTCTAATTGCTTCTCCAATGAAGAAAAGTCTTTCATCATCTTGTGCTTTAATTCTTTCTTCTATGAAGTTTAGTTCAAATTCATCTCCATTAGGTAATCCTAAATGATGTACGCCATATTCTAATGAGCGAATTGCTTTTAAAAGCGATTCTTCATAAGTTCTTCCAATAGCCATAACTTCTCCAGTTGCTTTCATCTGTGTACCTAAATGTCTTTCACCTTTGTCGAACTTATCAAAAGGAAATCTAGGTATTTTAGAAACAACATAGTCTAAAGCAGGCTCAAATGCTGCATATGACGTGCCTGTAACAGGGTTCAGCATTTCATCTAATGTCATACCAACTGCAATTTTAGCTGCCAATTTAGCAATCGGATACCCCGTTGCTTTTGAAGCTAAAGCAGAGGATCTAGATACTCGTGGATTAACCTCGATGATATAATAATTTAAAGAATGTGGATCAAGGGCTAATTGTACATTACATCCACCTTCTATTTTTAAAGCTCTAATAATTTTTAATGAAACATCTCTTAACATTTGGTACTCAACATCTGATAATGTTTGGCTTGGTGCCACCACGATTGAATCTCCAGTATGTATACCAACAGGGTCAATATTTTCCATGTTACACACAACAATGGCATTATCATTTTTATCTCGCATTACTTCATATTCAATTTCTTTATATCCAGCTATTGATTTTTCAATTAAACATTGAGTTACAGGACTATATTTCAAACCGTTCTGAACAACTTCTCTTAATTCAGTCTCATCATTACAAATTCCGCCACCTGTTCCACCCATCGTAAAAGCTGGGCGAACAATTAAAGGATAACCTACTTTATTCGCAAATTGGATGGCGGCGTCTAAATCATTTACAATATCACTTTCCGGTACTGGCTCATTTAATTCATTCATTAAATTACGGAATAAATCACGGTCTTCTGCTTGAGCGATGGAAGATAATTGCGTACCTAACAAACGAACATTATTTTCTTCAAGTACACCATTTTCATGTAATTCAATTGCCATATTTAAACCTGTTTGACCGCCTAATGTTGGTAATAGTGCATCTGGTTGTTCTTTTCTTATAATTCTACTAACAAAATCCAATGTTAAAGGTTCGATGTATACTGTATCTGCAATTTCTGTATCAGTCATAATCGTGGCTGGGTTAGAGTTAACAAGTATGACTTTATATCCTTCTTCTTTTAGAGCTAGACAAGCTTGTGTACCTGCATAATCAAATTCAGCTGCTTGTCCTATAATGATTGGACCTGAACCGATAACTAAGATGGATTTTATATCTGTTTGTTTAGGCATTAATATTACGCTCCTTCTCTTTATGTAATTGAATCATTTCAATAAATTCATCGAATAAATAATTTGAATCATGTGGTCCTGGAGAAGCTTCCGGATGATACTGTACAGAGAAAGCTGGATATTCTTTATGCTTCAGACCTTCTATTGAACGATCATTTAATGCGATATGTGTAATTTCTAATTTTGTATTTTTGATTGATTCTTCTTCTATAGCGTAGCCGTGATTTTGACTTGTTAAATCAACTTTTCCAGTACTTAAGTTCATAACAGGATGGTTAGCACCTCTATGACCAAATTTCATTTTGTACGAAGTTGCACCTTGTGATAGTGCAAATAATTGATGTCCTAAACATATACCAAAGAATGGTATTTTTCCTATAATTGATTGAATCGTATCTAGCGTTTCTTTAACACTCTCTGGATTACCTGGACCATTAGAAACCATCACGCCATCAGGGGCAATATTTAATATTTCTTCTACAGATGTTTGATATGGTACAACTGTCACATCACAACCTCTTCTATTTAACTCACGTACAATATTTTCTTTTTTACCATAGTCAATCAGTACTACTTTATATCCGTCTCCTGTTGAAATATACGGTCTAATAGATGACACTTGTTCAACTTCATCAGTTCTTAACGTATCATTTTTCAATCTGTGAATAACTGTTTCAATTTCGTTTTCATTATCTGTAAAACCAGCTTTAAGAACACCGTGGTTTCTAATTTTTCTAGTTAAACTTCTTGTGTCAACACCGGAAATACCTGGAATATTATAAAATTTCAAAGTTTCATCTAGTGTTTTACTAGATCTGAAGTTACTCGGTTCTTGACATGCTTCACGAACAACTACACCATTTAAAGTCAGTGTTAATGATTCAAAATCATCTCGGTTAAAACCATAATTCCCAATAAGTGGATATGTGAATGTAATAATTTGACCTGTATATGATGGATCTGAAATTGTTTCTTGATAACCTGTCATAGCTGTATTAAATACAATTTCTCCTATTGTTAATTCATCTGAACCTAACTTAAACCCTTTATAAATGGTGCCATCTTCAAGAACTAAGTATCTTCTATTACGCATTTTTTACTGCCTCCTCATAAACTATTTCACCGTCATAAATTGTCATGATTGGGTATCCTGATACAACTTCATCGATAAATGGTGTATTGCTACTTTTAGAAGCAAATTCTTCAGCTTTAATTGGTCTTTCTGTTTCTAAATCTATTATCGTAAGGTCAGCATAGCCACCTTCTTCAAGTCGTCCATAAGGTAAATCGAATGTTTCAGATGGTTTTATTGTTAAATAAGAAACAAGTTGTTCTAGAGTAAATTTTCCTGTTTTAACAAAATGCGTATATAACAATTGGAAAGCAGTTTCGCTTCCTACAATTCCAAATGGTGCATCAACCATAGAAGCTTCTTTTTCTTCTTTGGCATGCGGAGCGTGATCTGTTGCAATACAATCAATTGTTCCATCAATAAGTCCTTCAATTAAAGCATCTCTGTCTTCTTTTGCTCTTAATGGTGGGTTCATTTTGTATATTGCGTCGTCTCCAGGTACATCGTCTTCAGTTAACAATAAATGGTGTGGTGTTACTTCTGCAGTCACTTTAATTCCAGCTTTTTTAGCATCTCTTATTACTCTTACACTTTCTTTAGTCGAAACGTGACACACATGATAATGACAATTAGCAGCTTCGGCTAATAACACATCTCTTGCAATTTGGACAGCTTCACATATTGAAGGTATGCCTGGTATGTTAAGTTCGTTACTACGTTTTCCTTCATGCATTGCTCCACCGTAAATAAGTGAATTGTCTTCACAATGCGCAACGATTGCTTTATTGATTTTAGCCGCTTCTATCATTGCTTCATACATCATTGAAGCTGTCTGTACTCCCACACCATCATCAGTAAATTGGAACATGCCTGTTTCTTTTAAAGCTTTAAAATCTACGTGCTCTTTACCTGCTTGTCTCACAGTAATAGATGCGTATGGTAATACTCTTACAGCAGCATGTTTATTTATAATGTCATGTATTTTTTCTAGATTTTCAACTGAATCAGGAACAGGTTTAGTGTTAGGCATTGGACATACAGTTGTAAAACCACCTCTTGCCGCTGCTTTAGTTCCTGTTTCAATTGTTTCTTTATGCTCTCCACCTGGTTCTCTTAAATGAACATGGACATCAACAAAACCTGGCGAAATAAAATGTCCTTTAGCATCAATCACTTTCAAATTTCCTTCTTCTATTGAATCAGCGATACTTTTGATCTTACCATCTTCTATTTGTATATCTTTCTTCACAAGTTCACCTTGAGATAAGATTTTTCCATTTTTGATTATAAGTGACATTTTACTTTTTCCTCCTTATGATTAAGTACTTCTTGAATACATGCCATTCTCACGAAAACACCATTTTCCATTTGTCTAAAAATGCGAGATTTTGGACTTTCAACTAAATTTGTATCAATTTCGACCCCTCGATTTACCGGAGCAGGATGCATTACAATTGCACTATCTTTCAGTTGTTCGTATCTTTCTTTTGTAAGGCCATAACCAACATGATATTCAGACTTGCTATAAGATTGACCTTTATCATGTCTTTCATTTTGTACTCTTAACAACATGCACACATCAATTTCATTAATAACATCATCAATATTTACATAAGGAATATCAGAAATCTGTTCTTTCCATTGGTCTGGAGCTGAGAACATGACTTCTGCACCTAATTTTGTTAAAGCGTCAGCGTTACTTCTTGCTACTCTTGAATTTTTAATATCTCCTGAAATTAAAACTTTTAACCCGCTAAAATAACCATACTCTTCATAAATCGTCATAATATCCAGTAAAGATTGAGTTGGGTGTTGTCCACTTCCATCTCCTCCATTAATAACAGGTATATTAAGCGATTTTAAAGGTTCATAATATTCATTTTCACTATGTCTGATGATCAGCGCTTCAACTCCTATAGATTCGAGAGTTTTACACGTGTCATATAGCGTTTCACCCTTCTGAACAGATGAAGTATTTGTTTCAAATGGTAAAATGTCTAATCCTAATTTTCTTTCAGCCATTTCGAAACTACATTTCGTTCTTGTAGAATTTTCAAAGAATAAATTTGCTACAGTTGCTTTTCTATCAATTGAACTTATACCTTGTTCTTTTAGATCCTGCGCTTTGTGAATAATGTTTAATATTTCGTCTTTTGTTAAATCAGCCATAGATAATATGTTTTTCAAGGGTAACGCCTCCTAGAATTATTTTATTTTCTTGGGTAAAATGAGATTCAGTAAAATACCAACTGTTGCTGCTAATGCCATCCCTTCAATATTCAAATGAATACCGATACCTGTAAAATCTAGATGTGCTTTTCCGATTCCTAGTACTAAAATTACTGATGCTATAATTAAATTTCTATTGTTACCAAAGTCAATTTTGTTTTCTACCAACATCCTCAATCCACTTGAAGCTATAATTCCGAATAACAGTATCGATACACCGCCCATGACTGGTGTCGGTATAGTGGAAATCATAGCTGTAAACTTTCCAACAAAGCCTAAAATAAGTGCGAGGACAGCTGCACCTCCTATAACCCATATACTATAAATTTTTGTAATTGCTAGTACACCTATATTTTCTCCGTATGTTGTACTTGGAGGTCCACCTATAATAGAAGACATCATAGTTGACACGCCATCACCGATTAATGATCGATGTAAACCTGGCTCTTTGAAAAAGTTTTTACCGACAATTTTATTAATAACGATTTGATGCCCAATATGTTCACTTACCGTTACAAATACAATCGGTAACATGATTAATATTAATCCCCACTGTAATGAAGGTGTGTAATCATGAAAAGGCATGTATATGTCTGGTAATTGTAACCATTTCGCTTTTGCTATCGGTTCTAAATCAACAATGCCGTATAGTAATGATGAAATGTAACCTACAATAATACCTATCAATACTGGTATTATTGATAAAAATCCTTTAAAGAATACTGAAACAATTATTGTTGTAATCAGTGTAATCAGTGCCACTGTAATATAAACACCGCTGTATCCAGTCATTGCGTTTGAATCAGTGTACATTGCCATGTTGACAGCAACTGGCGCTAAACCAAGTCCTATAACCATAATTACTGGTCCTACTACAACAGGTGGTAATAAATTCAGCAACCAATCTGTGCCTGTAAGCCTTATAATCAATCCGATGATTACATAAAGGACACCACTCATGAACAAAGCCACTAACATTTCGCCTAGGTCGTGTGATTTAAGACCGACTATAATCGGTGTGATGAACGCGAAACTTGATCCTAAGTATGCAGGTATTTTTCCTTTAGTAATTAGAATATAAAGTAATGTTCCAAGCCCCGAAGCGATTAATGCTGCTGAAACAGGTAATCCTGTTAAGAAAGGTACTAATACTGTCGCTCCAAACATTGCAAATAAGTGCTGTGAACTTAAGAAAAACCATTGAGAAGGTTTTGGTTTCTCATTTACATCTAAAATAGGTTCAACCGTGCGTTCAAACATTTCTTCGTTGTGTGTCATTTTCCATTCTCCTATTCAAAAAAAGATCCCTTTACAAGATATGCAAAGGGATCTATGTATACAGTTATACCTATACAAATATATACAGGTAGACTGTTACAAAAACGCTCCTTTGCCAGTATCTCGTACTGATTTAAAAGGAATTATTTAATTTAATGTTACTGCTGTTTTATCGTCAATTTCTTCTAGTTCTACTACTATTGATTCGTTAGAAGCAGTTGGTACGTTTTTACCAACGTAATCTGCTCTAATAGGCAACTCTCTATGACCTCTATCTACCAATGTAGCTAAGCTGATTTTTCGTGGTCGTGCATGGTCTAATATAGCATCAAGTGAAGCTCTAACAGTGCGACCTGTGTATAACACGTCATCGACGATAATAACATGTTTATCATTAATATCTACTTCGATATCAAATGATTTCACTTTAATTTGACTATGTTCTACATCATCTCGGTAATGTGTGACATCAATCTCGCCAGTTGGCACTTGTACATCTTCTATAGATTTGATTTTCTTTTCAATTCTATTTGCTAAGTGTACGCCTCTAGTTTTCACACCTAATAATACAATATCTTTCGTGCCTTTGTTTTTCTCTAAAATCTCATGTGACATTCTCGTCAAAGCACGATTGATTGCTGCATCATCCATAATCATTCTTTCAGCCATATTCAATCTCCTTCCACAAAAAAATACTCATGTCTTTAAGAAGACATGAGTATATACTGGTACCTTTAAAAAGGTCCACACGCACATATATGTCTTCTCAGCCTCTCAGGACTGTCTGTTAAAGACGATTTAATTGTTAAAACTATAATATCGTTTTTCTAGTATATTGTCAAAGTATATCTGAAATTAAACTAGTATTATTACAATTATTTTTTATCTTCTATTTTTCTTAACTTTTCTATTAACGCTTCGAAATATTCAGGTAAAGGTGCTTCTTTTTCGATATATTTTCCAGTTATAGGATGTTCAAATCCAAGTAATCCTGCATGTAAAGCTTGCCCGCCTAAATCTAAAGTTTTCTTTCTACCATACTTTGGATCCCCTACTAATGGGTAACCAATATGTTTCATGTGCACTCTAATCTGGTGTGTTCGCCCAGTTTCAAGCTGACAATTCACCAATGTATATTGGTCGAATTTTTCTATCACGTTAAAATGCGTTACTGCTTCTTTGCCATCATCAACGATAGCCATTTCTTGGCGCTCTTTTGGGTTTCTACCAATAGGCGCTTCAATAGTACCGAATTCGTGAGGGATATGACCATGTACTAAAGCAGTATATTCTCTAGTTACTGTCTTATCGACTAATTGTTCTACTAGTCCTCTATGTGCAATATCATTTTTTGCTACCATCAATAAACCTGAAGTATCTTTATCAATTCGATGTACAATACCTGGTCTAATTTCTCCATTAATGCCTGATAAATCTGTCATAGCATACATAAGTCCATTTACTAAAGTTCCAGTATAATGTCCGGGAGCAGGATGTACTACCATTCCTTTAGGCTTGTAGACTACCGCAACATCTTTATCTTCATAATATATCTCTATGTCTAAATCTTCTGCTACTATGTCTACTTCTTCTACTACTTTTTCAGTAGCAACAATCGTATCATTCAATTTAGTTTTATAATTTGATTTTACGACTTTACCGTTTACCTCAACTAAACCTAATTTAATCCAATCTTGTATTTGACTTCTTGACCAATCTGGATTTAATTCAGGTAACAATTTATCAATTCTTACGCCCGCTTCTTGCTCTGTTTCTATTTTAAATTCAAACGTATTCAAGCTTTTTCCTCCTTGCCTTCAAATAAAATTACAATAATTAATACAATAACACCAATTGTTAAAGCTGCATCTGCAACATTAAATATCGGGAAATTATAACCAAATATATACGTATCTATAAAATCTACTACTTCACTTCTAAACAATCGATCTATAAAATTACCTATCGAACCAGCTATTAATAAACTCAGACCGAATTGGATTAATGGTTTTCCATAACCTTCGCTTTTAAAGAACATAACTAATATAACTAACACAACGATTGTCACAATATAGAACAACCACATTTTCCCTTGAAGAATACCCCACGCAGCACCTTCGTTCCGATGAGAAGTTATATATAAAAGATTTTTAATAACTTTTACAGAATCACCAATTTCTAATGATTTTACAATCATATATTTTGTTAATTGGTCTAACGCTATAATTATAACTATAAAAATACTCCATATAGGAATATTATAACCTTTACGCATTTATTGTTCACTCCAATCTTGATTATTTTACCACATAAACAGGTAGGTTTGTTAATATGACAAATAATATTAAACATCTATTTTTATGTTATTACATTAAAAATACTCCTATTAAAGTGAAAACTTTAATAGGAGTATTTATTTACACAACAAATTGTTTTTTAAATTAAATGATTAACCTAAAGTTGCTACAACTGATTGACAACGAGGACATAAGTGATCTAGTCCATTAACTGAAACTAATTGATCTGAATAGTTCCAACAACGTTGACATTTTTCACCTTCTGCATGGTCAACTTTAACTTTAACTAATTCATATTCTGTACCTTCAGTTAATTCATCTACAACGTCAACTTTTGATACAATGAATAATTGATTTAAATCATTAAATTTACTTAAGAAATCAACAGTATCAAACTCAGATGAGTTAGATAAAGTAATATGCGCTTCTAATGATTTACCAATTACTTTTTCATTACGTGCTACTTCTAGAGCTCTGTTAACATCGTCTCTTAATTTCATGAATTGAGACCATTTTTCCATTAATACAGTATCAATTTCATGTGGTTCAGGCATATCTGTTAAATGTACACTTTCTTCTTCAACATGTGGAATATGACCCCAAATTTCATCTGCAGTATGTGGGATAATTGGCGCTAATAACTTAGTTAATTTAACTAATGTCTCATATAATACGGTTTGCATACTACGACGTTTTAATGAGTCTGCTTTTTCAATATATAAAATATCTTTACCGTAATCTAAGTAGAAATTACTTAAATCTACGTTGATAAAGTTTTGAATATCTTGATAGATGTCTAAATAGTCGTAAGCTTCATAATGTGATAATGTCTTACCGATAAATTGATTTAAGCGGTTATGCATGTATTGATCGATTTCAAGCATTTCATCATAAGAAACACTATCAGTTGCTGGGTTAAAATCATTCACGTTTCCTAATAAGAAGCGGAATGTATTTCTGATTTTACGGTAAACATCTGAAGTTTGTTTTAAAATTTCATTAGAAATACGAACATCAGCCAAGTAATCAACACTACTCACCCATAGTCGAGCAATATCAGCACCCATTTGTTTAACAATCTTATCTGGTACGATAACATTACCAAGAGATTTACTCATTTTTTTACCTTCACCATCCATTACAAAACCGTGTGAAAGTAACATTTTATATGGTGAAATGCCTCTTGTTGCTACTGAAGTTGTAATTGAAGAGTTAAACCAACCTCTATATTGGTCACTTCCTTCAATATAAATATCAGCTGGGTAAGATAATTCAGGTCTAGTTTCAAGTACTCCTCTGTGCGTAGAGCCTGAATCGAACCAAACATCCATAATATCTGTTTCTTTAGTGAATACACCATTAGGACTACCTTCATGTGTAAATCCTTCAGGTAATAAATCTTTAGCTTCTCTTTCAAACCAAACATTAGATCCATGTTTTTCGAATAAATCAGCAACATGATTAATTGTTTCTTCTGTCATGATGATATCGCCATTTTCAGAATAGAATACAGGTAATGGTACGCCCCAAACTCTTTGACGAGAAATTACCCATTCTCCTCTATCTCTAATCATGTTGTATAAACGTGTTTTACCCCAATCAATTTTAAATTTAGTTGTATCAATTGCATCTAAAATATCTTGTCTTACTTTACTAATTGAAGCGAACCACTGCTCAGTCGCTCTAAAGATAACCGGTTTTTTCGTACGCCAGTCATGTGGATACGAATGTGAAAAGAATGATAGTTTTAATAGTGCTCCAACTTCATCTAATTTTTCTGTAATTGTTTTGTTTGCTTTATCATAAAATTGCCCTGCGAACTCTCCTGCTTCTTCTGTGAAAACACCTTTATCATCGATTGGGCTAATTACACCTAAATCATATTTTTGTCCGATAACATAGTCATCTTCCCCGTGTCCAGGTGCGGTATGAACACAACCAGTACCTGCGTCTGTAGTTACGTGATCGCCTAAAATTACTAATGATGTTCTGTCGATAAATGGATGTTGCGCTGTAACATATTCAAGTTCAGAACCTTTAAATTCTTTTTCACGAACAATTGTTTCTTTATTCCAGTCTAAATCTTCACAAACAGCATCTAATAACGCTTCTGCTACTACATATTTTTTACCTTCAACATTTACTTGTACATAAGTAAGTTCAGGATTAACAGCAATTCCTAAGTTTGATGGAATTGTCCATGGAGTTGTTGTCCAGATAACGAATGATGCATCTTCATCTACAACACCTTTACTATCAACTACTTTAAAAGCTACATAAATAGATGGTGATTTTTTATCTTTATATTCAATTTCAGCTTCTGCTAAAGATGATTCACTTGAAGGTGACCAATAAACTGGTTTTTTACCTTTATAAATTAAACCTTTAGCTGCCATTTCTCCAAATACGCGAATTTGAGCTGCTTCGAATTCAGGTTTTAAAGTAATATATGGGTTTTGCCAATCACCATTTACACCTAAACGTTTAAAGTCAGATTTTTGTACTTTGATTTGTTCAAGCGCAAACTCTTCACATTTTTCACGAAATTCTGCGACTGACATTTCTTTACGCTTAACACCTTTATTTGTTAATGCTTGTTCAATAGGTAAGCCATGTGTATCCCAACCTGGAACATAAGGTGCATAATAACCAGTCATTGCTTTATGACGAACAATAAAATCTTTTAAGATTTTATTCAATGCATGACCCATGTGTAGATTACCGTTTGCGTAAGGAGGTCCGTCATGCAAAATAAATGGTGTTTTACCTTTATTTTTTTCTAAAATTTTATTAAATAAGTCTTTTTCATCCCATTCAGCTTGAATTTGAGGTTCCTTATTTGGAAGTCCACCTCTCATTGGGAAGCTTGTTTTTGGCATAAGTAACGTGTCTTTGTAGTCCATAAGTTTTAATCTCCTTCAATTATTAAAATAAAAAACTCTAAGTTGAAATAATAGGGACGAAGTAATCGCGGTACCACCCTTATTAACTCAACTTAGAGTTCACTCATTAACTATATATAATTTTATGAAAAGGTGATACCTAAAGAAATTATTCGACTAGGCTTTCACCATCCCTAGCTCGCTTCTACTATAATTATTCTTTAGACGCGTCCTCATCACTATCTATAGATTGATTATTAATCTTCTCTTGATTATTTTGTTCTTCTTTTTGCAAAATGTCAATATTTTCTTCAGTAACTTGTTGTTGATCAATATCATAATTTAATAAATAATCCCAATCATCATTCTTCAACAAATCAAGTTGCGCTTCTACTAACATACGAAAACGAGATCTAAATACTTTAGATTGTCTCTTCATATCTTCAGTTTGGAAGCTTATTTTACGTGCTTTTTGTAAAGCATCATTGATGATAATATTAGCTCTACCTTCTGCTTCTTTAACTATAGAATCAGCTTTTAGCTCAGCGGAATGCTTTGTTTGTTCGCCTGCTTTTTGAGCTTGTAATATTGCTTCAGAAATTGTGTTTTCGACCGCTCTAAAACGATTAATATTTTCATCTTTATCATCTATTAATGTTTGTAATTGCGCTTTTTCTGATTTTAATTTTTCTATTTCATCGCTTAATGATTCTAGATATTGACGTACTTCTGATTCATCTAAGCCTTTATGCACTCTACTAAATTCTTTTTGTTTAATATTTTCTGGGGTAAATGCCATCAGTTTTCCTCCTTAGCACTATTTAAACAAAGTACGATATGTTATACGTAATTTGCCTTTTTTTGATTCACCGTTATTGGCTACAATCTTAGCACGACCGTATCCTTTTATCGATAGTAAATCATTCTCTTCGACTAAAAAGTCTACTCTTTCAATCTCTCTATGATTGACTTTTACACGTTTACCTTCTATGAGTTTCTTGCTTAGCGCTCTACTTTTATTAGTTATATGCTTTACAATTACATCAAGCCTCATAGCACTCACAGTTGTATCTCGTGTAACCCAATTCTCATTTGATTGTATCATATTTTGAAAAGGAATAGAACTCAATTTGATTCCTGCACGTTTAATTTTTGTTAATTCTAACATAATATATGATTCAAATCTTTTTGTCAAAACAAATTGTATTTTTTCGTTAACAATAATATCACCTAATTGATTACGATCAATTCCTAGAGACATTATCGTTCCTAATATATTTCGATGTGTTAATGTTACAAACTTAGTTGGATAATTAAGTTCGATTAATACTATTTCAAAGTCTTCTTCTTCTGGAGTGAAGTAATCAGGAGCAATTATTGCACGCTTTCTTTCAGCCTCATTACCTCCGCCAAAATAATGGACTCTTAATCCTTCAAAACTACCAACTATTGTATCTAAAATGTATTGTTCTCGAGGGTCTAAAAAGTCCGTAAGAACATGTTGATAATTTCTTTCTGCTATTTCACATTTATTAATAAATAAATCAATTTCTTCTCTTTCTTCTTTTCTAAAATGTTGATAGATATCCATTGTTACACCTCTAAATATATATAAAAAAAGGATGGACGCATTGTCCCATCCCATTACACTATATCATTCATGTTAAATTTACAGGATTGGTACTACAGGTACAAACATATTGAATACGCTTATTAAACCTACATAGAATAAACTTAAAGTAATAAAAGCCACAATTGAAGATATGTCTAACATACCTAGAGGTGGAATTATTTTTCTGAAAGGTTCTAAAAACGGTTCATAAATCTTACCTAAAAATTGTCCTATAGCTCCTTCTCTTAATCCAGGTAACCAAGATGTTAAGAAGTAAACAATCATACCATATTGATAAATTTTAACAACAAACAATACAAATCCTAAAATTGTACTTAATAATCCACTATCCATATACTATTTCCTCTATTCTTGATAAGGGTCAACTTGTTCAATTTGTTCTGTGATTGATCCAGCAACTTCAACATTATCAGGTGTGCACAAGAAAATATCTGTCCCAACTCTTCTAATGTCACCGCCGATAGCATAAACTGTTCCACTTAAGAAATCGATTATTCTTTTAGCAGATACTTTATCTATTCTTTGTAAGTTTACTAGTGTTGTTCTTCTATTTTTAAGTTCATCTGCGATATCTTGTGTATCAGAAAATACTCTTGGTTCAAACAAGCACATTTTTGAATTTTGCGCAAAATCCATATTACCACCCATGCTCACCACATTTGTTTGAGATGAATTTGTACGTTTTTCACTCATGGCTTCTTTCCTTTCAGGTTTATTAAAATCACGTGAACGTTGTGATTGATATCTTGTTGTATTATTCTGTTGTGACGGTACACTTTTTAAAGTATTCTGTGCTGTTTTCTTTTTCTCTTGAGAGCTTTGTTCTTGCTCGGGGGCTCTACTTTGCTCTTGACGTGGTTCTTCGTATACTTCCTCTTCATCATCTACTATGAAGAAACCTTTAAACACATCTTTAATAGCCATAATTTACACTCCTTATTCACCAACTAATTTTGTACCAATTCGAACATATGAAGCACCTTCTATTATTGCTTCATTAAAATCATTGCTCATGCCCATAGATAATTCTGTACATGGTGCATAGCTCAGATTTAATGATTGTACTTTATCTTTTAACAGTCTTAGTTGTTTGAAATATTGTCTTAATTTTTCTTTGTCTTCGGTTAGTGGTGCCATAGTCATTAAACCAACAATTTCAATGTGTTCAAAATTTTCCATTTCTTTAATAAAAGGAATGACTTCTTCTGGTGACATACCGTGTTTAGATTCCTCACCTGAAACATTAACTTGAACAAAACATTTAACTTTATGATTGGCACGTTTTTCTATTTCTTTTGCTAATTTCAACCTATCTAGTGCGTGTAAGTATTCGATGTCATCAATGACTTCTTTTACTTTTCTTGTTTGCAGAGACCCAATAAAATGCATAATTGCATCATCAGGAAGTTGCTTTTTCTTTTCAATGAAACCTTCAATTCTATTTTCACCGAAATTTCTTAAACCAGCTTGATAAGCTTCTATAGCTCGGTCTATTGTAACATATTTTGTAACAACAATCACTTGAGGTGATGTTTCAAAACTTGATTCTTTAGTACTGTTACGAATTTGTGACTCTATATCTACTAAATTTTCTTTTACCGATTTCAAAATTATACCTACTTTCTACCTATAAATGCAAGCATTCTTCCAGTATTTCCTTGTTCTACTCTATAGGAAAAGAACTTATCTGTTTCACTAGCTGTACAATGATTTGTCTTAACGATATGTTCTGGTTTTACACCATAAAATATAGCTAACAATTCATTTGCTCTTTTCAAATCTATACCATGTTTATTCTGACCTCTGTTTTCAATATATAAAGATGAATCAATTGGTAAAGACTTAAATTTATTGTAAATATCATCGTTAATTTCATAACTATTTGAAGTTGAAGGACCGATAACAATTCTAAGGTTCTCAATATTACCTTTATAGTTTTCAATCATCTCTTTAATGATTTGCGATTGAGTTCCTCTCCAACCTGCATGACAAAGTCCGACATACTCGCTATTCGTATCATACAAATAAATTGGTACGCAATCAGCAAAACACATTGTCAGTAAAATATTTGATTCATAAGTGTATAATCCATCTAATCCATATAACTCGTTAGTAAGCTCTGATATATTTTTACCTCTATCTGATGATTTAACTTCTTGAATTTTATTTTCATGAGTTTGGATTGGAAACACCCATGAATCACACGAGAAGCCAATCTCATCAGCTAATATTCTTTGGTGTTTTGTAATATTCTCTGGATTATCATCTATATAACGCGCCATGTTAAAAGCATTATTTGGGTAAGGACTGTGACCATCAGTTCTTGTTGTGATTCCAATTGTTAAATTAGGTCTTTTTTGAACATTATATGATAAGTGGTGATTTTGCTGACTAAATATTTCTTCCATGTTATCTCTCCTAATAAAAAAAGTCATCAGGACATATGCCTGATGACTTTTAAAGTTCATTTATCGTCTAGAGCGTCTAGAACGTCTATCTTCTCTATTTCGAATGAAACTTGGAATATCACTATCATCAGTTGATTCATTTGCAGCAGGTTTACTTTCAAATGAAGCTTTTCTATCTAGTGACTCTCCTTCATCTCTTTTGGAAGGTGCTTCTGTAGTTCCACCAAATGCTCCGCCACCTTGAGGTTTGCGCGCACTAGAAGGTTTATCATTAAAACCTGTTGCAATTACTGTAACGACTAATTCGTCTTGTAATTCAGGATTAATAACTGTACCAAATATCATGTTAACATCTTCGTCAGCAGCATCTTGAACGATATCAGCAGCTTCTTGTGCTTCGAATAGAGATAGTGATTCTCCACCCGTAATGTTCATAAGGACACCTTGAGCGCCTACGATAGATGTTTCTAATAATGGAGAAGAAATTGCTTTCTTAGCCGCTTCAATTGCTCTATTTTCACCAGAAGAAACACCGATACCCATTAATGCTGAACCTTGGTTAGACATAATCGTTTTTACGTCTGCAAAGTCTAAGTTTACTTCACCAGAAACAGCGATTAAATCAGAGATACCTTGTACACCTTGACGTAATACATTGTCTGCTTCTTTGAAAGCTTCCATCATAGGTGTAGATTTATCTACAATATCTAATAAACGATCGTTAGGAATAACGATTAAAGTGTCTACTGAAGCTTTCATAGATTCTACGCCAGCTGCAGCTTGTGTTTGACGTTTGCGACCTTCAAAGCTAAATGGACGAGTAACAACACCAACTGTTAATGCACCCATTTCTTTAGCAATTTTAGCAACAACTGGTGCAGCACCTGTACCAGTTCCGCCACCCATACCTGCAGTTACGAATACCATATCGGCACCTTGAATAGCATCTTCTATTTGTTCACGAGATTCTTCAGCAGCTTTTTTACCAATTTCTGGGTTAGCACCTGCTCCTAAACCACGAGTTAATTTTTCACCAATTTGAATTTTTGATGACGCTTTAGATAAGTTTAACGCTTGACCATCTGTGTTAATAGAAATAAATTCTACATTATTCATACCATGGTCTATCATACGGTTTACAGCGTTGTTACCGCCGCCACCAACACCAATTACTTTTAAAGTAGCTAAATGATTAAATCCTTGCTCAAATTCTAACATTTATTATCCTCCTAATCTTTATGACCCATCAATCAAATAACGATTTCATTAATTTCTTGAATACACTTGGCTTCTCTTCTTGACTATCCGAATCATAATCAGCTTCGGAGTGATTGTCGTTACCAGAACTTGAAGCTTTTGTATCATTATTTTTGTCTTTGTTTTGTTTTTTCTTAAACCATTGTTCATAAGGTTTTGCTTTAGATTCTTGATTTACTTCATCATAAGTTTCTTCTTCAATTGTATCCGCATCATAATTATTCATTGTAACATAATCTAGTAGCTCATCAAAGACAATTCCACTAGATATGGTAGAGATACTTGACGTAAATTCTGGTTTGCGAATTCCCATTTGAGATGGTGTGTGTATACGTACTTTTTCGTTCACCATATCTTGTAATAATTCTTTAATTCCTAATAGATTTGAAGTACCGCCAGTTACGATAAATCCACCGTTAACATTTGTAATACCCATATCTTGTAATAAATCAAAAACATCGAAGAAAATTTCTTCCATTCTTGATTCAATAATTTCACTTAATTCTTTTTGAGTAAATTGTGCGTGACCTTCTTCATTGATTTGCTCAACACTGAAAACATCTTGATCAGATGCTGAGTCATAGAATGAATGACCATATTGTTGTTTGATTTTTTCAGCGTTGTCATATGTAGTATTTAATGCTTTAGCAATATCTGTTGTAATGCTTCTTCCTGCCATTTCAATTGTATCCGCATCAACAAGATTGCCTCGTTCATAGAAACCTACTTGAGTTAAATCTTCACCTATATCAATGACACAAGCGCCTAACTCAACTTCTGTTGGCGATAAGATTGACTGATAATTATAAGCATCTGAGAATACTTCTAATACATCTACACCACATGATTCTACACATTTAATTATATTGATTAAAAGTGATTTAGATGTTGCAATCACACCAGCTTCAACCTTCAATGATTGTGTAGCAACCATTTCTTTAGGGTCTGAAACTTCATGCAAATCATCTACTATGAATTTCATTGGGAATACCCCAACAACTTCGGTTTCAGGTACGTCATTCAATCCTCTTATGCCTTCTAAGACAGATTCTATGTGAGCACCATCAATCTCTGTTTCTGTTCCTTCAAATGGTATTTCATATTTTTCATCATATATTTCCGTATTTACGATAGGCATTTTTAAGAAAACTTCTTTAATGTCTACTCCAGAAGCAATCGCCGCTTTTTTGATTGTATCTTTAATTGCTTGCTTAGCAATATCAAAATCATCTATACAACCATTTCTTATTCCATTTGTAAACGTTTGCCCTGTACCTATCACGTTAATGCCATTATGAAATTTTTCTCCTACAATTACTTTTACACTCGATGAACCTATATCTAAACTAATATAATAATGTTCCTCCATCGATAGGCACCTCCTCTAAGACATGATAATCTAATTTACACTATTCTTAGTTTACATGATTGATGTTTTAATGTGAACTAATAATAGGTTTATTTGTTGAATTTTTAGTTAATCTGATGATTTTTCTGTTGATTTTGGTTCTTCATCAGATTTTTCTAGTTCTTTTGATAAATCTTGTAATGCTTGATCTAACTTTTGTTGCTCAGATTTTGTATTTTCTTCTTGTTCACTTTCTTTATTTGCACGCTCTTTTTGTTGTTCTTTAGATTCATATGGTAAGAATGTAGCACCGACTTGTAAATCAACAAAACCTGGTGTTTTTAATTCTCCAGTATTATCTCTCTCTAATTTATCAGATATGCTAGGATAATAGTTAATTTTATTTGCAAAAGTTTGAATATCTCCAACAACTTCTACATTATCTGTCATAAACATTTGGATTCTATTTTGATTATTTTCACCTGGTTTATAATTAATTTCTGAAATCATTGATTTTACTTTAGGTTTTACTTTCTTTAACTCTGGTACAATTTTGTTTAATTTTTTAGAAGTGAAGTCATTTAAAATCGGAACATCGATTGGTAAATCTGTTGATAATTTTTTGATAGTAGAACCGTTTTCCAATAGTGGTTCATACCCTTTTTTATTTTTGATTAAGCCTATTGTTTCATATTCTTTAACATTTACGATTAAATCATTAGGAAAACGACGCTTTATTTCAACATTTTTAATACCTTCGATTTTTTCAATCTTAGATTTCATTTCGCTCATTGGCAAATTATAAATTCTAGAATCAGATTTTATATTTAATGCTTTTTCGATATCTTTTTTAGCAACAAGCTTTTCACCATTAATTTCTACTTTATCTACTTTACTGATATCCGTAAACATATATAAAACTACTAACAAGACAAGGAGTATAACACCAATGAATACGCCTAATTGAATTTGTCGTCTACGCTTTCTTTTTGTTTTTAGACTTTTAAGGTGTTTATCTTCTGTAGCCGTTTCAAATTGTAAAATATCTTCATTTTTATCAGAACTCTTACTCACTGTTGTCACTCCTTATAACCATTTTTCTAGAATGAAGGTAAATGTTTTTGGAAACTCTCAATAAATTCATCTCCACGTGCTTCAAATGTATCGTATTGATCCCAACTTGCGCATGCGGGAGATAATAATACAACATCATTAGATTGAATATGATCTTGTATTAAATCAACAGCACCTTTAACATCTTTAGCTTCTAGTACTTCTTTACCTTGACTTGCACCTAAAGTTTTTAATTTACCTTTTGTTTCACCAAAAGTGACCATTAATCTAACTTTATCCATATAAGGAATTAAATCGTCGAAATCATTACCTCTATCTAATCCCCCACATAACCAAATAATTGGTGAATTAAATGAGCTTAACGCAAATCTTGTTGCTAATGTATTTGTAGCTTTCGAATCATTGTAATATTTATTACCTCTGTTTGTTCCTATGTACTGTAGTCTATGTTTTATCCCAGAGAATGTAGTAAGGGTATGAACTATAGACTTGATATCTACTCCGGATATAATAGAAGCGAGAACTGCTACTAATACATTTTCTAAATTATGCTTACCAGGTAATACGATGTCATTCGTGTTAATAATACGCACACCATTATATACTACATAATCGTCTTTGATGTATATCCCGTTTACCTCTTGTTCTGTTGAAAAATATAAAATCTTTGATTTAATTTCATCTTTGTCAATAAGATGTCTTTGTTCATAATTAAATATTAGATAATCATCTTCAGTTTGATTTTTAAATATATTCTTTTTAGCATTTTGATACTCTTCTAATGAACCATGATAATCTAAGTGAGCTGAATAAATATTTGTAACAATTGCAATATGAGGCCTGTATTCAACCGTTCCTAGAAGTTGGAATGACGATAACTCAGTAATTAGGTAATCATCTTTCGTCACATCTTGTGCTACTTTCGATGCTACAACACCTATATTGCCCGATACTTGGCCTTTCACTTTGCTATTTCCAAACATATCACCAATTAGTGAAGTAACTGTAGTTTTCCCGTTTGTTCCTGTGATACCAATTATAGGCGCTTCAGAAATATAATAACTTAACTCAATTTCCGTTATGATTTTTAAATTTTTATTTAATGCCTCTTGTAATAAAGGAATTTTATATGGGATACCTGGGTTTTTAACGATTAATGGATTATTATCCAATAAACTCAGTGGATGTTCACCACTAATAACTTTAATCCCATCATTTACAAGCTCCAATGCATGTGGATTGTTCGTTAAATCTTGTCCATCATTTACTATAACGTTTGCACCTAGTTTCTTACAAAGCTTAGCACTTTCATATCCACTTTTTGCTAACCCTAAAATCAAGACGTTCTTATCTTTCAATCCAGTATATGGCTTCACTTTACATCACTCCAATCCATAGACCTATAGCCCCTGTAATGATACCAGTAGCCCAAAATACTAATACAACTTTCCATTCACTCCAACCTACTAATTCAAAATGATGGTGCAATGGACTCATTTTAAATATTCTTTTCCCAGTAAGTTTATACGAAGTTACTTGTAGCATTACAGATAAAGTTTCAATAACGAATACAAAACCGATCAATAATAAAGTAATTTCTTGATTTAACATAATAGAAATAGTTGCAAAGATACCGCCTAATGCCAAGCTACCTGTGTCACCCATAAATACTTTTGCTGGATACTTATTATAAATTAAGAATCCAATTAAACTAGCTAACATCACTAAACAGAATAACCCTATTTCTGGTTTATCTAAAACAAATGACAATATTGCATAAAATGCAAATGCTATAACAGATAGCCCAGTCGATAAGCCATCTAACCCATCAGTTAAGTTAACAGCATTACTAAATCCTACTTGCCAAAATATAATAAACACGATATAGAATACTGATAACGGTAATGACCAATCAGTAAACGGTATATTAATCGCTGACTCAAATTGATAATTTGGTAACGCAACACTGACAATATAAAATATTACAGCTATTGCAATTTGAGCTAAAAACTTCTGTTTACTCGTTAAGCCTTGGTTATTTTTTTTAACGACAATTATATAATCGTCTATAAAACCAATCAGTCCAAAACCTATTGTGACAAATAATAATAAAATTAGTGGTCCGATTTGGTCAGCGAAAAATAATGCAATAACCGTCACTACAATGGTAGAAAGTAAAAATGTCAATCCGCCCATTGTTGGTGTGCCTGTTTTTTTCATATGACTTTGAGGACCCTCTTCTCTTATACTCTGCCCAAACTTAAGTTTTTTAAGTGTGGGGATAAGTATTGGTACAAGAATCAAAGTCAATAAAAACGCAATGACAGGTAGCGTAAAATTCATAATAGTTCACCTTTTCTTTTGTTTATTTATCAGGAATCATCTGATTCTTTAGAATCATTCGATTTCTCTTCTTTTTTATCTTTATTATCTTTCTCTTTATCTTCTTTATCTTCTTTATCTTTTTCACTTGTATCTTCTTCTGGTACTTGCCCTATTGAATCATCTCCATTTGGATGATTATTAGACAACGTAAATTTAACTTCAGTGCCTGATTTAATTTTTTGATTTTCATCTACTGATTGTTCTTTAACATAACCAGAACCTTCTGTTTCAGCTTTAATACCAGTCGCTTCTTGAAGTTTTAATATATCACGTTTTGTCCATTTTTCAGTATTAGGCATTGTTAGTTCGCCATCTGTCACAAGTAATACTCTTTCTTTATCTTGTACGCTTTTATCTTTTAGTGGTAATTGTTTTATTATTTTTTCTCCATTACCGATAACGACAGGTTCTAATTTCTTACCTTTTACAATGTCTGTAGCCTTTTTAGTTTCCATATTAACAACATCTGGAACTTTTGAAGAGTCATTTTTCTCTTTTCCTTCACTTTCTTCTACATCTAAATATTTCAATGTATTCTCCATTATTGGATTAAAGCCACGAGAAACACCATATTCATAAGCTTCTAAATCTCGTTTCTTAGCTAGCGACATACCTGCATAAACTACTACTTCTGGATCTTTAGCTGGTGCATACCCCATAAAACTTACAAAGTAAGGATTAGCCCCATCTACGTATCCGCCACCTTTAGTGTCAGGAACTTGTGCAGTACCTGTCTTACCAGCAACACGATATCCATCAATTTTGTAATTGGTTGCATTACTGTCTTTACTATTTACCACTTTATCCAATTCAGTCATCGTTTTCTGAGCTGTATCTTTTGAAATTGGATTACCTACTACTTTTTTCTTACCTTCTTTAATCGTTTCTTTAGTTTGTTGATTTTTTATTGATTGAACATAATATGGTTGTAACATATTACCTTGATTTAAAATCGCAGTTTCTGCCTGTAACATTTGAATTGGCGTTACAGTTGTAGATTGTCCAAACGAAGATGTTTTTCTTTGAAGTTCATTATCAAATGCAATGTTACCAGGAGCTTCGCTATCGAATAAACTTCCTGTTTTCTTACCAAAACCGAATTTTTCATAATAAGTTTTCGCTTTATCTGCACCAACTAAATCTTGTAATTTCATCATTAAAGTGTTTGCTGAATATGTGAATCCAGTTGTCATAGGTATATTACCCCAGCCATCATCGTTCCAGTCATAAATTTTAAATCCGTCAATTTCTCTATGACCTGTTTTGAATTTTTTATTAGGTTCGAATTTGCCTTCTTCAATTGCAGCAGCTAGTCCGTACGTTTTAAATGTCGAACCAGGTTCATATGTATTTTGATATAAATCATTCGCCCATTTTTTACCAAAGTCTTCTTTTGTATCTGGATTAAATGTCGGTCGTTGACTATAGCCTAATATTTCACCTGATTTAGCATCCATAACAACTGCAAATAAATCTTCTGGTTCATAACGATCAACCATTTTATCTAATGCATTCTCAACAAATACTTGGATATTCGAATCTAATGTTAGATGTACATCGTCACCATTTTTAGCTTCAATATTATCTTCTGAGTTTGGTACTAACATGCCCCAAATATCTTGTTTATAAGAATTTTTACCTGTCTTACCTTTTAGATAACTATCAAAGACTTTTTCAGCACCATATACACCTGTTAACTTATTAGTTTCCTGATCTTTATCAGCTAATCCTATAAGATGGGATGCAAAATTGCCATTTGGATAAAATCGTTTCTTTTCGGTTTCAAAAGTAATACCTGGAAGTTTTAATTTCTCAATATCTGTTTTTTGCTTATAAGTTAAATCTTTTCCTTTTTGACCAAATTCAACTTGGAAAGCATTTTTAGTTTTCAACCTTTTTAATACATCTTTTTCATCCATTTTTAAGATTTTCGAAAGTTCTTTTGCTGTTTTCTCTTTATCTTTTACGTGCCTCGGTTTATCACTATCTTTACTCATTTTTTTATCTAGAATAGCGACCAATTTATAACTATCCGTGTCTTCTGCTAACACTTTTCCATTTCTGTCATAAATTTTACCTCTTTCAGGTTGAGCAACTGTTTGTCTTAAATATTTTTCACTTGCTCTATATGCTAAATCCTCTCCAGCAGCTTGTCCGCTGATCATGAGGTAGGAATATCTTAAGACCAATATAAAAAAGAGCAGTCCGAAAAAACTTACTAAGAGGACTGCTCCTATTTTATTTTTCTTTATTTTAATTTTTGGCATCACTACGCACTACCTTTACATTGTTGTTATTCAACTTAAGACCATAGTCTTCAGCTTTTTCGTAGATACGTTCATATGATGACTGCTTCATAGATTCTGTTTTCAAATCACCATTAGTAGTTTTTTGCTCTTCAATTTTATTATCTAATTCTGCAATTTGAGTTTTATTATTGTACGCATCCATTTTTAAAGATAGCATATAAATACTTATCAACGCAATCATAGTTATTAGTGTTATGTATACAAACTTTTCTATCCTTGATATGCCAACTACTTTACTTTTGGTAACTTTTTTTCTTTGCGGTTCGACTTGTGGCTCTTGCCACTCGTCAGGTCTATAATTTGGATATATTCTCTCTACTGCCATTCAATTGCCACTCCTCTAACTACTTTAAGATTTCTGCTACTCTTAGCTTCGCACTTCTTGCTCGGTTATTTTCTTCAAGTTCCTCGTCATCAGAAATAATAGGCTTTCTGTTAACTCTTTTGAGTTTAGGTTGGTATTCCTCAGGTACAACTGGTAATCCTCTTGGGACATCCGGCCCTTTTTCATACTCTTGAAATACTTGTTTACACAAACGATCTTCTAAAGAATGGAAAGTGATAACGGAAATCCTCCCACCAACTTTGACATGTTGTATAGCTGCTTCAATAGATTCTTCAAAGGCTCCTAGCTCATCATTCACTGCAATTCTCACAGCTTGGAACACTCTTTTAGCTGGGTGTCCGCCTTTTCTACGCTTAGCAGCTGGGATTCCTTCTTTTATCAAATCCACTAGTTCGAAAGTCGTTTCTATAGGAGCATTTTCTCGTCTTGCTTCAATCTTTCTAGCTATTTGTTTAGAGAACTTCTCTTCACCATATCTAAAAAATGTTTTAACAAGTTGCTCATACGGCCATTCGTTTATCACTTCATATGCAGATAGTGATTGAGTTTGGTCCATTCTCATATCAAGCTTTGCATCATAATGATAACTAAAACCTCTTTCAGGAGTATCAAGTTGCGGACTTGAAACGCCCAAGTCATAAAGCACACCATCTACTTTGCTTATATCTAATGATTCTAATATATGTTCTAAATTTCTAAAGTTGTCTTGTACAAAGGTTACTTTATGGATATGATCCTTCAAAATATTTTTAGCATGTTGAATAGCCGTCTCATCTTGATCGATTGCAATTAGATGACCATCATCATTCAATTGTTCGGCTAGGTATAAACTATGCCCAGCTCCACCTAATGTACAATCTACGTATGTACCATCGGGTTTTATGTCTAATTTGTCTACTGTTTCTCTTAATAGTACTGATACGTGATGAAACATTTACTCCACTCCTAAAAATCAATATCGATGAGATCTTCTGCAATGTCCTCAAAATTGTCTTCAGATTCATCATAAAAATCATTCCAAGTGTTTCTATCCCAAATTTCAATTCTGTTAGAAACACCAATTACTGTACATTCTTTACTTAAATTTGCATATGTTCTTAAATTCTGCGGGATGTTAATACGTCCTTGTTTGTCTAATTCAACTTCAACAGCACCTGAGAAAAACATTCTCATAAATTTACGTGCATCTTTTTTTGTAATAGGTAAGTTTTTTAATTTTTCTTCGATGCGTGCCCACTCTTCAAGTGTATAACCAAACAGACATTTATCTAGGCCTCTAGTGATAATAAAACGTTCATTCAAATCATATCTAAATTTCGAAGGTACAATCATACGTCCTTTAGTATCTAATTGATGTTGATATTCACCCATGAACATTTTATTTCACCTCACCTTATTTATAATTTACCACATTCCCCCACAATCCTCCACTATTTATACAAGTTTTCTCAAAATTTGTACAATACATAAAAAAAACACCGAATTTACAAGTCTGTAAATTCGGTGTAACCGTTGATATTTCTATACTTCTATTGTTATATGTTCGAAAGTGTAACAAAGTGGTGGATAGGTGGAGGGACTGAACACATCTGTCCCAAATTGATTCATAATTTGTACCGGATTCCACACTCTTTCTTGCAAACCTTGGTGAGGGTGTAACGTATTTTCTATTATTTCAAAATGTCTCATACTAATTTCGTTTTCTCTTTCAACATTCAGCAAATATCGATCTAATAAGTACTGATACTGATGTTGATGAATTTTGTTGTTTTTTTCTATTAATTGTCTATTTTGATATTCATCACCGATTTCATCAATTAATTTATGGTGGAATGATGTTTGTATATCTTTCATTTTTTCAATTTCTCTTAATACTTCATCAGATGCTTGAGCACGTATAAACTTATCTTTATCACTTTGTACGCCCTCTATTAAAATATCATTTATATCTAGTTCATATGATTCTATAGCTTTTTTCGCTTCTTGAGTTAAATAACTTATACGCATTCTAGGTGTTACAATTGGCATTTCAATATTTAATACGTTGAATACACCTTTTAACTCTCCCCAATAGATTATTTCGCTTGGACCACCAATAAAGCTTAAAGTATTAAATAAATATTCTTCCATAAGAGGTCTTGTTACCACATTATTAGAAAATCTCTCTGGGTAATTATCTATTAGTTGTAGCAATTCATCTTCACTAAATACAACCTCAGAATCCTTACTTAAATAAAAAGCATTTTCATCCGCCATTATTAATTGACGTTTGTCATTATACTCATAGAATAAATGTACATTCGTATCAGTCAAAATCATGCGATTTTTGATAACTTCTGCAAAATTATTTTGCGTTGTTCTGAAGGCTTCATCAACTTGTTTATAATTATTTATAATTTGTTTGAAGAATGGTTTTTCCATTTCTCTTAATCTTGGGTGATGAGCATCAATTACTAATAAACCGTATTCTTTAAAAATTTCATGTGTTAAATATTTAAACATATCACTCCATGAACGAGCATCCTTTACTATTTGAGTGATTAACGATTTTAAATCTTTTGAATGTTTTGTTTCTCCAATAGATTTAAACATATCATCTAAAGCTTTCAATATAAGCTCTTCGTCAAATACATATTCAGAAACACTTTTTTCTGGTGGTTCTACAGTATTATATTTGATTTTATTTAACTGTCTTGTGATACGGTCATACGCGTATGTATGATTCACTTCATCAAAATCATGATCTTCCCCAGCAATCCAAAATACTGGTATGATAGGTTGATTTAATTTTTGACTTTGCTCTTTAGCTAAAATAATGATAGAAATGATTTTATGAAATGTATAAAGTGGTCCTGTAAACAACCCCGCCTGTTGACCACCAATTACAACTTTATGACCTTTACTTAAATTTTGAATATTAGTTTCTTGAGCCTTTGATAAAGTTAAATCAGACATGTAATTTCTTATAACATGTGCTAATATTTCTTCTCTACCATTAGCAGATGTCTCGCTTCGTCTAACGAATTCATCTTGTAAGCCTGGCTTATAATCATAAAAATTCAGTATTTCTTCACTTTGATTAGTGTATCTATCTATGAAACTATTTTGTTTATCAATTAACGTCTTTATACAGTCCATACGTGTCTTTCTCCTTCAGAATTGATTACTATAATAAGTATAAAGATTATAGCTAAATAAAACAATCTAACGGCTTATAATTTAAAATTTGTTATAAATGAAGTATAATTAAGAAAAGAGCAAGGGGGGATTATCATGGCAAAAGTAGAACATTTACAAATTAATTACAAAACAGAAGAAGCATTTGAACAATTCCGAAACTTCGGTAACGAAGGTTTATATATGGTAGAAGAACTAAAAGGCAAAATTATAGATGCAAGTTCAGATTCACCATTTTTCGGTATTTATGTTGGGGATAAATTAGTTGCTCGAATGTGCTTATTCAAGCAAGATGAAGTTGAGAAGACTTATTTCCCTAACTTTAGTGATTATTTGATTTTATGGAAACTAGAAGTGTTAAAAGATTATCAAGACAGAGGTTACGGATTGCAATTATTAGACTATGCTAAAAGCTATGGCCTACCAATTAAATGTATTGCACGTAACCAATCTAAAGATTTCTTTGTAAATCATGGATTTAAAGATATCGAGCAACAAAATCAATCTGGAGAAGACGTTGTAATTTGGACTCCTTAAATAAAAAAACAGTCTGGAATATAATTCCTAACTTAAAATAAATAACATCTCATTTCACTGATTTATTCAGTTAGAAATGAGATGTTATTTTTATATAGTCATCAATTGAAATTTAGATATAACGTATTTAGTTAAAATTTCTTTCGTCTTAGAGGCGACACCCTCTTATTGTGTTAATACGTACGATATAACATAAGCTGTTATCAATAAAAATGCGATTATATGTGTCTTCTTAAACATGACCAACAAAGCCATGAATTCTCTAACATACGTGTTAGGATAAAAGTATGTCTTTGAAACACCACCTGAAACAGTAGCATCAATCTTTAATTGCTTTGATAAAAATCCAGCTCTCAATATATGAAAATAATTCGAAACAATAATCGCAAACGGATTTACTTCATATTTTTTCATAATATCATAAGAATATATAAGGTTCTCTTTAGTATTTGTAGATTTTTCTTCCATAATAATATCTTTATTTGATACCCCTTGACTCAACAAATATTTACGCATAGCTTCTGCTTCACTTACAATTTCGTCTGGTCCTTGGCCTCCACTTACTATAAACACCGCATCTAAATTTTTCTTTTTTATTTTAATTGCTTTATCTAATCTTGCTTGAAGTAATGGAGTTACTTTGTCTTCTATAATGCCTGCTCCTAAAACGATAATGAAATGACTTTTTCTTTTTCTTGATAACCCACTTATGATCCAAGCATAAAGATTTTGAAATATGAAGATAATGTTTAAGTAATAGAATATTAGTGATACGTATACAATCCATATACCTTCATAAAATTTTAAAATTGAATCTGGCTTAAAACTAATGATTAAGAAATTAATAAGAATAAAAACACCATAACCTAAAACGAGCATATTATTAACAAATTTACCTTCATTCGCAATTTTCTTTTTGGTATTGAGAAGTGACAATAGCATAACTACAATAACTAATACACCATAAAACATATTAAGAATTAATAAGTAATTCACATTCATATTTAATTCAAAACTTGGGATGATTAGGTTCACAAATATACTGATTAAAACCGACATAAAAATAATAGCTAGAAAATAAACATTTTTATATTGGCGAAATTCTATTTTAAAACTCAATAAAAATATTATTAAAAAAACAATACCCACTGTCATTATGCTCACCCCTTCCCATTACTCATAACAATAAAAGTATATCATCATAATGAAAAATATTCATAAAATAAAGAATAAAATCATTTTATTAATTATCAGAATATTCAAATAACGTATTGTATTAGGTCAATGTAGCTGATATACTATTCAACATTACATAAACTTTTTAGGAGGCAATAACAATGAATGATGAATCGATTAATAAATTTTCCGAATATATGATCAACATGTCGTATCACTCAGATATAGGTTGGTCAAAACCCGTAATAAGACCTTATGCCCCCATAACAATTTCACCTAGCGCGCAATGTTTACATTACGGTCAAACAGTTTTCGAAGATATGATAGCCTTTAATGATAAAAATAACTTCTCCATTTTCAAACCATATGATCACTTAAATAAATTCAATCATTCTTTAACAAGATTAGAAATGCCCACCATTCCAGTAGAACCTGTGATTAATACCCTAATCCAATTACTCAATGTTGATAGCTCTATAAACATTAATGAAGAAAACTCAATATACATACGTCCCTTTATGTATGCTACAGAAAGTAAATTAGGTGTAAGCAAATCTGAAGAATATAATTTCAATATTATAGTTTCAACTATTCCAAAACAATCAGATCAAACGTTACCAAACGCTATTTCATTATATGTGGAACAAGAACTTGTAAAATCAATAAGAGGAGACGCAGGTTACACACAATTTGGAGGCAGCTTTGCTTCACAATTTTTAGCACAAAAGCAGGCTCAAGAAAAAGGATATGATAACGTACTATGGTTAGAAGGTATAGAAAAGAAATATATAGAAGAAGTTAGTAACAAAAACATCTTTTTCGTAATCAATAATGAAATTGTAACTCCAAAATTAAATGGGAGTATTAAACCAGGAATTATGCGCCAAACTATGATTGAACTCGCCAATAACCTCGGATATCAAGTATCAGAAAAAGAAATAGCTATAGAAGATATCGTATTAGCAAATGACAAAGGTATTTTAACTGAAGTCTTCTGCACAGACACATTAAAAGCAATTACGCCCGTAAATAGAATTTCACACTTAAATAATGAGATAATACTTAATAGCAATCAAAGTTCACGCATTACTCAACAATTATATAAAGCATATAAGGACATACAAACAGGCAAAGCAGAAGATATATTTAATTGGACATTAGATGTAAAGCAATTAAACGAAGTTGAAGCTTAAAATATATAAATCTTATGCAAAATAAAAATCCCAATCCGTTACATTAACTACAAAGCGGATTGGGATTTTTATTCTGTTTTGAATGTGCATATGACTATAATTTATTTGGCCTTTGTCTCTTTATGTTCTTAGCTTGTAAAGCATCTGTCACTTTAGATTGAATAATCATAGAATTATTTGGATTTTAAATAGCGTCTATAATTGTTTTTTCCTATAAAGGTTAATGATGTTTTTGCATATAGTATATTAATTTATGAACTTTCATCTCATCACCAGTCAAGTCCATATTTATGTGTAATATCTTTAGAAGTAATCAACCTTTGGTTTTTTAGAATGTATTAACAAAATAAATCTGTTTGATTTT
>NZ_JAJNIQ010000012.1:0-83406 GCF_022386395.1 Mammaliicoccus sp. J-M40
ATTAAAAATGGCCAAATCCATAGCTTAGCTATGAATTTGACCAAAAAGACATTTTTATTATTTAGTTGTCTACTTGACAGGGTTCACTTCATTTCATAGGTACGTGCTTTTTTGTTTGCTTAAAATATAAAGCAAATTCTATTATTTATTGATTTCGTCGTTTAGAACGAAGTATCAACATTATGAAGTAACATAGTAATCCAAACAACATTGTGATGAACAATGCATGGAACAATGCTATAAATATATTAACTCTTGTAAATATAGACAACGCTCCTGTTGTAACCTGTAAGCAAATTAGTATAAATGCTAAAGTCCAACCGTACTTAATTACACGATATTTAGCATAATTTCTGAAAGCGTAAATGAATATATACAGTATCCATATAAATATGAAAAATGCTAGGGCTCGGTGAGACATTTGAACCCACTCATAAAATGTTTGTGGTAATCCAGTGCTACCGCTATGACACAGTGGCCAACTTAAGCATGAAAGACTAGCATTAGCATGTCTAACAAGCGCACCTGAATAAATAACAAAGTATATAAAGAAAGTTACGGCATACGTGTGTATTTTTAAGTGTTTATCTATCACTAAACTAGTTGCTTCGAATTTTTTATCTACTTCATAAATAATTAGTGTTAGTAATAGGACGGATGCGAAACTGATTAAAGATATTCCGAAATGTAATGAAAGTATAAAATCATTTTGTTGCCATATTACAGCGGCAGCTCCAATAAGTGCTTGTAATAATATAAAAGCTATACTTGTGATACATAAAGGTCTTACTTCTTTAATATGTCCTAATTTTATCCAACTAATAATAGCTAATAAAGCGACAAGAATAAGTGCTAAACCTGATACACCTCTATGGGCTAATTCAATTATCGTTTCAATTGGCCAGTCCGATGGTATAACAGATCCATGACATAATGGCCAAGAACTTCCACAACCATCTTCAGAACCAGTCTTGGTTACTAAAGCGCCACCTAACTGCACAAACAGCATAACAATTGTTGCTAATGTAGCTAGCCATTTTAAAAATTTGTCATTAAACAATAAGAACACCTCTAATAAAATTATAATCCATATTTAAACTAATATAAAATGGGCTTTATTCTAAAATAAACCTTATTTATATTAAAAAATATGATAGAATTTAAGAGAAAGACGTATTAACAATAATTATTATATTAATACGATTCTAATTTAAACACTAATATCTATAGTATAACAATGAATACCCATTGTAAATGTTACACAATAATGACTTTTTAATGAACTCAAATTTTAGGGAAGTATAAAAATGTCAAAATTTTGTTTCAAAAATGTATAGATTATGTGACAATTTTCATATATCATTGAATATATATGTGAGAGATAATGGAAGGAGGGTCAAAATTGCAACAAAATCAATATAGTGTGACGTCCGAAAAAGATATAGATAAAAGTCGTCTAACGTTATATGAAATTAAAGCCATCATTAAAATGGGACTTGTTCAAGGGAATTTAATACCTGCGTTTGCGGGTGCTTGGCTTGCGATTGTATTTGGTGGTTTCAACTTCTTCCACAGCTTGCCAGTTGTGTTATTAATGATTGTAGGTTCTACACTCATTATGGGTGGCGCTTGTGCGATCAATAATTACTACGACCAAGATATCGACTCCATCATGCCATCTAAACAAAAAAGACCAACTGTTAATGGACGAATTAGTAACAATAATTTACTTAAATTAAGCTTTGGCTTAATGATAGTAGGTGAGATCTTATTATTTATGATTAACATTCCTACAGGTATTATTGGATTACTGGGGATTTTCGGATACGTTGTCTTATACTCAATTTGGTCTAAAAGACACACAGTTTGGAATACTGTAATAGGTAGTTTTCCTGGCGCGATACCACCATTGATTGGTTGGGCAAGCATTGATCAAACATTAAGTCCACTTGCTTGGACGCTATTTTTAGTATTATTTGCTTGGCAACCAGCGCACTTCTATGCATTAGCTTATCGTCGAAAAGACGAATATGCTTTAGCGAAAATACCAATGCTACCAGCAGTCAAAAGCTTTACTAGAACACGCTTAAGTATGTTGTTATGGGTAGTGCTATTATTACCTTTACCATTCTTAATGGCGCAATTAGGTACTGTTTTTGTAGTTATTGCTTCATTACTTAATATAGCTTGGTTACTATTAGCTTTATCTGGATTTAAAAAAGAAATTAACAAATCAAAATGGGCTACGAGTATGTTTGTTTTTTCTTTAAATTACCTTGTTATTTTCTTTGTTATGACAGTCATTGTTACTGTCGTACAATTAATATAATTAAATATGAATGAATGCATGAAAGAGGGGTTAAACGAATGAAGACACGTTTAAAAAACACGAAAATGTTCGGTTTACTTATCGCCCTGCTGTTTGTTCTAGCAGGTTGTGGTCAACCACATTTATCAGTTCTTCGCCCGGCAGGGGAAGTCGCTGATAAACAATTCTTTTTATTAATGCTTTCAATAGGCATTATGTTACTTGTTATTATTGTAGTCGTTATTATTTTCTTACTTGCGATGATTAAATTCCGTCGTAAAAAATTAGGTGAAGATTTTGTTCCTAAAGACGTAGAAGGTAATCACAAATTAGAATTAGTATGGACAATCATTCCTGTTATTTTACTTATTATCTTAGCTATACCTACAGTGATGCTTACATTCTCACTAGGTGATACTAAAGCGATTGATAAAGTCGACGAAAAAGGTAAGAGTAAAGAGCTTGTTATTGATGTAACTGCTAATCTTTATTGGTGGGAATTTAGTTATCCAAATGAAAAAATTGTTACCAGTCAAGAGCTTGTTGTTCCAACTGATCAAAAAGTTTACTTCAGATTACATTCAGCTGACGTAAAACACTCATTCTGGGTGCCAGCAGTTGGTGGTAAATTAGATACTAACGTAGAAGGCGTTAATAAATTCTACTTAGAATTTAATAATGATAAAGCAAAAGAAGTTAAAAATCTATTCTACGGTAAATGTGCTGAGTTATGTGGACCTTCACATGCTTTAATGGACTTTAAAGTTAAAGCTCTACCTAAAGATGATTTTGATAAATGGGTTAAAGATATGAAATCTGTTGAGAAACCTGTAGCTGCGACATCTAGTCAAGCTAAAGAAGGTGAAAAGGTATTTAATAAATCATGTGCTGGATGTCATGCTGTTACGCCAACAGGTGAGAAAGCTAAAGGTCCTAACCTTACAAACTTTGGTGACCGTGATCTAATTGCTGGATATTTAGACCATGATGAAAAGAACCTTAAAAAATGGATTAAAGACCCTGAAAGCATTAAGCCTGGTAATAAAATGACTGATCAATATAAAGTTTCTGATGAAGATATCGATGCTTTATCTGCCTACTTAATTGAACGAAAAGTTGATAAGTAAGAATTGAAAGGGAGGTTACTCTAGTGTCTACTCAAAGTAAAAAGGGGTTTGGATCGACTATTTGGGACTATTTAACAACAGTCGACCACAAAAAAATTGCTATTTTATATTTATTAGCTGGAGGATTATTCTTTGCTATCGGTGGTATAGAAGCAATGTTGATTCGTATCCAGTTAGCAGTGCCAGAGAACGACTTTGTTTCAGCTGGACTGTTTAATGAAATCATTACGATGCACGGTACAACTATGATATTCTTGGCCGCAATGCCATTACTATTCGGTTATATGAACGCAGTTGTTCCATTACAAATTGGTGCTCGAGATGTTGCGTTTCCATTCTTAAATGCATTAGGTTTCTGGCTATTCTTATTTGGAGGAATATTCTTAAACTTATCATGGATTTTAGGTGGAGCTCCAGATGCAGGTTGGACATCTTATGCAAGTTTGTCACTTGAATCTGCAGGACATGGTATTAACTTCTATGCACTAGGACTTCAAATTTCTGGTGCAGGTACTTTAATCGCTGGTATTAACTTTGTTGCTACAATTGTTAATATGAGAGCGCCTGGCATGACATATATGCGTATGCCACTAATGACATGGACAACATTTGTTGCTTCAACATTAATCGTATTCGCATTCCCACCGTTAACTATCGGTATATTCTTATTAATATTCGATAGAATGTTTGGAACGTCATTCTTTATTGCTTCACAAGGTGGTAACACAATAATTTGGGAACATTTATTCTGGATATTTGGACACCCAGAAGTATATATTTTAGTATTACCAGCTTTCGGTATATTCTCAGAGATTATACCTGTATTTGCTAGGAAACGTTTATTCGGTTATTCTGCAATGGTATTTGCTACTGTTTTAATCGGTTTCTTAGGATTCATGGTTTGGGCTCACCATATGTTTACAGTAGGCCTAGGACCAGTAGCTAACGCTATATTCGCAGTTGCAACAATGGCAATTGCCGTACCAACCGGTGTTAAAATATTCAACTGGCTATTAACTGTTTGGGGTGGTAGTGTTGAATTTACAACGCCAATGCTATATGCATTATTCTTTATTCCATCATTCGTTATGGGTGGGGTAACAGGTGTCATGCAAGCATCAGCTCCTGCTGACTATCAATTACATGACTCATACTTTATTGTTGCTCACTTCCACTACGTAATTGTTGGTGGTGTCGTGTTTGCCATATTAGCAGCTTTACACTATTGGTTCCCATTAATAGCTGGAAAGATGTTAAATGAAACATTAGGTAAAATTGGATTCTGGTTCTTCTTCACTGGGTTCCACTTAACATTCTTAATTCAGCACTTCTTAGGACTATGGGGAATGCCTCGTCGAGTATTTACATACTTACCAGGACAAGGATATGATATTCCTAACTTAGTTTCTTCAATAGGTGCTTTGCTAATGGCAATCGCTGTAATTGTTGAAACAATAAACGTTATTACGACATTAGCTAAAGGTGAAAAAGTTGGAAGAGATCCTTGGGGCGACGGACGTACACTAGAATGGGCTTTACCACTTCCGACACCACATTATAATTTTGCGCAAGTACCTTTAGTTCGTGGTTTAGATGCTCTTTGGATTGAGAAAAAACAAGGCGATGGAAAAATATTACCTGCTGAATCATTGGATGATATTCACATGCCTAACAACTCATTCATACCATTTTTACAAGCTTTCGGTTTATTCGTAGCTGCATTTGGTGCAATGTACTTTGCTGATGGTAAAGAATGGGCATTAGAAGCAGTAAAAGGATTAAACGAAAAACCATGGGCAGTTTACGTGTTAATCTTCGGTCTGGCAATTACTGCAGGCAGCATGATTTACAGATCACTTAAAGATGACCACGGTCATCATATAACTAAACAAGAGTTAATTGAGTATGAAAGGGGTGAGCGTTAATGGCACATGAAGAAGTAAAATTTACAGCTGAAAATTGGCCAGATCATCCTGAAACAGCATCAATGGAAGGTAAGAATAAAATAGTTGGTTTTTGGGTATTCCTTGGTGGTGAGGTCGCATTATTCGCTTCATTATTCGCAACCTACTTAGCTTTGAAAGATGCTGTGCCAAGTGAAGATCACTTATTAGCTAAAGATTTGTTCCATCTTCCATTAGCGTTCGTAATGACGATGTTATTATTAACGTCTTCATTAACTAGTGTTTATGCTTTGTATCATTTAAGAAACTTTAATGCTAAAGGTGTATTTATCTGGATTGGTATTACTGTCCTTTTAGGTTTAGGTTTCTTAGGTTTAGAAATTTATGAGTTTGTTGAGTATGTTCAACAAGGTCATACATTCCGTTCAAGTGCTTTCGGTAGCGCATTCTATTTCTTAGTAGGAACACACGGTTTCCACGTAATAATTGGTTTAGTGTGGTTAACAGCACTTGTACTTAGAAACAGAGCAAGAGGATTAAGTATTTATAATGCACACAAATTTAATACTGCTGCTTTGTATTGGCACTTTATTGACGTAGTATGGGTGTTCATCTTCACAGTAGTATACTTGATGGGAGCGTTAGGATAATATGAATCAACAAGTTAATCATGACGCAGAAGCGCTAAGATCATACAAGAGACGTAAAAGTACTCAAGAAATGCGTATGCAAGTTACTAACTTTGCAATAATGATTTTTGTTACATTTGTTGCCTTCGCTTTAGTAGCTGCAGAATTACCAAAAGAATTTGTTATCCCTGTAATACTAGGATTAGCTGTACTTCAAGTAGTATTACAATTCTATTATTTCATGCATATGAAAGCTGAAAAACATGGTGTATCTAAACTGTTTATGGTTGTAGGTTTATTCTTTGGATTATCATTCGTTGTAACATTCATTTATATTGTTTGGATAGGCGATCCTATTTTCGTTAAAAATAAATAATATTTAAAGACCCAAAACTTTGTTATATAAGTTTTGGGTCTTTATTTTATAGTAAAAAGTATTATATTGGTCATATCATTGTCATAACTAATTTTTGAGTTGGGTTGTTTAAGCGGTTATTAAATCATATAATAAAGATAATGACTTAATGAGGAAGTGTATTAAAGATGGGTGGTTTAACTTCAATATCAATGTTTGGTTTTTGGGCGAATTGGACACCATTCTTTTTTATAGGCGTATTATGTGTAATTATCTTATACTTTTTGATTTGTGGTAAATGGTATAAAGATATTCCAGGGGGAAGACCTTTAAAAAAGGGTGAAGCAACATTATTTGTTGTACTTATGTTAGCAATCTATCTACTTGAAGGTGGGCCAATAGATTTACTATCACATATTATTTTTAGTTTCCATATGCTTCAAATGGCCATATTATTTTTAATTATTGCACCATTAATGTTTTATGCAATACCTGAGTATATTGTGAAATATGTGGAAGAATTACCTGTAGTAAATAAAATTGTAAGTTTATTTACGAAGCCTTTGTTAGCTATTTTCTTATTTAACGGGTTGTTCTCTGTCTATCATATTCCACTTGTTTTAGATACATTAAAGCAAAATATCGTTTTACATGACATGTATACTATTTTGCTATTTATAAGTGCTTGGTTTATGTGGCATCCAATTTTCAACAAGCATATACCAGATGCACAGCATATGACTAACATCAAAAAGATTCTATATATATTCTTTATAGGCGTTCTATTGACACCGTCATGTGGTTTAATTATATTTAGTAATAGTGCTATGTATGACACATATACTTCAGGAGAAGCATGGTTAGGAGCTATGACTCTATGTGTACCAGCAGATACTTTAAACAGTGTTGTTCAAGGGGCTGGTATTTCAGGGCCTGAATACTTTACAAACTTCTCACCATTAGAAGACCAACAAACTGGTGGGGTTATTATGAAGGTGATGCAAGAAATTGTATTTGGTATTTATTTATACGTTATCTTTGTAAGATGGTTCAGATATGAACGCAAAAATGAAAGTCAAATTACAGAAGATAGCTTAAGAAAATTAGAAGAACAAAAAGCGTTATACAATCAATTTAGATAGGATGTAAAAACATGAATTTACCTATATTACCAACAATTAGTACAACATTTATAGTATTGAGCGCAATTTTAGTAGCTATTGGCTGGTATTTTATTGCACAAAGAAAAATTGAAACACATAAAAAATTCATGCTTTCAGCAGCAGTAGCAGCAGTAATTTTCTTTACTATTTATGCTAGTAGAACAATATTTATTGGAAATACCTCTTTTGGTGGTCCAGACAATATTAAAATTTACTACACTTTATTTTTAATATTCCATATTACTTTAGCTACGATTGGAGCAATCATGGGGATTATTACAATTTATCTTGGCTTAAAAGATAAATTAGATCTTCATCGAAAATTTGGACCAGTAACATCCATTATATGGTTCTCTACAGCAATTACAGGCGTAGCTGTATATCTATTATTATATGTTTTCTATCATGGTGGAGAAACGACATCAATGATTAAAGCAATACTTGGTTCTTAAATTTAGTATAAGTCTAGAAATTGAATATTGATATGTAAACTAAAAGGGATTAAGCAATAAATCCATTAAAACAAAGAGGCTGGGACATAAATACATGTCTCAGCCTCATTCATTATAATGGCAGTAGCTGACTAGGGTGAAAATGCACTTATATCGAATTTTTTAACCTAGTCATCATTGCGGGGGTGGGACTACGAAATCTTTTTAATAAAATGAGATTTCTTTCCCACTCTTTTATAATTTATATTTTAAAGTCTGTTTTTATTAAACCGGATTCTAATATTGTTTTTATAACAATTAAAATGAGTGGGCCGATAAAGAATCCTAGGAATCCCATTAATTTTAATCCTATAAACATAGAAATAAGTGTTGGTAAAGGAGTTAATCCAACACCTGTACCAAATATTTTAGGTTCCAGTACTTTTCTTTGGACGAGTAGTACAATGGATAGAATAATGAGTTGTATGCCAAGAGTAGGGTCACCTACAATATAAGCGTATGCTGCCCATGGTATTGTAAATCCTGTAGCACCTACAATAGGTAATATATCTATAAACCAGATTAATAAACTTATAATGAATGCAGAATCTACACCTATAATTAATAGTCCTATATATGTGAATACCCAAGTAATAAAACTTAGTATAACTGTGGCTGTAATCATACCAAGTATTGAATGACTTATTTTATTATAGATTGTTATAACTTGAGTATAAGTATTTGGGTATAAATGCTTCTTTATGAATTTGTGAATATTAGGTATTTCTAGCATAAATAAAAATAATGCAACGAGAAAGACAACTAGACTAATTATGAATCCTGGTAAGGAGGAAACGACTTCAGTAATATTTTCAACACTAAAATAATGAGAAATAGAATCTCTCATAGACGCGACAAAATTTTGTAATTCTTTGTTAATGGTAGTTGCCATTTCATCAGGTAATACTGCTTTCATTTTGTCGTTATATTGTTCGATTACTTTTATTAATTTATTTATTTTATTAGGTAAATCTTTAATGAATAGTACAATTTGGTCTATTAGTTTTGTTAAAAATAAATAGATTATGAACCCGCTTATTGTTGGTAGGGATGTATATATAATTATAACGCTCCATTTACGACTATTAATCTTGTTAGTTAGTCTTTTAATGAGTGGGATAAAAGCTAGCGCTATAATGAACGCTGTGATTAAAGGTATAGAAATCGGGATGATAAAATAAATAAATAAAATTGTTAATATTGCGATGATAAATATACTTATATTCCGTTTATTAATCCATTTTTTCATAAATGTACCTCTCAATTTTAGATGTAGATATAAATTAAGAGACGTGAAAAAATCACGTCTCTTAATTTACTGTTCAAAGTTGTTTTCTATTGTGTACTTAATGTGTTTAAAGCTTTAATATCTGACGTAATTCGTTCAATTAGTAAGTTGCAATGAGCAACTAAGTTATCTGGATAAACTTCATCATCACCGTACTCAACGCCAGTTGGATAATAATGTTTACCTAAATAAGGATCCATCAATTGGAGTGTTGCACTTTTTGCACCAACGTCCCCTTTAAGTGCATAACTTGGAACTCTTAAATAATATATGCCTTCACTTAATTCATATTTAAAATCATAAGTAATACGTTCATAGTCCCAGTGTCCGCCTGCAACAAAACCATGTTTATTCATAACATCTTGCAATAGTTCTTGTTCGATGATAACCTTTTCAAGACCTGTATTATCAAATACCATGTAATTTTCCTCCCTCTAAGTACCTTTAAGTTTATTTTATGATAAAAGCTTCAATGTTGCAATGTACATTTAAATTTAACATAAATATTCACATTTCAATTGATTTAACTAAAAACTTTACTGTAAAATGATATAATCATTATTAGGAGTAAAAAGAGGAGGTAAATAGTTGAAGAATATTATCATTAAAGTAATAGCAATCGCTATTTTAATCATTGTACTCTTTTATTTATTCTATTCTCCTAAATTAGAATTTGATGTCTTAAAGAACCCAAACTACTCACATGATAAAGCAAGTGAAAATTACTATGAAAAACAAGCTGAAAAGTCCACAGGTAATGCTAAGCTGAAAGAGGGCGTAGGGACTTATGTCTATGGTAGTATAGATGATGTCATTAAAGATTTAGGTCAACCAGATAGGGTATATAAGGCAGAGCACGATAGAAAGAATTATGTCTTTAAAAATAAGGAACATTATTATTTAGTTTCAACCAAAAATAATAAAGTGTCATCTGTTTTTGCAACTGGTGAAAAAGTAGATGTATCACCAATTAAAATTAAACAAGATGCTACTAAATTATTTAATGGTACTAACATAGATATGGAACCAAACATAAATAGTTCGTATGGTGATTATCAAATTGAATTATCAGAAAGGGACATCAAAACTCAATTATTAGTTAAATATGGTGATGTTTATGCACAGGTATTAATTGATAGCGAAACAAATGAGGTTATGGGTGTTCAATTTATGGATTCAGACATAATTGTTGAGCAAGCGCCATTTTCTATGTCTAAAGTTTCAAATAAAGATAAAAAATTAAAACGTGCAGATCAACAAGATTTCCAAACACATATTAATAAAGATTTAACTTTATTAGAAATTGTAAATGAGTATAGAGAATTAAAAGGAATAACACCTTTAGATATAAATGATCAATTAACTTATATTACTCAAATGGAAGCGGATTTGATTGATAGTGACGTTGATGAAGAAGAGGCTGTAAAAACTTTAGAAGATGGTATAATGAAACATATCAATGATAAAAAAATTGAATATAACGCTATCAACCAAAACTTAGCATATAATTTTTATGATATGCCAACACTTGTTAATAGTTGGTTGAACAACAACAGTTATAGAGAGAAATTACTTGGAAGTCAATACGATGAATTTGGTGCAGGTAATTCTCGAGAATATTATTCACTTGTCTTCAAAGATAATAAATAATAAGGAGGTCATTGGGATGTTCACAGTTGAAACAGCTAATATTTTAGATCAATCCGATGAACTAAGTGCTTGTATTATGGAATCAGAAATTTACCAAGCTTATCGAGAAGCTAAATATAAATTAGAAACAGATTTAGAAGTAAAGATTTTAAGAAAGAAATTTGATCAAATCAAGTCACACTATGATGATTGTTTAAGGTTTGGAAGATATCATCCTGATTATAATAGAGTAATGAAAGAAACAAGACAGCAGAAGAGAGAATACGAAATGCACCCAGTCGTTTCCAACTTTAAAACTAAAGAAACAGAATTACAGAATTTATTGGATGAAGTTGTAAGCATTGTATCTTATTCTATATCAAACAATGTTAAAGTAGATACAGGTAATCCATTCTTTACTAGTGAGAGTCACGGTGGAGGATGTTCAACAGGCGGTTCATGCGGTTGTTCTTAATAAAACAGTCCGAGACATATATAAATGTCTCGGACTGTTTTATGTTTAATATTGTTTTTTAATTAAAAAGTGCGCTGTATCTGGTCTATCTGTAACGATAGTATGTGCACCTTTTTGAATTAAGTCATCCATAATATCTATTTGATTAATAACCCAATAACCAACGGCAATATTCAGTGAAGTTAAATATTGAATAAAGCCTTCTGAATCAAGTGGAAGACCTTTTGCATTTACAGGAATTTGGAATGTATCAGTTTTAGGTTGGTAAACATGTCCATAACCAGAATGATAAGCAGTATATGCTTTTGTTACTTCGTTTTGTCCTGTACCTAATGAAATAGTATCTTGAGCGTATAAATTAAATCTTTCTATTTGTTCATCATAAAAACTTGTAATATTTACACGATCTTCAACTTTTAATTCTGATATTAATCGGAATAAGTGTGAAGGTGCTAAACTTCCAGCATAAGATTCAGGATGGTCCTTGATATCGATGTTTACTAACACATCTTGGTATTTTGTTAATAATTCTTTAAGCGTAACGATTTTGGCTTTTTCATCGCCTCTATAAGGATGTTCATGGTTGATATCTTTATAGTGATATCCAAAGTCAAACTGACGTAACTCTTCTAAAGTGTGATCAGCTACTAAGCCAGAACCATTACTTGTTCGATCTACCGTTTCGTCATGTGTAACAACTAAGACTTCATCTTTTGTTAAACGAACATCAATTTCAAAACCAGTTACATTGTATTTTAATGCATGGTCAAAAGCTAGACGGGTATGTTCTGGTCTTAAAGCCATCCCACCTCGATGAGCGAAAATATAAGGTGCTGGTTGAGTAAAGAATGGTTTGATTTTGCGAGGTCTAACTTCACTAGTAGCTTTTGTAATAAGCCAAGAACCTGCAGCTATGCCTCCGATAAGACCTGTTGCTTTCATTAAATTAATTTTTGACATTTTATCCAATCCTTTCGAAATGCAATTAAAGACTTATATATATTCTATCAAATTGGTATGTGATATAAAAGCATGTAAGTTATGAGTGCAAGATTATCTTCTTTCAACATCATATATAAAATGCTAATATAAAAATAAAACATGAAGGGAGATATTGTCATGGAGCTAGTAGAGCGCATTAGTATTATTGTCTATTTAAAAAATATGAAACATGAAAGACAATTACGTAAATTCGGGAATATTTATTATTCTCATAAAAAAGAACAATATGTCATGCTTTATACAAATGAAGATAAAATAGATGACACTATCCAACATCTAATGAAATTAAAATATGTTAAAGATGTGAAAGTGTCACCATTTAAGAGTGTTAAGAGAGATTATTCAAATAAAAATGTTGAGAAAAAAGAATATTTGAACTTTTAATTTATTGTAACGGTGGCAAGTAACGTTCTAGTCTTAATACACCTTTTAAGTAAGTGAAGTAAAGTTCATCTTCTGCGAATTCAGACCGTGACTTTACGTCTAGACCTTTTACTTTTATGTCATATTCATTTGCCCATTGATTAATTAAATCGAATTTTTTGTTAGATTCTGGATACGGATATCTTATGCCTTCTAATATTGTATAGATAGCTTGAAAATGGTTCTCTTTAGTCGGTTTCATAATTATGCAAGCTGTTGATAGCTTCTCCTCAGATAAAGGCGTGTGGAGCATCAAAATATCAGAAATACGTTCGTGATTGTATTCAATGATTGTTTGAAATTCAAATAAATCCGTTAATCCATGTCCAATGACAATAAATGATTGCTTCATATGGTAAACCTCGTTTTCATATAATATATAATTAGTATAGTTAATAATTTAAAATAAAGAAAGAGTTGATTCAATTGAGAGTTATTGGTGGAAAATATAAAAGGTTACATATAAATACAATTGAAGGCCAATCTACAAGACCAACTACCGATAAAGTAAAAGAAAGTATCTTCAATAGTTTACAAGACGTTGACGGGCTTGGCTTAGATTTGTTTGCAGGAAGTGGTGGGTTAGGTATTGAAGCATTATCAAGAGGATTAAACAAAGTTATTTTTGTAGATGGCAATTTTAAAGCGACAAAAATGATAAAAGAAAACTTGGATTTACTCAAAATCCCATCTTCAGAGTATGAAGTGTATAAAAATGATGCTATTAGAGCTTTAAAAGCATTGAATAAAAGAGAAATTCAATTTGATTATATATTTTTAGATCCACCTTATAATAAAGACCTTATAAATAAATCATTAGAAAAAATTGAAGAATTTAATTTATTAAGTGCTAATGGTACAATTGTTTGTGAATTTGATAAATCAGAAAATATAAATACACGTCAGTTTGAAATCTTTAAAAAGTATGAATATGGTCTTACACATGTTATGTTGCTGACAAAAGGAGAGAACGATGTCTAAAAAAATAGCAGTAGTCCCAGGTAGTTTCGATCCAATTACTTTAGGACATATAGATATTATAAAAAGAAGCGCTAAAATATTTGATGAAGTACATGTCTCGGTATTAAAAAATTCTTCGAAAAAAGGTTTATTTACAAATGAAGAAAGAGTGGCATTAATAAAAGAAGCGGTAGAAGATGTACCTAATATCGTAGTACATACATTCCACGGCTTACTCGTTGATTTTTGTAGGGAAATCAATGCGACAACAATTGTTCGAGGATTGAGAGCTGTGAGTGATTTCGAATATGAAATGCAATTAACATCTATGAATAAAAAATTAGATGATGATATAGAAACATTATATATGATGACTAATAATAAGTATTCATTTATTAGTTCTAGTGTTGTAAAAGAAGTAGCGCAATACGATAGAGATGTTTCGGAGTTTGTTCCCGCCAATGTAAATAAAGCTTTAAAAGAAAAACGAGAGAACAACAAATAAACTTCGTGCGATATATACTAAAGCACGAAGTTTATTTCCATTAAATAAGTTTCACTATTTTTTTATATAAACATGTTGATTAAAGTCTGTTTCTGATTCTCCAGATACATACTGGTATAAAGATGTGGCTTTAATCTCATGTTCAAAATACGGAGCAGACTTTTTGTTAACATTAGTAATAATTGGTAATGGGCATGACTCTTGTATTTCTTTAATGTATTTTCTACCTTGTTCGGACATTGCTAATACACGAATTGCTTGTGGTTTATAAGAGTTTACATCTATATTTTTGATGTTGAGTAATGTAGCAGTTAGTAATCTTTGAATACGCGTCCAAGTATATCTTTTTGATTTAATGCGCGATACGAATTCATCGAAAGTCTGACTATCTTCTATTTCTTTCTTTAGTTTATATTCTAACCCTTCAGTCATCATATAAATTTCTTGTAATTCTTTTGTACTTGATCTCAAAATAGTCCATTTTAATAATGGGAAAAAATCATCCCAGTTTACACCTTTATGTGAACTTAATAAGTTAGAGCTAAATTCAGGTAAACTTAGTTTATATTGCTCATCATTTGAAAAGTATGCATTTCTTATTGAGGTTGCACTGGAAATGTGTGAGCGTTGATTTAAGCTTGAATCTAGAAATAAGTTGTCTTTTCGTTGTATAGTCACTGGTTCGATATTAAGGTCGTTGTTTATTATGTGTCTGACGTATTCTATAGCCAATAAATTATTAGAGCCTGATAATAACTTTGAATCTTGAATTAATTCAGAGATGATTCTAGGGTGAGATTTTCCTTCTTTAATCATTTCCTTATATCGTATATCATTTTTTATATCTTCAATTTGACTAATAGTCTCTTTAATATCATTAACGTTTCCTGACTCGCTACCAAAAGATAAATAATTACATTTAAATTGTTCTGCTATATCAACACCACCTTGAGCAAAAAGTTCTCCGGAAGATATTGCATAAATAAGTGGTAATTCCACTACTAAATCTACATATTGAACAGCCATTTTAGCACGTTGAAATTTATTCAAAATTGCTGGTTCTCCTCGCATCGTAAACGATCCACTCATAACAGCGACTGATACATCGCTGTTTGTTATGTTTTTAGATAGTTCAGCATGATAAACATGGCCATTATGAAACGGATTATACTCTGTAATTAAAGCAACACTTTTCATTTGCAATTCCCCTCATTTCACTTCATCATTAGTATTGTATCAGATAATGAATGTTAAGAAAAAATCTTGACAAACGTTGTCGTTAAGGTTACAATAATTTTTGTGTTTGTAAGAGGTGAACCTAGATGAAGTGGTCAATAACACAACTTAATAAATACCAAGACGAACCATTTACTTTTGATAAAGAAATCGATATGAAATATCTTACTGAACGAGTAGATGAACTTATCGATATATCTCCAATAAAAGTAACAGGAGACGTACAAGTGCGAATGCATGAGATAATTGTCAATCTTGACATTAGCGGTGTATTGACGTTACCATGTGCCCGTACTTTAAAGCCAGTAGATCTACCATTTGATACTACTTCAACGGAAATATTCGAATTAGATGAGTTTAGCGATGGTGATGAAGAAGAAGACGGTCTTAGACATAAAGTCGAAGGCGGTATGATTAATTTATTACCGATTATCGAAGAACTCGTTATTTTAGAAAAGCCACAACGCGTATTTTCTGAAGGTAGTGAAGATATTTCAATGGCAGGCAATGGTTGGGAAGTTATTGGCGAAGATCAAATTGAATCAACTGAAACTTCAGATCAAGAAGATAGTGAACGTAAAGTTGATCCAAGACTTCAAAAATTACAACAATTCTTCGATGATGAAAAATAATCGAACTAGTGTTTATAAAATTTAAGGAGGAATTAAACATGGCAGTTCCAAAAAGAAGAACTTCAAAAGCAGCTAAAAGAAAACGTCGTACTCATTTCAAAATCTCAGTACCAGGCATGGTAGAATGTTCTAACTGTGGAGAAATGAAATTATCTCACCGTGTATGTAAAGCATGTGGATCATACAAAGGTAAAGAAGTCGTTTCTAAATAATAAGTTATATTACAACGTCCTTTTTAAGGGCGTTTTTTTATTTATATGAAAATATGTGGTTATCATATATAATAGATACATAAGATTACGTAAACACGAGGAGATTATATGGAAGAAATCACTTCAGCACAAAATAATAAAATAAAACAAATTAATAAATTAAAGAAAAAGAAAGACAGAATAAAACAAGGGCAATTTCTTATTGAAGGTTATCATTTAGTTGAAGAAGCATTTCGCAGTCAACTAAAAATAAATTCTTTATTATCAGTAGATTTTTCAAGATTAGATGAACAAATTATAGATTATGCGGAAAATGCTTATATTATAAATTTTAAAGTAGCTGAAGCATTGTCGGACACAACTACACCACAAGGTATATTCGCTGTTGTTGATATTCCGAATTACGAAGCAGATGTTTTTAAACAAGTGCTTATTTTAGATAGAGTACAAGATCCTGGAAACATGGGGGCACTTATTCGTAATGCAGATGCGTCTGGTATGGATGCAGTTATTTATTCTAAAGGCAGTGCAGACCCTTATCAAGATAAGGTGTTAAGAGCATCACAAGGTAGCGTGTTCCATTTGCCAATCATTGAAGAAGATTTATTAACATTTATACAATCGTTTGATGGCAAAGTATTTGGAACGAGTTTACAGAACGCAGTGCCATATAACACTGTTGAAAAACAAGACAATTTTGCTTTAATTATGGGTAATGAAGGCAGTGGTGTTGATGAATCATTATTGCAAGAAACATTCCAGAACTTAAATATACCTATATATGGCCAAGCTGAAAGCTTAAATGTAGCTGTATCTAGTGGTATTTTACTCTATCATTTGAGAGGTTGACCATTCATGTATAATTTTATATAATGATTTCATAATCAATATGAGCTAATAAAAGGACGTAAATTAATGTTCGCGCATAAAAGGGAATGGATTCGTGACTGAAAAATCCTATGTTGTGACTTAATTTTTTTCATCCTTTTGGCAACTTAAAGAAATTTAAGTCGGAATGTAGATCCGTTATCAACATATAAGTGTATGCATAAGTATGTATAAATTTGGGTGGTACCACGGAAGACTTTCGTCCCTCTATTATTGAGGGGTGGAAGTCTTTTTTTCGACTAAATAGGAGGATATATATGTCATTACGCGAGAAACTTTCAGATTTAAGACAAGAAGCGCTTGTTCGCATAAACGAAGCTAAAGCTGAAAGATCATTACAAGATGTTAAAGTAAATTACTTAGGTAAAAAAGGCGTTATTACAAGTTTGATGAAAGAAATGAAAGATTTACCTAAAGAAGAAAGACCAGAATTTGGTCAATTAGTTAACGAAGTACGTAACGCTGTTGAAGTTGAAATTGAATCTAAAAGAGAATTATTAGAAGAAGAAGCGTTAAATGAACAACTAGAGAATGAAACAATAGATGTAACTTTGCCCGGTAGAAAAGTGGCATTAGGAGCAAAACATCCTCTGACTAAAATTAACGAAGATTTAGAAGATTTATTTATTGGATTAGGATATGAAATCGTTGAAGGTTATGAAGTTGAATCGGACTATTATAACTTTGAAGCTTTAAATTTACCTAAATCACATCCAGCGAGAGATATGCAAGATACTTTCTATATTTCAGAAGAAGTTTTATTGCGTACACACACATCTCCAGTTCAAGCTAGAACTTTAGAAAAAAGAAATGGTAAAGGTCCAGTAAAAATTATTTGTCCAGGTAAAGTTTATAGACGAGATTCTGATGATGCAACACATAGTCATCAATTTACTCAAATCGAAGGATTAGTAGTTGCAGAGAACATTAAAATGAGTGATTTAAAAGGTACTCTAGAACTATTAGTACGTAAATTATTTGGTAAAGATAGAGAAATACGTTTAAGACCAAGCTTCTTCCCATTTACAGAACCTTCAGTTGAAGTAGACGTATCCTGTTTTAAATGTAAAGGTAAAGGATGTAATGTGTGTAAACAAACTGGTTGGATAGAAGTATTAGGTTCAGGTATGGTACATCCTAACGTATTAGAAATGGCTGGGTTTGACTCAAATAAATATTCTGGATTTGCATTCGGATTAGGGCCAGATAGATTAGCTATGTTGAAATATGGAATTGAGGATATAAGACACTTCTATACTAATGATGTGAGATTTATAGAACAATTTAAGCCTGTAGAAGATGGTGGTGAAGCGTAATGTTAGTAAGTAAAGAATGGTTAAATGAATTTATAAAAATAGATGCTGGTATTGAAGAACTAGCAGAAAAAATAACAAGAAGTGGTATAGAAGTAGATAGCATTACGGACTATAGTAAAGATATTAAGAAATTAGTCGTAGGTCACGTCGTTTCTAAAGAAAAACATCCAGAAGCAGATAAATTAAATATTTGTAAAGTAGATGTTGGTGAAGAAGAACATGTACAAATTGTTTGTGGTGCACCAAATGTCGATGAAGGCCAACATGTTATTGTTGTTAAAGTCGGTGGAAGATTGCCTGGCGGGGTTAAAATTAAAAGAGCTAAATTAAGAGGCGAAGTTTCTGAAGGCATGATTTGTTCTCTACAAGAAATTGGTATAGATCAAAACGTCTTACCTAAAAAGTATGCAGACGGTATTTATGTATTTTCAAATGAGCCAACACCAGGAAATGAAGCGTTAGAAGCTTTATTATTAGATGATCAAGTAATGGACTTTGATTTAACACCTAATAGAGCTGACTGCTTAAGTATGCTAGGTGCTGCACATGAAGTTAGTGCTTTGTATGGTCAAGATATTAAGTATCCAAATACAAACGTTAATGAAACCACTGCAAAAGCTTCTGATGAACTATCAATTACTGTTGAAGATACAGAAGCGGTGCCGTTTTATTCAGCTAGAATAGTTAAAAATGTCACGATAGAACCATCACCAACTTGGCTACAATCAAGATTAATGAAATCAGGTATTCGTCCAATCAATAATGTAGTTGATGTTTCAAACTATGTATTGCTTGAATACGGTCAACCACTTCATATGTTTGATCAAGATCAAATTGGTTCTAAAGAAATTGTTGCTCGTTATGCTAAAGAGGAAGAAAAAATGACAACACTTGATGATGTTGAAAGAACTTTAAAAACTTCGGACATTGTAATTACTAACGGTAAAGAACCAATCGCAATAGCTGGTGTGATGGGTGGAGATTTTTCTGAAGTAACAGAAAACACTGTGAACGTTGTAATTGAAAGTGCATTATTCAATGCAACTAATATTCGTCAAACATCTAGAAGATTAGGTCTACGTAGTGAAGCATCAAATCGATTCGAAAAAGGTGTTGCAAGTGAAAGAGTACTTGAGGCATTAAATAGAGCAGCTTATTTATTACAAGAAATCGCAGGAGCAAAAGTGTTAAACGAAGTTGTATCGGACGGAACTTTACCTGCAACTTCTAAAGTAATCAGTATTTCAACACACGATGTGAATGAGTTAATCGGATTTAATTTATCGACAGACGAGATTGATACAATTTTCAATCGTTTAGGTTTCACTACTAATATTACAGGTGAAGACTTTGAAGTAACTGTTCCTTCAAGACGTAATGATATTACAATTAAAGCTGATTTAATCGAAGAAGTAGCGAGAATTTACGGTTACGACCAATTGCCATCAACTTTACCAAACTTTGAAAATGCTACAGCAGGTTATTTAACAGATAATCAACTAAAAACACGTAAAGTAAAAGAAATTCTAGAAGGTGCAGGTTTAGACCAAGCGATAACATACTCTTTAGTGAGTAAAGATATAGCTACTCAATTTACAATCAATCAACATGATGTCGTTGAGTTGATGATGCCTATGAGTGAAGATCAAGCTGTTTTACGTCAAAGCATATTACCAAGATTGATTGATGCAACACGTTATAACGTTGCTAGAAAGAATAAAAATGTAGCATTATATGAATTAGGTAAAGTCTTTTATGGTAATGGTCAAGATGAGTTGCCAACTGAAGTGGAGTTCTTAAGTGGAATACTAACAGGACAATATTCAGGTAACCGTTGGCAACAAAAAGATGAACCAGTAGACTTTTATTTAGTAAAAGGCATCGTGGAACGTATTGCGGAACAATTAAATGTACGTTTTACATTTGAAACTACTAAAGTAGATTTATTACACCCAGGTAGAACAGCATATGTAAAATTAGATGATGAAGTAATCGGCTTAATTGCAGAGCTGCATCCAACTGTAGAGAAAGAAAATGATTTAGACCGCACGTATGTTTTTGAACTAAACTTCACTAGAATATTAGAGCATCCAGTAGGTAAAATTGAATATGCACCTATACCAAGATTCCCAGGTGTATCAAGAGATGTTGCTTTAGTTGTAGGTACTGAAGTTTCAGCTTCTTCATTAATTAATACTATTAATGAAAATGGTGAAGAAATCTTAAATCATACAGAAGTATTTGACGTTTATGAAGGTGAACATATGGAAGAAGGCAAGAAATCAGTAGCTATCCGTATAGATTACTTAGATGTTAATGACACACTAACTGAAGAAAAAGTTACAGCTGTACACAATCAAATACTAAAAGCACTAGAACAACAAGGTGCCACGTTGAGATCATAATTAACAAAACAAAAACGCCAATCCATGAGTTTACAATTCACGGATTGGCGTTTTTCATTTCGATATTTATAATATTGAATGTTTACATGAGAATTATTATTTCTTTTTACGTTTACTCATTTTTGTAATTTGTTTTCCGATAAACCATATTAAATAACACATAATAAGAATGGCTAAGATAACTTGCCAACCTATAGTTATGAGCAGCATATTAATTTCTCCTTTTACGGTTAATTAAATCTAAAACTTTTTCTCTATTTTTAAAATGTTTTTTCGAAATTTTATCGAGTTGATGCATATCATATTTTTGAGCGATTTTAGCAGCTTCTAAATCGACTTTACTACTAGCGCCTTTAGGTATAATCATATTTAAATCTTTCGCGATTTTATCCATATGTTTTACGAAAGCATATCTAGCGATAATGCTTGCTGCAGCTATAGCAATTGATTTTGATTCACCTTTTGTTTCAAAAAATGTAATATCTTTTCTAGGCATAGGGCTTGCTGTATAGCGTTCATATGTACTAGCTTGAACAAACTGGTCAATGACAATCTGTTCTAATTCATTTTCATCTATACGTGATATAACATTAGTAATAGCTTGGTTATGTAATACAGCTTTCATTTTTACTTGACTCCAACCGTCAAGTTGCTTTTTATTATAGTTATCATTATCAAGAACTATGAGCGAATGAGGACAAATTTCAATGATTTGCTCTGCTAACTGTACAATTTTAGCATCAGTCAGTGATTTAGAATCCATAACACCTATAGTTTTTAAAATTTCTGCATTTTTCTTAGAAACATAAGCTGCACAAACTGTTAATGGCCCAAAATAATCACCACTGCCTGCCTCATCGCTGCCTATAGTATTATGCTTGTCGAAATTATAAACTTTATTAGATGTACTAGTTTTTTGGGGTTGAGATGATTCGATTTTAATTCCAAGTAGTTGTGAAGCTACTTGTTCTGCATCTTTACCTTGAAACATAATTTTTTTAGAACAATAAATTTGTACTTGAGTACTTTTAATTTTTTTTCGTGCAATGGTACCATTAGGAAGACCAGTTGTTTCCATGTTATATTGATTAATTAAATGATTGATGGTTTGCGTGTCTATTACTTTAACGATATTTCCCACAATGTATATCCTGCCTTTAATATATTTTCTTAGTTAAGATTATCATAATTTTTTGGTTAAAACGAATATTCTATTGGGAAGTTAGTGGATTATCATACACAAATGAACATATGTCATGTATAATATATTATGATTAAGTATAGAATAATCCATTTATAATTTGAACAGGGGTAGTATAATGAGTGAAAACAAAAACAGAGTAACAGTAGTTATAAATGATCAACATTATACAATAATTGGAGAAGACGATCCATCTCATATTCGTTATGTAGCTGGTAGAGTAGATGAGAAGATTAAAGCATTGGGTCAATTAAATGCTGGGTTGGATACAACACGTAAATCAGTTCTCACTGCTGTAAATGTGATGCACGAGTATGTTAAATTGGAAGAAGAGAATGAAAAGCTCCAAGAAGAAATAAAACAATTAAAAAATAAAGGAAATTTAGAATGATTACATTACTAGTTATTATATGTTTAATATTAGGTGTCATCATTGGTTATAGAAGAAGTTTGGTATTAGAGTCTTTACATGCTATAAGTACAATTTCTGCACTTGTAGTAGCAGTAATTTGCTATGCGCCATTTAGTAAGCAATTACATCTTTTACTTCCTTATCCAAGTGCATCTACTGAAGGTACTAATGCAATATTTAAAAATATTAATAATGAGGATGCATTTTATAATATTATGGCAATTCTCATTTTATTTGTTTTGACTAAAATAATTTTACAAGTAATTTCTACTGTATTTGATTTTTATCATCAAATGGAATTCGGTGGTAAGTATGCGCAATACTTTGCTATGGTACTTGGTTTTATAGAAACATATATTATCGTGATTATAATACTTGCTACTGTTGCAGTGATACCTATACCTATGTTTATAGAAGCTTTACACCAATCTTCTGTAGGGAATCTTGTATTAACAAAAACACCATTCTTATCTGATTTGTTAGTAAATTGGCTTTCAAATTAATTGAATCATATTGAACTAAGTCATGGGCTAACCTATGACTTTTTTTACGGAGGAATAGATATGTTAACGAAAAAAGATATAGTGAAAATGCTTGAGACAATTGCAGTATATATGGAAATTAAAGGGGAGAATCCTTTTAAAGTATCAGCATATAGAAAAGCTAGTCAATCCTTAGAAACTGATGAAAGAACGATACAAGAAATTGACGATGTCACAACACTGAAAGGAATAGGTAAAGGTGTTGGAGATGTAATTAATGAATATTTAGAAACAGGTAAACAAAGTTATTTAGATGAACTTAAAGAAGAAATACCGGAAGGCTTGATTCCGCTTTTGAAAATTCCAGGTCTCGGCAGTAAAAAAGTCGCAAAATTATACAAAGAATTAAATATAAAAAATAAAGAAGATTTAATAAAAGCTTGTGAAAATAATGAAGTCTCAGCTTTACCAGGTTTTGCTAAAAAAACGGAACAGAAGTTACTAGAAGAAGCTAAAGTTCTAGGACAAAGACCTGAACGTTATCCAATCAATACAATGATTAAAGCACACGAAGTGATTAATCGCTTTTTAGATGATATTGACGGCATAATTGAATATCATGTTGCGGGTAGTTTTAGAAGAATGAAAGAAACGAGCAAAGATTTAGACTATATTATTTCTACTGAAAATGAGATGGATGTTCAACAAGCGCTTTTACAATTCCCAGACATACAAGAACAAATTGCTGTAGGTAAAACTAAAGTCTCATTAGATATATTAATTGAAGATGATGTAATAGGTGTAGACTTCAGAATGATTAAGCCTGAAGCTTTCTACCATACTTTGCAACATTTTACAGGTTCAAAAGATCATAATATAAGAATTAGGCAATTGGCTAAAGAAAGAAATGAAAAAGTAAGTGAATATGGTATTGAAGAAAGTAACGGTAATATAATTACTTATGATAATGAAAAAGCTATTTATGATCACTTCAATGTACCGTATGTTCCTCCAACTATGCGTGAAGATGGTACAGAATTTGATAAAGATATTAGTAATATTGTTCAATTAAGTGATATCAATGGTGATATCCATATGCATACAACTTATAGTGATGGTGCCTTTAAATTAGAAGAGATGATAGAAGCTGCGATAGAGAAAGGTTATCAATTCATATGTATAACTGATCATTCTAGAAGCCTTGCAGTAGCTAACGGATTATCTATAGATCGACTTTTAGAACAAAATGAAAAAATCAAACAATTAAACGAAAAATATAAAGAAATTGATATCTATAGTGGTACAGAAATGGACATTAAACCAGATGGTACTTTAGATTATCCTAACGAAGTATTAAAAGAATTAGATTATGTAATTGCTGCCATTCATCAAAGCTTTAATCAAACTGAAGAAGAAATTATGAATAGGTTAAGAAATGCATGTGAGAACCCATATGTAAGACATATAGCTCATCCTACAGGCCGTATTATAGGTAGAAGAGATGGTTATAAAGTTAATATTGAACAACTTATTGAGATGGCTAAAAAAACAAATACTGTTTTAGAATTAAATGCAAATCCACAAAGATTGGATTTAAATGCAGAAGTATTAAAAAAACATCCTGATTTAATGATTACTATTAATACAGACGCTCATCATATCGATCACTTTGATTTTATGAAATATGGCGTCGGTACTGCACAAAAAGGATGGGTCAAAAAAGACCAAGTTATAAATACTAAAGATCGTGATTCATTTAAAGAATGGATTCGTTCTAATAAATAATGTACAAATAGAAGAGGGAAGATAAAATGAATGAAAAAACATTAAAAGTTCTTGAATATCCCTTAATTATTCAAAAATTGTCAGCTCATGCTACAAGTGACATTGCGACACGCTTAATTGAAGAGCTTAAACCAAGTGATGATTATGCATCTGTTCAACATAGTTTAAATGAAACGGATGAAATGACACAAATATATAATAAACATAGGGTGCCAGGATATTCAGGATTACAAGATATTAAATCTCTTGTAAGAAGGTCTGAAATAGGAAGTTTATTAAATGTCGAAGAACTTAATCAAATTAAAAGAAATATACAAGTTCAAAATAGATTTAAAACATTTTATGCAAGCATTGTAGAAGAAGATGAAGATATTCTGTATCCAATAATAGACGAACAAGTTTCTCGATTACCAGTGCTCAGTGAATTGTTAAATCAAATAAATGAACAATGTGATGAACATGACTTATTTGATACGGCTAGTCCTAAATTAGCGGAATTGAGATATCAAATTAAAAAAACGAACGATCGTATTAAATCAAGATTGGAACAAATGGTAAGATCTCAATCGAATCAGAAGAAATTATCAGATTCGATTGTTACAGTGAGAAATGATCGACATGTATTACCTGTTAAAGCTGAATACCGTCAAGATTTCAGTGGTATCGTACATGATCAATCTGCATCCGGCCAAACTTTATATATAGAACCTAGTGCAATTGTTGAAATGCATAATCAGATTGCACAAGTTAAAGTGAAAGAAAAAGAAGAAAGAGATAGATTGCTATATATTCTTACAGAACTAGTTAACGGTGTATCTTATGAATTACTAACAAGCACAGAAATAATGGGTCATTTAGATTTTATAACTGCTAAAGCCAAATTTGGTACGACTATAAAAGCAACAAAACCTATTCTTTCTGAAGATAGAGCTATATATTTACCTAAAGCAAGACATCCACTAATCAATGAAAATGAAGTGGTTAGCAATACGATTGAATTTAAGGAAGATATAAATGCTGTTATTATAACTGGTCCTAATACAGGCGGTAAGACAGTAACTTTAAAAACAGTTGGTTTGATCACATTAATGGCGCAATCTGGTTTATTAATTCCAACTTTAGACGGTTCAATCATTACAATATTTAAAAATGTATTTTGTGATATTGGTGACGAACAATCTATAGAGCAATCTCTATCTACTTTTTCATCACATATGAAGAATATTGTTAATATTATCGAGCACGCAGATAAAGATTCATTAATCTTATTTGATGAGCTTGGGGCAGGTACTGATCCAAGTGAGGGTGCTGCATTAGCGATGAGTATATTAGATTATACAATTGAAAGAGATGCATTAATAATGGCTACAACACATTATCCAGAACTTAAAGCTTATAGTTACAATAGAGATAAAGTGATGAATGCAAGTGTGGAATTTGATGTAGAGACTCTAAAACCAACTTATAAATTATTAATGGGTATACCGGGAAGATCTAATGCGTTTGAAATTTCGAAAAAACTAGGATTAAAAAATGAGTTAATTAATCATGCTAAATCGCTAATTGGTCAAGATGAGAAAGAAATTAATGTCATGATTGAGTCGTTAGAAAAGAATGCTAAAACAGTGGAAAACGATAGAATTGAAGTGGAAAAATTAAAACAAGAATCACAAGAACTACATCAATCACTATCTCAAGAGTTACAACGTTTTGAAAAATTCAAGACTCAATTAATGGATGAGGCACGCAATAAAGCAAATCAAGAAGTGAAACAAAAAACTAGAGAAGCAGAAAATATTTTACAAGAATTGCGAGATATGAGAGATAAATCTGGCGCTGAAGTAAAAGAACATGAATTAATTGAACGCAAAAAACGTTTAGATAACCAATATACAGCAGAATCCATTAAACAGAATGTACAGAAAGAACGTCATGATAAAATAGAAGTAGGTGACGATGTTAAAGTATTATCGTATGGACAAAAAGGTGAAGTCATTGATATTGCTAGTGATGAGGAAGCCATTGTTCAGATGGGTATTCTCAAAATGAAAATAGAAATTAAAGATTTAGAGAAACTAGATAAGAAAAAACAACAACCACAAAAAGTCGTGCCAAGAACCAATAGATCTACTATAAAAATGGATTTAGACTTACGTGGTTATCGTTACGAAGAAGCTATGATAGAATTAGACCAATATCTTGATCAAGCAGTTTTATCAAATTATGGTACAGTAAATATTATTCATGGTAAAGGTACTGGTGCGTTACAAAAAGGTGTGACAGAACATTTGAAACGACATCGTTCAGTCGACAGCTTTAGGACAGGTATGCCTTCAGAAGGTGGATTTGGTGTTACTGTAGTGACATTGAAATAAGGAGGAAACATATTGGATAATTTTGATATGTATAAGCTTGCTAAAGTATTAATCGTTATTTCTGCTTTAACATTTATAGCAGGTATCGCTTATTTAATTTTCTTATAAGGAGAAGTGTCATGATAAAAACTAATATAGAACAAAATGTTTTGTTTATTGAACTTAATAATGGTCCTGTAAATGTTTTGAACGAAGCGGTTTTAAATCAAATTATAGGAGCTATAGAAGAAATAGGATTTGGCAATGATGTTAAAGTAATAGTAATTAAAGGGAATGAGAAATGTTTTTCAGCTGGAGCAGATATCAAATCATTCCTTGAACTATCCAAGCATGAAAGGTTAAATTTAGCTTCGACAAGTGCAAAACTATTTAGATTGATTAAAACATGTCACAAACCAGTAATTAGTTCTATTCACGGCGTATGCTTAGGCGGAGGTTTAGAATTGGCTTTAGCATGTGATATGAGAATTATAACGAATGACACTAAAGTAGGGTTACCAGAAGTTAATTTAGGTATTTTTCCTGGATTTGGTGGTGTGAGAAGGCTATCCGCAATGATAGGTCAACATAAAGCTCTTCAAATCGCATTAACTGGAGATATGATAAAGCCTGAAGATGTATCACATTTATTTAATGATATTGTTGAACAAAATGAATTAGATAATGTAACGAAAGAGTTAGCCTTTAACATAGCGAGTAAATCATCAGATTCTATTAAAGTAATTAAGCAAATGTCTAATCTGGATATATCATTAGAAAGTGATCAAATTGAGGAAAGACATTTCGTAGATATCATTGAAACAGAAAATGCTCAAGAAGGAATTGACGCTTTTATTTCAAAAAGAACACCTAATTTTAAGTGATTGATTAACAGTACATCATGAAGTACAATACAGTGTGAGCAAACAACATGCATCGGTCTATGAACCGTGCTATACTTACTATATCATTAATTATCAAGGAGGATATTTCCTATGGCATTAGTAAAAGCAACTGATTCAAACTTTGACGAACAAATTAAAGAAGGCGTTAATTTAGTAGATTTCTGGGCACCTTGGTGTGGACCTTGTAAAATGATTGCACCAGTATTAGAAGATTTAGCTAAAGACGTTGAAGGTAAAGCAAATATAGTTAAATTAGATGTTGATGAAAACCAAGAAACAGCAGCTAAATATGAAGTGATGAGTATTCCTACATTAATCGTATTTAAAGACGGCGAACCTGTTGATAAAGTTGTAGGTTTCCAACCTAAAGAACAACTAGAGCAAGTTTTAGCTAAACATTATTAATCTTAAATCCAATCATCAGGCTGGGACATTAATCAATGTCTCAGCCTGATTTGTTATATTGGTAATAGATGACTGGCTGGCTTACTAATGCGTTCCATTAACGTTTTATCAATACTAGTTAGAATTGCTAGAGTGGGACTATGAAATCTTATTTAAAAAATTAGATTTTTATCCTACTCTTTTTACATTGTAAATAGAACGTATGTTTTGGTAGGCAGACAATTTATTGATATAATAATATTAAAAAGTTATAAAGGTAGGTGAATTTTGTGGAAGACTACCAAAAGAAAATTAAACAAAAACTAGAAGTTATACCTACAGAACCTGGTTGTTATATTATGAAAGATAGACACAACTCAGTAATATATGTTGGTAAAGCTAAACGTTTAAGAAATAGGGTTAGAAGCTATTTTACGGGAGCACATGATGAAAAAACAACACGTTTAGTCGGGGAAATAAGAGATTTCGAGTTTATCGTAACTTCTAGTGAAATAGAGTCTTTATTACTAGAATTAAACTTAATTAAGAAGCATCAACCACGATATAATATTTTATTAAAAGATGACAAGAGTTATCCATTTATTAAAATAACAAATGAAGAACATCCACGTTTACTCGTAACACGCACAGTAAAGAAAAATTCAGGTAAATATTTTGGCCCTTATCCAAACGCATATGCAGCACAAGAAACTAAAAAGTTATTAGACAGAATATATCCACTTAGAAAATGCGTTACAATGCCTAATAAAGTTTGTCTTTATTATCATATCGGTCAATGTCTAGGTCCATGTGTTTATCCGGTTGAACAAGCTCAATATCAACAAATGATTAAAGAAATTACTGACTTTTTAAACGGTGATGATAAAACGATAGTGAATGATCTACACGATAAAATGAATGCAGCAAGTGAAGCATTAAAATTTGAAGAAGCAAAAGAATATAGAGATTTAATTAAGCATATTGAAATGTTGAATTATAAACAAAATATGATGTCAGCTGACATGACAATGCGAGATATCTTCGGTTATTCAGTAGATAAAGGTTGGATATGTATCCAAGTATTTTTCATTAGACAAGGTAAGCTAATTGAAAGACAGGCTTCTATGATTCCAATTATTCAAACTGCTGAAGAAGAATTCTATACATTTATTGGTCAATTTTATACGTTGAATCAACATTTAACACCGAAAGAAATTCACATTCCAAAAAATCTAGACAAAAAAACAGTAGAGTCTGTTGTTGATTCAAAAGTTATTCAACCACAAAGAGGTAAGAAGAAAGAAATGGTAGATTTAGCAATTAAAAATGCTAATATTTCATTAAATAATAAATTCGAATTAATTGCTAAAGATGAATCTAGAACAATTAAAGCTATTGAGGATTTAGGAGATTCAATGGGGATACAAACACCTATTAGAATAGAAGCTTTTGATAATTCTAATATACAAGGTGTTCATCCTGTTTCTGTTATGATTGCTTTCGTAGATGGAAAACCAAGCAAGAAAGATTATCGAAAGTATAAAATTAAAACAGTTGATGGACCCGATGATTATAAATCAATGCAAGAAGCAGTTCGAAGACGTTATACGAGAGTATTAAAAGAAGGTTTACCAATTCCTGATTTAATTATAGTCGATGGTGGTAAAGGACACATGTCTTCAGTAAGAGAAGTTTTAGAAAATGAACTAGGCTTAGATATTCCAATAGCAGGGCTTAGCAAAAATGATAAACATCAAACTTCTGAGTTATTATATGGTACTCAAGCAGAAATTATACCACTAAAGAAAAATTCTCAAGCTTTTTATTTATTACAAAGAATTCAAGATGAAGTTCATAGATTTGCTATTACATTCCATCGATCAACAAGACAAAAAACTTCTTTAAAATCTGTATTAGATGAAATAGAAGGTATAGGACCAAAACGAAAACAAAATTTATTAAAACATTTTGGTTCAATTAAAAAAATGAGAGAATCGAATGAAGAAGAATTTATGAAAATTGGATTGCCTCAGAAAGTCGCCCACAACCTAAAAGTAAAACTTGATAGTAAAGAGTAATATTACAATAGGAAATCCAATTATATGGGTATGAGAATAATTCTCATACCCAAAATCTTATGTAATAATGTTACAATATACATGTAATGCTCATTGTGTTTTTTTTAATATACATGTAATCGTTTTCAGTTATAAAAGAAAATATAGACACAATCGAGTTATAGATTAAAGTTAGGGGGGACTTCTTTTGGCGTCAAGCGAAAATCAGTTTATTTTACGTCGTATCCATTCAATGTTAGGTGTAATTCCTATAGGAATATTTTTGATTCAGCATTTGGTAATTAACCATTTTGCAACTATTAGTCCAGAGGCATTTAATAAAGCTTCAGACTTTATGTGGCATTTACCATTCAAAATCGTTTTAGAAGTGGTAATAATTTATATTCCTATATTATTCCACGCTATATATGGATTATACATAGCGTTTACAGCTAAAGAAAATGTAGGCAGACAATCATTATTTAGAAACTGGATGTTTTTATTCCAACGTATAACAGGTGTTATCTCGTTTATATTCATTGCTGTACACGTTTATCAAACGCGTATACAGGCAGCATTAGGACATCATATTGATTTTGATATGGTTTCAGATATATTATCTAATCCTATTTCAGTAACGTTATATGTTATCGGCGTATTAAGTGTTATATTCCATTTCTCAAATGGTTTATGGTCATTCTGTATCACTTGGGGGATCACACAATCGCCTAAGTCACAACGCTATATGACTTATGTAACATTATTCGTATTTATCGTTATTAGTATTATTGGCTTAAGAGCTATATTCGCGTTCGTATAAGATTTATACTTTTTAGGGGAGTGACAATTTTTATGGCAAACAACAAAATTATTGTTGTCGGTGGTGGTTTAGCTGGTTTAATGGCAACAATTAAAGCTGCGGAAAAAGGTGCACATGTTGACTTGTTCTCATTAGTACCAGTTAAACGTTCACACTCTGTTTGTGCTCAAGGTGGTATTAATGGTGCAGTTAATACTAAGGGTGAAGGTGACTCTACATCTATTCACTTCGATGATACTGTATATGGTGGGGACTTCCTTGCTAACCAAACACCGGTTAAAAGAATGACTGAAGCAGCACCAAGTATTATCCACTTATTAGATAGAATGGGCGTAATGTTTAACCGTACACCTGAAGGTCTTTTAGACTTCCGTAGATTTGGTGGAACATTATATCATAGAACAGCTTTTGCTGGTGCAACTACAGGACAACAATTACTATATGCATTAGATGAACAAGTTAGAAGATTCGAAGTACAAGGTTTAGTAACTAAATACGAAGGCTGGGAGTTTTTAGGCATTGTTAAAGATGACGAAGATGCAGCTCGCGGTATTATAGCTCAAAACTTAAAAACTGCTAAAATAGAATCATTTGGTTCAGACGCTGTTATTATGGCAACAGGTGGACCTGGTATTATCTTTGGTAAGTCAACAAACTCAATGATTAATACTGGTTCAGCTGCATCTGTTGTTTATCAACAAGGTGCTAAATACGCGAATGGTGAATTTATCCAAATTCACCCTACAGCAATTCCGGGCGATGATAAATTAAGATTAATGAGTGAGTCAGCTCGTGGTGAAGGTGGCCGTATTTGGACTTATAAAGACGGTAAACCTTGGTATTTCTTAGAAGAAAAATATCCTGACTATGGTAACTTAGTACCACGTGATATCGCAACTCGTGAAATATTTGATGTATGTGTAAACCAAAAATTAGGTATTAATGGCGAAAACATGGTATACCTAGATTTATCACATAAAGATGCTCATGAGTTAGATGTTAAACTTGGTGGTATAATTGAAATATATGAAAAATTCACTGGTGACGACCCTCGTAAAGTCCCAATGAAAATATTCCCAGCTGTTCACTATTCAATGGGTGGCATATGGGTAGACTTTGATCAAATGACCAATATTAAAGGTCTTTTCGCTGCAGGAGAATGTGACTTTTCTCAGCATGGTGGTAACAGATTAGGCGCTAACTCGTTATTATCTGCAATTTATGGCGGTATGGTAGCTGGTCCTAACGCAATGGAATACGTTAAAAATATCGAAACTTCATATACAGAGTTAGATGAAGAATTATATCAAAAACGTATTGACGAAGAACAAGAAAAATTCGATCACTTATTAAATCTAAAAGGTACTGAAAACGCATATAAATTACACAAAGAGCTAGGCGAAATTATGACGGCGAATGTAACAGTTGTACGTCATAACGACAAACTGTTAGAAACAGATAAGAAAATAGTAGAATTAATGGAAAGATATCAAGATATTGATATGGAAGATACGTCAACTTGGAGTAACCAAGCTGTATTCTTTACGCGTCAATTATGGAACATGTTAGTGCTTGCTAGGGTTATTACAATTGGTGCATACAATCGTAATGAATCTCGTGGTGCACATTACAAACCAGAATTCCCTGACCGTAATGATGAAGAATGGTTAAAAACTACAATAGCACAATTCAGAGGAGCTGAAGAGGCACCTGAATTTTCATATGAAGATGTTGATATTAGTCACATTGAACCTCGTAAACGAGATTACTCACAGAAATCTAAAGGAGGTAAATGATAATGGCAGACTCTCAAACAGTTGAACAAAATGCACAAGGACAAAATCAAGAAGACAAAACAATTACATTAATCATAACTCGTCAAGAAAATGACAAATCACAGTCATATGACGAAAAGTTTGTGATTCCATATAGACCAAACATGAACGTGATTGCAGCATTGATGGAAATCCAAAGAAATCCTGTTAACTCAAAAGGTGAGAAAACGACACCTGTGACATGGGATATGAACTGTCTTGAAGAAGTATGTGGTGCATGTTCCATGGTTATTAACGGTAAAGCGCGTCAATCATGTTCTTCAATAATTGATCAATTGGAACAACCTATAAAGCTTGAGCCAATGAAAGCATTCCCAGTAGTTCGTGATTTACAAGTAGATCGTTCTCGTATGTTTGATAACTTGAAAAAAGTACAAGCTTGGGTTCCAATCGATGGTACTTACGATTTAGGTCCTGGACCTCGTATGCCTGAGAAAAAACGACAAACAGCATATGAATTATCAAAATGTATGACATGTGGTGTTTGTTTAGAAGTATGTCCTAACATAAACGTAAATAATAATTTTATGGGGGCACAAGCTATTTCTCAAGTACGTCTTTTCAACTTACATCCAACAGGTAGTATGACAAAAGACGAAAGAATTAAAGCGTTGATGTCTGACGGTGGTATTCAAGAATGTGGTAGTTCACAAAACTGTGTGAATGCTTGTCCGAAAGGTATCCCATTAACTACATCAATTGCTTCAATGAACAGAGAAGCAACATTCCAAATGTTTAAATCATTCTTTGGTTCAGATCACCAAGTATATTAATATTATATATTAGTGCTGTGACATCATTGTCCAGTTTATATAAGCCAGTAAAAATTCTTGTATTTTTGAATTTTTACTGGCTCTTTTTATGCTTTAATATAAGGATGTTTATCTATACTAATAAGGCTTAATCAACGCATTTCATTAACTTCAAGTTATTTGATATGTTATTATAAAGTGTATAAGTAAGAAGTTGAAAAGAGGTACCATCGATTATGGAAGATATTACGAAACAGATTGAATATTCTCTAAGACATATTGTAGAAAGAACAAAATATACAGCGAGAACACAATTAAAACTTTATGATATTTCACCACCACAATTTATAACATTGCAATGGTTATATGAAAATGAAAATCTTACTATAGGTGAATTATCTAAAAAATTATTTTTAGCATATTCTACGACAACAGACATCATTGATAAATTAGAAAAGAAAGAGTTAGCAATGAGGATTCAATCTGTTGAAGATAAAAGAGTTTTCCATGTTAAATTACTAGAAAAAGGCGAGCATTTAATTGACGAAGTGATTCACGCAAGACAAAGATATACTGAAGAATTATTGTCTGTTATGAATGACGAGGATAAAATCAAATTTAATGAAGCTTTAGATATCATGTTAAAAAGAATGAGAAGTGAAGACCAATGAACAAACCAATAGGCGTAATAGATTCAGGAGTCGGAGGCTTGACAGTAGCTAAGGAAATTATGAGACAATTACCAAATGAAACAATATATTATTTAGGTGATATTGGTAGATGTCCTTATGGTCCGAGGTCGAGAGAAGAAGTCAAAGAGTTTACTATACAGCTTGCTAATTTTTTAGTTAAAAAAGATATTAAAATGTTAGTTATAGCGTGTAATACAGCTACAGCTGTAGCATTAAAACCTTTACAGGAATTACTGTCTATACCAGTTGTAGGTGTAATAGACCCTGGTTCAAGAACTGCTATAATGACAACAAAAAATAATCGTGTTCTTGTATTAGGTACTGAAGGTACTATTAAATCTGAAGCATACAGAAGAAGTATTAAGACTATAAACCCTCAAGTAGAGGTGAAAGGCATTGCTTGTCCTGGATTTGTACCATTAGTTGAACAGATGAGATATAAAGACCCGACGATTACAAGTATCGTTATCCATCAGACATTGAAACAATGGAGATATGATGATTCAGATACAGTAATTCTAGGTTGTACACATTATCCATTAATTTATAATCAAATCAATCAATATTTTGATGGTGAAAAGTCTGTTATATCATCTGGTTTAGAAACAGCAAGGGAAGTAAGTGCGTTGTTAACTTTTAGCAATGAACATTCTTATTATACGCCAAACCCACAGCACAAATTCTTTGCCAATGGTGATGTTGAGCACATTACACGAACGATAACAGAATGGTTACATATAGAAAATGTAGAAGTAGAAAGAATAACATTGTAAGGGGAGACTACTATGAAAGACATTATAATTGCATCAAATAATAAAGGTAAAATTGAAGATTTTAAAGCGATATTTCCTAAAGCAAATGTGATAGGTATATCAGAAATTGCACCAGATTTTGATGTAGAAGAAACAGGTACAACTTTTGAAGAGAATGCTATCTTAAAATCAGAAACAGCTTCTAAAGCATTAAATAAAATTGTGATAGCAGATGATAGTGGATTGTCCGTTGAAGCTTTATACGGTGAGCCAGGTATATACTCAGCACGTTACGCTGGTGAACCTAAAGATGACCAAGCTAATATTGAAAAATTATTATCTAACTTAAAAGATAAAGAAAATAAAAATGCTGAATTTATATGTGCTATTGCTGTAAGTGAACCAGGAAAAGATACAGTAACTTATGTAGGAAAAGTACAAGGAGAAATAATAGATGAACAAAGAGGAGAGAATGGATTTGGTTATGATCCAATATTCTTTGTGCCATCGTTAGATAAAACTATGGCAGAGTTAACTGCAGCTGAGAAAAGTGCAATTAGCCATAGAGGAAATGCTATTAAACTTATGAATGAAGATATAAGGGAGCGATTTCAATGAAATGGATAATTGTTAGTGATAATCACGGAGAACAAGGTATACTTCATGAATTATATGACTATCATAAAGATGCAGATTTATTTTTACACTTAGGAGATTCTGAATTTAATTATGATGACAGTGAATTAAGTTTATTCAAGCGTGTAAAAGGGAATTGTGACTTTGACCCTCAATTTCCAATAGAAAATAGTGGAGAAATAGAGAATATTAAATATTTCTATACACACGGGCACAGATATGATATTAAATCAAATAGAGAAGTTTTAAGTGCACATGCAGCAAATGAAGGTGCTCAATTTGCATTTTATGGTCATAGTCATGTTGCATTATGTGAATCTATAAATGGAGTATATTGTATTAATCCTGGTAGTATATCGCAAACTAGAGGAGATTGGGAAGAAACATATGCGATTTTAGAATTCGATGAAAAAAGAGAAAATGTAAATTTATCATTCTTAAATAGAGATCATAAAGAACTAGAAAAACAATCACTAGCTCTGTAATATACTTTAAAAAGATATAATATGATTTGTAAAAATTAAGTATAAATGAATAGTTATAAATAAAACATGAGATATTCAAGAGAATATCTCATTTTAATTACAATTAAAGAATAAACTTTCATTTGTAAAATAAATGTTTTATAATATGACTATTAATTCACAGTAAATTTAAAAGATTTACAATTAATCAAAATCGGGAGCGGGTATAAATGGAAAGAACGCGTGTAACATCACTTATAAACAATGAAAAATTTTGTATAAATAAAGGTGAAGAAGATGAAGTACATCGTAATGAAAATATATACGTATTAAGCGCTTATGGACTTGTACATGCAAGTATAGTAGAAATCTTTGAAGATCAATCAATTTGCAGAGCAGATAAAGAAAATACAGTTAAAATAAATGATATCGTACTAACAGATTAATAAAAAAATCAAAATTTCACAAAAAGAGTGTAATAATACCTCGAAAGCGATTTAATAAACCTTTTTCTTTTTAAAAAGTATTGATTAAACTGCAGCAATTAGATATAATTATTCTTGTGTTAATAAATGAGTTAATAAATGTCCTGGTAGCTCAGTAGGATAGAGCAACGGCCTTCTAAGCCGTCGGTCGGGGGTTCGAATCCCTCTCAGGACGTAATTTGCCTATTTCCCGTTGTATCTCGTGTCTATAAACGTTGATATGACGGGATTTCTTTATATATGGATATACCTCGTTATATTCGGTAATTAAACTTTTACGCCAACGGTACGCCAACGAGATTATAAAGCTTTTAAGGCTTCTACTGCCTTTTTATTCTCTTCTTCGAAACTTTCTTCTAGTAGGTGTGAATATACTTCTAATGTTACTTTTATATTTTTATGACCTAATCGCTTAGAAATATAATGTATAGATACGTCTTTGGATAACAAATAAGAGCAGTGAGTGTGTCTTATAGCATGTGTTGTAATTTGCTTAATACCTAATCGCTCACAATATCCTTTTAAAGCCTTGTTTACTGCGTTAGTACTTATACCATTACTGAATACATAACCGTCCATTGTAGCTGGTCTATGTTCCAACACTTTATATATATGGTCCATATCTTCTTTAGATACCTCGACTGTTCTAGGTGAAGTAGTTGTTTTCTGTTCGTTAATATAAATTGTTCTTTTAAATCTATCTATATAATCATATTTCAGATTGATAGCACCTGAAATTCTGCAACCAGTGGCAACCATGATGAATAGTACTAAAGACGAATCAGTATATTTTGTTTTCAATTCCTTCTTTAGATCTGAATACTGTTTCAAGGTTATAAATTTATCATCTTCATGTTGTGATTGATTTTTACCAACATATTTTATTTTATATGTGAAGTTCTTTTTTAGTATTCCTTCATATATAGCATCATCGATTGAACTTCTTATTTTACCATTCAATTTTCTAACTGATTCATCTGTATGTGTTTTAGCGAATTCATTTATAAATTTTTGATATTTCACTTTGGTAATATCTTTTAAAGGTGTTCTACCAATAGTAGCATTCTCTAAATGGTTCATTATTGTTGTGTACGATACATACGTTTTTTTACTCACATTTGGTTCCTTGTATGTTTCAGCCCATTCTTTGAAATAATTGTGCAAAGTTACGTTATTGTCAAATTGAAAACCATCTAGTAAATCATTCTTAGCCTTTGTTTCAGCTTCTACTGCTTCACGTTTAGTTTTATAACCTTGTTTTCTGTATCGTTTACCTTCGTGTCCGAAATAATATCCCCAGTTCCCATTTTTGTATTTTTTTACAGTCATTTCACGCCACCCTTTCTTAGTACAACTTGTACTGCTTCCTTAATATGGTCTGGTACAGGATAAGTAGCTGGATCTATCTGTTCACCATATTTGTTAAATACTCGAACCTTTTGTTTTAGCTTTGGTATCTTTTTCATAATTACCCCTCCTTATAATAAAACCTCACGTGTTAGGTGAGGTGGTTTATTAATCTATTTTTGCTAATTCTTCTTCCATTTCTTCTTCAGTCATTAAACCAGCATCTATCCACGATTGGTATCTCTCTGCCATTTGGTCTTTTTTAGTTTCACCATTTTGGATTCCTTTAGAACTTTCATATGCAGCTTGTGCTGAACCTTCTGATACTGTTCCTTGTGGTATTACACCGTTAGAAACTGCACTGTTATATGCTTGAACCTTTTGTTCTTCACTAAAGTTACCGTTTAAAACGTTTTGCAACTGTACTTCATCAGTAATATTTGAAGTATTTACTTCTTCTTGCACAGGTTGTTGCTCTTGTGTTTGTTCTTCTGCTGTTTCTTCTTCAACTGATTGTGGCTCTTCTGTCGTATTTTCTTCTGTTGATTCTTCTTCAGTTTTCTGCTCTGATTTTTCAGTAGTTTCCTTATCTTCTTTTTTAGTTTCTTTCTTCGTATCTTTTCTTTCTGTCTTTTTTGTAGTTTCTTCTTTAGATGTACTTTCTTCTTTTTGTCCACATGCCCCTAATACTAATAAACTTGCGAATAATAAAAATAATACTTTCTTCACTCGATACTCTCCTTTATAAAAATTATTTTTCTTCACCTAACATATCGTAAAATTGTTGAGGTATTTCATCTTGATTTCTTGTTTTAGCAATTTTATTGTCATTTATATAATAATGGAATACAACACCATCTGATACATCATATAAAGATTCCGGATTATTTGGCCAGTTATCGAAATTAATCTCATCTATAGTTTCTTTGGAAACGTAAGTAACTATTGCAACAATTTTTTCTTCATTTCCTTTTTTATCTTCGAATTCCATAACATCTTTAAAAATTGCGCCGTTATCTATTTTTTTGTGGTCTTTTTTAAGTCTGTTACTCATTTCCATAGAAAAATGTTTTATAGAAGAATTTTCGCTGAAGGCCATTCCACCATCTCTTTCATACACATCAAATCCATCTTGCTTGTTATGTTTAATTTTTTCGTTATCCTTTTCTTTCTTCTCTTTTTTCTTTGTTTCTTCTTTTTCTTGTGCTTTTTCAGTTTCCTTAGATTTTTCTTCTAAACGTTTATTTGTTTCTTCAATTTTTTCTTGTTCACTTAATTGTTTGTTATCATCTTTCTTTTGTTCTTCTGTCATATCAGCCATGCAACCCATGAATAAGAATAATACTAATCCTAAAATGAATATAATTCCTAAACATCCACCACATCCGAACAGCCAGTCTTTTTTCTCTAATTTATTCTCTTCTGGCTTATTTTCTTCCATTCCACATTCTCCTTTTTATATATATTTATATTAAGCACCACCGAAGTGGTGCGATTAACTATTTGTGTTGTGATTTTAAGAATTTCACATATTCTAATACTTTTTGCATTTCGTCTTCGTTTAAATCATCAACCTTCAACGTCTAACTTAGTTAGGCGTTTTTATTTGATAAAACCTCACAAGATGTGAGGTTAGAATTTATTGAATATCAGACTTTTCAATTGACCAATCAGCTTTGTAAGTAGTTAAAAATGGCATAAAGTCCATTTCTACTTTATATTCATCGGCATTCGGCACATCATAATAAAGGTAACCACTACCAGTGTTATTTTTATTTAATTGATGATCAAAGCCACTATTCAAGTCATCCATTAAATAAAATTCATTCTGAGTTTCTCCATCAACAGTTAATGTAAAGTCTGAATCAGTAACAAAAACTTGATCTTCACTATTATTTTTAAACTTATAATACACTTTTAAAATACTGTCATTGTCTGGAGTAGAATATTCATCATCTGGTTGAACAAATTCAGCTTTCTCAACAGTTACATCAACTTTTCCTACAGTTAATGTTTCACCCAATTTTAGAGTTTTCTTTTCATTTACTACTTTTTCATCTTCATTTTCATCTTCTGAAACATCATCTACACTATCTGTTGTTTCTGTATCATTTTCGCTAACACTATAGTCATCACTTTCTGGTATAGCTACAAATATACCTATGAAACAAACTAAACCTATTATAAATAAAACTATTGAACTAATTAAAGGAATGACGATTTTTCCTTTTTTAGCAATTCTAACAATGGTGATAATAAACATTGTTATGAATGCAATTGAAATCAAAAACCATAGTAACCCAAAAATAACACTTCCCATAAAAAAACTTCCTTTCTTAATTAAAATTTATATATTCAAACACCTGTAAAGGTTCGAATTTAATAACGCAACCTTTATGATAGGTGGATAAACCAAACTTCATTTTATAATGTTTTAGTGTTTCAATTACGTACGATTCTGTAACTTCAAAATAATTTGCAAGTTCATATAGATTGTGTACACCATTTTTATAAGCAGAAATAATACCGTCTAATGTAATCAATAACTCATAACCACATCGACGGGCTTTTAATTCAAATTTTCTTTTATATATAGATTTATCATCTAAAATATCACCATAAGTAATTTTATGATGAGCTATTTCCTCAGCTAAAACTTCAGTCTTTTTTCTCGGATTTAATCTATCATCAATTAATACCACGCCATCAGAATAAAAACCTTTGTGACTATTTGGCATTTTATCAGTTTCGAATATTAATAAATCATCATGATTGCTCATTAAATTTTCGTAGCGATTCAAAAATATCAATCCCCTTTATTTTCTTTTTTAAGACGCTCAATCAGTCCTAAGATGTATTCAACGTCTTCCTCATCTAGTTCTCCCTCAAGATGTGATGCCATAGTGTTCGGTCTTTTTATTTCTATTTTATCTCTTCCGCTTAATTGATCTAATGTTACTTCAAAGTAATCAGCTAGAGCACTTGCATGTGACATCGAAGGACTAGTTGTACCTTTTTCCCATCTATCGATTGAAGCTTTTGAGAATTTGATATCATACTTATTATTTAATCTATTCGCTAATTCCGTAAGAGTCAGGCCGTATGATTTTCTTAATCTGCTTAAATTTTCTGGGAAGTTTGTCATTTTTATTTGCTCCTTGTTTGTTATTTACAAACTTATTATATAAGTTTGTTCCCAAAAATGCAACACAATTTACAAACTTTTTTCTCAAAAATGAAATTTAATTGTTGACTTGGCTTTTTTTATGCTTTATCATTCAATGTGTAATCTCATAAATGGGAAATAAAAACAAGGTGGTGAGTTAAGAAATGAAAGATACCCGATATATTAATTTAAAGGTTTACTTAACCAAAAAAGGTATCAAGCATGCTGAAGTAGCTAAGATGATAGGAATGAAGCCCTCTAGATTTAGTCAGAAAATCAATAGAAATAAAAGTGATTTTACGATTGAAGAAGCAAGTGCTATTTGTTCTGTTCTTAGAATTAGTATGGATGAATATTTTTTTAACAATAATTTCTCAAAAATGAGAAATAAGGTAGGTGAATAACCAATGTATACAAAAACTTGGTGGAGCATGGAAGATTTAATGAATGAAACGGGTCGTACTAGAAATTGGGTTAAAGATAATATTTTAAAAGTACCTAAATTCAGAAAAGAAATTGAAAAGTTCGCACATTATCCAATAAACAATAATGATCAATATCGTTTCGTAGGTTCTGAAATGCGAAAGTTCTTAGAAGATAATTTCAAAGAAATATTTGAAATGGAGGCGACTAAATGAGGTACACAGCAACTCTGATGAGTGAGTTTGTCATAGCACTAATAGCCATATGGATATTCGATAATATTTTCTTAGCTGGACTGCTAACAGTAATGGCGACATTCCTTATCTATCACGTATGGGATTCATTCTTCGACATGATTGAGGACGAAAAATTAAAAGAAGTGGAGGGGAAGTAGGATGAGAAAGTTACAACTAATAAAAATAACACTCCTAATTATCATCTTGGCGGAGGAGATTAAGAGTGTTAGGAAACCAAAATATTTTATAAAAATGGATTTAGATAAGCATAAATTAAAAGAAATTGTAAATGATTATCTTACTTCTTGAAGTTTAAGTCTAAGTTAATAGTTGAACCACAATATTTACATTTCCCTTTACCATTTTTAAATTTTATTTTTCGTTTCTTTTTGCATTCTGGACATTCAATTTCGTGAGTGGTATTTAATAATTCTTTATTCACATGAGATTTCATATCTTTTTCAATGTTTTTGAAAAATTTATTAATGTCCTTATTTTTACCCATATTTTTCTCACCACACTTTCATAACAAATTAATTTAATTGTACCAAATAAAAGGAGTGAGAACATGATTTATCAAAATAAAAAAACTCTCACTGTTGGCAGACAGTAAGAGTAAAAGGATTAACAATATATTCAACTTTAATAATACAACTAATCAAGGAGGTTATCAAGTATGCATCCATTAAATGTGTTGCAACGTGTGAATAAAGAAGTGTTTCAATACTTGCACTTACATGGATACACGTTCGAATACACGATTGATAACTGCTATTCAGATATGACTATCAATTTAAGAATTGATTTCCAAGATGAAACATACAAAGACGGTTTCATACTTGATGAAAAAGAATACGCATTTTTTAAAGCACGTATTGATGAACGATTTTTAAATGAACCAGGACGTTATGAAAGAGTGATGTCGTAATGGCTGGTCCAGAGAAGAAGGTAGAACAAACCATTATTAAGTGGTTGGAGTCATACAACGGTATAGATGGTCCACCATATCACACAGTCGTTTACAAAATACATGGAGGTAGTCAATTTCAGAAGTCTGGCATACCGGATATCTTATGTAGTTATTTTGGTCACTTCGTAGCAATTGAAGTTAAAAGACCAGATGGCAAAGGTGAATTAAGCACAAACCAAATTATTAACTTAATAAAAATTAACATGACAGGAGGAATAGGCATTGTCGCAAAGTCACTCGATGAAGTTAAACAAGGACTTAGTGAGCATGGTATCTACAAACCTAATCCTCAAGCCTACGCAAGTAGAAGTACTCAAAGGATTACCCAAGAACACATTGATGGCATTAGGAACGTCTAGTGGTAAAAGCCTCATGGGGTTGCATCACTTTATGAAGCATAATGACGGAGAAAAATTATTGATCGTTGCACCACCTGCCAAGATTTTAGAAGGTGGTTGGTCACACGAGATTGATTTTGTGAACAGTAGATACAACATTGACATACCATATGAAATGTTGAGTTACGGAAAGTTAAGACAAAAGGACGTATGGAAACAATATAAAGGTTACTACGTGATATTTGACGAGTGTCAAGGTATTAAAAACCCTACAAGTAATCAAGGTAAGTTTGCTCGAAAGTTAATTGATGTAAGTACAGGTTGGTGTATGTTATCAGCTACGCCAGCAAGTAATGGTTGGGGCGATTGTATCAACTACTTCATCATCAATGGTTACGTTAAAAACAAAACGCAATTTGAACGTGAGTACGCTATTAAAGAAATGAAACAACGTAAGGACGGTAAACAGTACCCAGTTATTACTGGATATATCAACGAACGAACGTTAAAGAAATGGTTTGACTCATTCAGTGTTAGTCGTGACACAGATTATTTCCACGACTTGCCCGAAATGCAGTTCGAAGAAATTAAACTACCTAAGTCAACGGACTATAAAAAGATATTAAAAGACAGAGCATTAATCGACTTAGATACACAAACCATTATTCAGTACGATACACAACCTAAGTTACAAGCAGCACTAAGATACTACGGTAATCCACAAGCAAAGTTGAACTGGTTAGAAATGTTACTGGAAGGCACAAAAGAGAATGTACTGATTTTCTATCATTTCACAAAAGAGAAAGAAGAAATGGTTAAGTTAGCTGAAAAGTTAGGCAAGACCGTATATGAAGTAAGTGGTCAACAAAAGTCACTACCTAACAAGAAAGATTGGGATAAGTTACAAAACAGTGTAACCATCGTTCAATACCAAGCTGGTGGTGCTGGGATAGAACTTCAATACAACTCACTTTGTGTCATGTACACACCAACATACAGTTACCAAGATTACACACAAGCATTAGGACGAGCGCAACGTGTAGGTATGAAGAAACGATTAACTGTATATGAATTAAAAGTTAAAGGCACAGTTGATATGAAAGTATATCAAGCATTGAAAAATAAAAAGGACTTCACTGATGATTTGTTCAGTGAGTATGTAAAAGAGGTGGAGTAAGTGAAACAAACAACCACTTATATTATTAAGCACAAATTGTTAGACGCATATATAACAAATAAACCATCAGACAATACATCAGAGATAAATTACTCAACTAACTTTAGTAGAGCACGAGAGTTTAATGGTTTAGATAACGCAAGTATTGATATGAGTGATCATATCGCAATTATGAAAATAGTAACGGAAACAACTGAATATAAGGAGGTACCACATGAGTGACATTTTAAGCAAGTTACGTATACAAGATATATCAAAACGTAACACAGATAAGTATTACAAATTCGTTGTATATGGTCGTTTTGGTACTGGTAAGACAACAGCCCTTACACGAGAAAACAACGCACTAATATTAGATATAAACGAAGATGGTACGACTGTTACAGAAGATGGGGCAGTTGTAGAGATTAAAAACTTCGAACATTTGCAATACGTTATTAACAACCTACCACAAGTATTAGAGGCATTACGGGAGCAAGGTAAACAAATCGACATCGTGGTTATTGAAACACTTCAAAAGTTACGTGACATCACAATGGACGACATTATGAAAGGTAAATCAAGTAAACCGTCATTTAATGACTGGGGCGCAGCAGCTACAAGAATAGTTAGCATGTACAGATTGATTGGTAAGTTGCAACAAAAACATAAATTTCATTTTGCAGTAACGGGTCATGAGTCTATGAACAAAGAAAAGGACACAGACGGTGCAACACTTAATCCAACTGTAACGATTGAAGCACAAGAACAGATTAAAAAAGCAGTAGTAAGTCAATCTGATGTGTTAGCGAGAACGTTAATTGAAGTGACAGAACAGAATGGAGAGAAAGATTTTAAATATATCTTTTCGGTAGAACCATCAGACTTATTTGAAACGAAAGTTAGACACTCGCCAAACGTAACGATTAATAATAAAAGATTTGAGAACGCCACACTAAGTACGGTTGTAGACGCAATTCGAAACGGAAACTAAAAAATAAACTAAAAGGATGATTAAATTATGAAAATTACAGGACAAGCAACACATACAAAAGAAACAAATCAAGAGAAATTCATGGGTGGAGGTAACTTCTTAGGCGCTGGAGAATTCACAGTCAAAGTAGTAGATGTTGAATTTAACGATAAAGAAAATAGATTTTTCACAATTGTTCTTGAAAATGAAGAGAACAAACAACTTAAACATAACGTGTTCGTACCACCATTCAACCAAGATTGGCAAGAGAAACAGTACATTCAATTACTAAGTAGATTAGGTATTAAATTAGATTTACCAGATCTAACTTTTGATACGAATGATTTAAAAAATAAAGCAGCAACTGCAGTTATTAAAAGAAAGTGGAACGATGATGAAGGTAAATTCTTTACTCGCTTAAGTTACTTTAAAACATGGGAAAAAGGCGACGAAGTAGTAAATAAACCAGAACCTTTAACTGATGATGAGAAAGCGAAATTAAATGGTAATAGTCAACCTGCTAATAACAGTGGTAACCCATTTGCTAATGCTAATGGACCAATTGATATCGATGATGATGATTTGCCTTTCTAATAGTTTAATACAAGCGCTAGCAATATATAAGTCTAGCGCTATCTTTATATCAATTTTAGGAGTGATTAAGTGAAAAAGACTGAACGACATATTGGTATGGACGTTACAGCAAAAATCAGAGTGGAAATGTATGTGCCAGCAACTAGCGATGAAGAGGCAGAGAAGTACATCGAAAATTTAGCACAGAATAAAATGTCAGATTTGATTGAAGGCAAAATTAAAGAACTTGATCCAGATATTCTTTGGATTGATTAGGAGGATAAATCATGAGTTTATACAGACATTACGCACCAGTCATTGACTGGCAAGAGAAGAAAACAAAGTCCGTTAAATATAAGAAGGCAGAAATTAAACCAGTAGTGAGAGATAAATACTATAACATATTATTTTATTCATGTTTTAAGGGGTGGGAATGATGGCGAATAACAGTTCGAGAGAAGAATTAATTTATATGTATATTCGTTTAGCAAAGAAGAAAAGACATGCTGATGAACAAGAAATATTTGAAATGTTAGAAGAATACTGTTTACCGAAAATACACGATAGCTACACATACTATTACGAGTTGTATAAAGAACAAGCGAAAGTACCATTCAAAACGTTTTACTATCGTTACTATTATTGCCGATTTGATAAATGGGATGCGTTAACACTTAGTAAGAAAGAAGCACAACGTGTGAAAGGTAAAAGACATTCCGAATCCATGAAAAAAAGATATGCAGCTAAAAGAGAAGTGGATAACGAAACAGAAGAAGATATCATACGCTTCCTTAAAAATGACTTGCCACTTAACCCTAGACAACTTAAATACATTGAAAGTAATACAGAGTTTGCAGAGAAATTGAAGAAAGAAGGTATATGCTGATGGAATTCAAAGCAGGCGATAGAGTGCATGTGACGAGGTTGAATACTAATGAAGTAGATTTTTATGCGACTTTAAAAGATTATAATGATGGACACCCTTTTATCTTAAGTAATTGTAGTGACGGAAGATTTGAATGTTGTTCTGTATTCAAACCAAACACAGGGGAAGTCGGATTAAATAGGTGGGACTACTACGTCCTAGCAGAAGATGAAGAAGATACGGAAGAGCCAGTTGTTCAACACACAACAGACCCAGTCAACCATCCAGACCATTATAACTATGGTGAGATTGAGATTATAGATTTCATCGACCAAGTATCAGAACATTATAACCCAGTTGTGGCAGTACACATTGCGAACGCTATTAAATATTTAAGTAGAGCACCACATAAGAATGGCAAAGAAGATATCGAAAAAGCTCGTTGGTACATTGAGCGTGCTTATCAGAAGTGGAGTGATTGATCAATGATAACTAAAATATCTGACAAAGACGACACATACCAAGTAGGCGTGAACAACGTTGGTTACATTACAGAATGGTCGGTTGGTAAAGATACAGTCGATATATACAGAATAGCAGATGAGAACGACAAGATAATCGTATTTCATGGTTTCACTCACAATGATTATGTGGTTGAACATGATGATGAACCAGTAGCTGATGGGCAGATAGACATATGGAGCATGTTGAAATGATAGATTGCTATAAATCATATAGACATGATGACTGGAAACACAAGACATACAAAAATGGTCAAATTATTATACACAATTTAAAACCTACATTTGATGAATTAATGGAATACCTTGATAAAGCGTTCAAAGTAAACAAGTTCACATATGGAATAGAGATATTGATTGATGAAGGTCAAAAATATGCTATCAATGTAGTTTCAATTTGCAACATAGCTACCAAGAAGAAAGAAAGTGCTAGAAATTATATCAAAAGGATATACGGGCAGGAACAACAAATGGAATTATTTTAGGAGGTAACAAAATGCCGACAATAATAGATGAGTTAAGAGTAGCAAATAATAACTTGAACAAAAATAAAACAGGTAACTTACACATAGATAATATGACAGATTCGTTTGGTAAAGAGTTGTTACGAGAAGTGATGAAACAAATTGAGAATGGTGCAAAGTTAGATGATGAATATGTGGAGGTGGAGTAGATTGCCAACAATAAAATACACAAGAGAAGATATAACTAGGTTAGAGAATGAACGAGATCAATATAAAGCAGAACGTGATGAACTAAGCAATAAGCTAGATAAAGAATGTAATGACAATTATAAGTTAGAGGGTCAATTACACGACATGACCAAACAACGTGACTCACTTATCAAAGATGTGGAGAAGTTGCGAGAGGAAATAGAAGAGCTGAAAAAGTATAACTATGAACTTGAATTAGCAGTAGATAGTGACTTGAAACAACAAGTGGATAAGTGGTTTGAAGAGTGGCATGATACGAAAGTTGAAAACGACTTATTAGAACTTAAATTACAGGAAATGAAAGAAGATTACAGAATAGTAAACAGTAAATACACCAACCTCACAGAACACATCAAAGATAAAGCGATACACAATCCTGGTGTTCATAGATACATTGATCTAGTGCATGTAATAGATGAGTTGGAGCGTGATACTGATGAAAGATAGAGATATATGGAATGAGTTAAAAGATGAAATTCGTGAAATGTTTATTTACGGATATCTATTAGAAGAAGGTACGCCTAGTAAATATATGAACGAAGCATACGGGATAGTATTTGAAAGAATATGTGAACTAGACGGCACACATGAGTTTAGTAATTTACTAGATGATATGAATAGAGAGGACAAATAATATGAAAAACCTAAACATCAAATTACTATCAGACAACGCAACTGTACCAACACGTGCATATGGTGTGAGTGCAGGACTTGATATATACGCAGCTGAAACAGTTGTGATTGAACCACAAAAAAAGATATTACTTGCTACAGATATAGCAGTAGACATCCCAGAAGGTTATGTAGGGCTATTGACTAGCAGAAGTGGTGTAAGTAGTAAGACGCATTTAGTCATTGAAACAGGCAAGATAGACGCAGGATATAACGGTCATGTGAAAGTGAATATTAAGAATGATGAACAACAAAGAAATGAAATAGGGTTACATTTCAATGGTGTAGATGGCAAGCCGATAGAAACTACAAATAATCATGTTTTCTTGAGAACATACAAAATCAACAAAGGCGACAAAATAGCTCAACTTGTGATTACACCTATAGTCACACCAGAAGTAAATGTAGTGGAGGAATTTGAGAGTGAAAGTGAACGTGGTTCTCAAGGTTTTGGATCAAGTGGATATTAGGGATAAGGGTGGCGAAAGTCACCCAGACATCCTAGAACGAGTGAGAGAGGTGCTGGGAAGATGATACCAAAATTTAAGGCTTATGATTTAACTGAAAATGAATGGATTAATTTAGGAAGAATAGTCCTATGTGAAAAAGGAGAATTATGGTACTTGCAAGGTTTAGATGAAAACTTTAAAGACATAGACCCTCCTTATTTTAAAGAAGACTTAGGAAAAGCTTGGGTACTCCTACAATCAACAGGACTATTCGATAAGAATGGTAAGGAAATATACGAGGGGGATATCTTGAAAGAAAACAGTATGGTTGGAATAGTGAAATTTGGTAGATATCTAGATTATGAATATATCCAATACGGGTTAGATGGTTGGTTATTTTCAGAAAAACTTAAACTTGGTTTTGTTGACACGCCATTAACAGAGTATGTATTAGACCCACATTGTTCAATAGAAGTAATTGGAAACAAATTTGAACACCCACACTTACTAGAGGAGGAATAAGGAATGAAATATTTAATCACATTATCACTAGCAGCATTAACACTATACGCATTCATTAAACGCACATATAAGTATGCAAGCGTGAACGATGAAGTGGAAGCACCAATAGATTATGAGAGTACACAAGCATATAAAGACAATGAGCCGTGGTTCAGTGGAATGGGGAGATGTTGATGACCATATTCATGACACTATTAACCGTGATTATTATATATCTAGTCATAGTAGCTGTGGGGGAGTAATTATATAGAAGAAACACGTCACATATTATAGTTTCAACGTCACAATAAATTAAAAGGAGTTAATAACAATGGACAAATTTTTGGAAAAATACTTGGAAACATTATATAGAAAAGGTAATAAGTTTTTCATGGGTGATTTGGTACATGATCCATTCACAGAAGAACAGACACAAATTTTAAGTGGTTTCCATGCTAGAGAAGTATATCATGTAACAAAAGAAGATGATTACTTTTGTGGTATTAGAGCTAACAATTTTGTAGTAGAGTACGGCTGGTCAGAGTATTACGATACACCAATGTCTATTGAAGATAATGAACCGATTAACAACATGTACCTCATTACTGGTAATCACAAAGGTTATAGAGCAACTACTGTATTGGTGGAAGATTTCTAATGATTAATCTCCAACACAACCAAGATACATCTATCACATACTTTAAAGATTTATACGATGTAGATAACCCACAAGTTCACCACATAACTTACCAAGACTTTGTTGTTACATTATCAAAACCATTAACTAATGCAAAACGCTATGGTGCTGGTGGATTTGTAGGAGGCATCGTAAGAGATAGACGTGAAGATGAGAATATTATTAATCGAACAATGATTACCTTTGATATAGACGATATACCAGAAAATACTGACTTATACCAATTGTTTAAAGACCAATTTCAATATGCATTTGTTATGTACTCAACTTATTCACACAATAAACAAACACCAAAATATAGAGTTTGCATACCTTTAGCATCACCAGTAGAACGAGATGTGTATGGTGAACTCGTTAAATTAATGTGTGGGGTGTTTGGTATTAAAATTAAACAACCTAATCAAAAATTAAAACCTCATACAATTTATTTAGATCCACAAACAAGAGTACCATCTCAACAAATGGCATTACCAGCAGTACCAGATAATGGTGAGCATTATGAGTTTTATTATCAAGACGCACCGTTTTTAGACGTGTCGAATATTGTGCCACAAATTAAAGAAAGCTTAAGCAAAACTAAAACGAAGCGTGCTAACACCAAAGAAGATGAATATTGGTTAGACCTCATACAAGGTGTAGACAATGGCATGAGAACAAATTCAGCCACACAAATTGCAGGGCTTTTACTGGGCAAAAGAATACCAACAGTCGTTGCTTATGAACTTACATGTTTGTGGAATGAACATAAAAACAACCCACCTATTAAAGAAAAAGATTTAAAGCGTGACTTCAACGGGATATTAAAAAAAGAAATGGGAAAACGTGGTTGGCAGTATACACCAATAAAGTAAGGAAGGAGGCATAGCAATGACGGACACAGAGACAAAAGATAGTGAGAAGGAAAGCAATACTTTAGATTTCTCAATAAAATTAGAACAACAGTTAGAAAAACAAAAAGAAGAACAGTATTATACAAGTTCATCTAACGGCGCCAAAAAATTCCATCACGACGTGTTTGGTGACTACCTTATTGATCAATATAATATTATCAACTTAGATGATAGGCTACACATTTATCAAGACGGTATATATGAAGATAAAGAACGCCTAATCAAACGTGCGATGGTTAAAGAAATCAAATCAATTAAACGCAGAGAACAATCAGAAGTATTAGAATACTTGAGAAGTTCAGCACCACTTAAAGAAAGAGAACATCCCGATTTAATCGCAGTAAAAAATGGTGTCTATAACATTAAAACAGATGAATTTTTAAACTACTCACCTAAGCATGTTTTTACATCTAAAATCAATGCTGATTACAACCCAGATGCATATAGTGAAGTAGTTAACGATACACTTATTACCATCGCAAACGAAGATGTTCAAGTTATGAATTTATTTACTGAAATCATTGGTTACCTTTTATATAGAAGAAACTTTTTAGGGAAGTCATTCCTTTTAGTTGGTCCAGGTGGTAACGGTAAGTCAACTTTCATCAATATGCTAAGTGCGTTTGTTGGGCAAGAAAACGTATCAAGCGTACCACTACAAGACTTGTCAGAGCGTTTCAGTAAGGCATCACTCTATCAAAAGTTTTTAAACGCAGGCGATGATATCCCATTGAAATCAGTTAAAGATGCATCAGATTTTAAAAAATTCACAACTGGCGAACGTAACAACGCTGAATTTAAAGGTGAGAACAGTTTCGAATTTAGAAACTACGCCAAACTTATATTTAGTGCAAACGATCTACCAAGATGGTTAGAAAATAGTGATGGTATATTCGACAGATTAGTCATTGTGCCTTTGACTGCACGACTACGTGGCACTAAGAAACAAGATGTGTTCTTAGAAGAAAAAATTACTACAGAAGAAGCTAGAAGTTATTTACTTAATATAGGTATTAAAGCATTAAAACAATTGATTAACAAACGTTATATGTCTGTTCCAGATACAGCTGAATCTATTATGACAGAGTTCAAGAAAGATAATGATCCATTACTTAATTTCATAGAATTCATGAATGAAGAAGGACAGCGTGGGATAGTAGGAAGAAAAACATTTGAAGTATTCGAAGATTATCTAGCTTGGTGCGAAAGTGAAGGTCATAGATTTAACTTAACGCAAAGAAAGTTTACCACAACTATTAAAAAATATGGTTATGATACTGAAAGAGTAACTGGTGGAGAATATAAAGGTAAATATATTTTTGTACCTAACATTAATTAATTGGAAACGAACCTACTAAATTTAGAAAAAATATGCATTTTAGAACGTAAATCGGTACGTAAGTACGTAAGTAGTACGTAAGTAAAAAAAGAAACGTACCGCTGTAACCATTGATATGAAAGGTTTTGTGGCTTACGGTACGTAAGTACTATTACTTTTCTACTCTTAAGGAGTTTTAAGTAAATATAATATATAAGAGTGTATTATTACAATCACAACAATAAAGTAACACAAGTTTAAAGAGAGAGTGGGTTTACAAACGTACTTACGTACTCAACTCTTGAAACGCTTGATACTAAAGGGATTGACACGGTACGTAACTTTTTAGAGAAACGTACCAGATACGTACTAACGTACTGCTGAAATTTAAAAGGAGTGTGAATAATATGTGGATAATTCTAACAATACTATTAGCGATAACATGTATGTGGTTGATAAAGGTTAATAAAGATTTGGTAAGAACTAATGAAGGATTATTAAATAGATTGGTAGATAGCTTACACGACTATGTAATGTTAGAGAAAGATATAAGGAACAAGGAGGACAACGAATGACTAAGATGAAGTATGGCTTAAGATTATCAACAGTTAGAAAGTTAGAGGATGAACTATATGATTATAAGAACTATGACAAAAGACTAAATGTTTTAAGAGAAGACATATTCAATCCATGGATACCAACTGATACAAATACAGGTGGAGAACATAAACCAAGTAACGCATCTATAACAGAGATGAGAGTTACCAATTACTTAACTGATATAAGAATAGCTAGACTTAAAGAGTTGTCCATTGCAATAGAGAGAGTATACAACACTTCATCTACTAAAGAGAAAGACTTCATAAAGAACTATTACTTCGACCAGCGTGGACGTTCACACATACAAGTATGTAATGACATATTCATAGGAGAAAGAACAGGACATAGAATCAAAGCTAAGGTTATAAAGAAGTTAGCAGAGGAACTAGGAGAATGGTAAGTGGCAGTTATGTGGCAGTTTTTGATACCTAATCGGTGTTATTATGATAGTGTAGAAAAGATTATAGATAACAATTAACCAAACAATTACTTACTCCTTTCTAATATTATTTAATCAGATTATCTATAGTCAATCACAAGGGCTGTACTCATTCGAGTATGGTCCTTTTGTTTTGCTTACTGAAGCTGAAGGGATTGTGATCCGTTATGTTGATAACATATCTGGACTGATGAGCCTAACTCATAAGGTGGTTGATGTATGTGTTAAGTAAACAAGAATGTAGAATCTTCTACAATGGTATGGAATGGCGCAACATGAATAGTTATATAAAGGATAGAGATAACTATGAATGCCAAGAGTGTAAGAGAAATGGTAAGGTGTCACTCGATATATATGAGAAGAATAAGAATGACAGGAAGAAGATAAAGCTTGTGGTTCATCATATTAAAGAGTTGAAAGATTATCCAGAACTTTCACTTGATGAAAATAATTTAGAAACACTTTGTGTTGATTGTCATAATAAAATTCATGGCAGAAATTTTAAAACAAATTTTAAATATCGAGAACAAAAATGGAAAGACGAAACTTGGTGACACCCCCCGGGTCTCGAAGGATTGAGAAATAATTTGAGTGGGAACCGGTGGAGGGTAGTCGACTCCGTAGATTAATTAAAAATGAATATACGTTAGGGGGGTACTAATGAAAAACGAAAAAGCACTCAAAGAGTATTTACTCGGTAAAATAGAGCAAGAAAACCCTATTCAATTAGAAAAAGTGGATAGATATATAAATTTATTGAAAATATTTTATAAGCTGGATGATAACATCAAGGAACATGGAACAATGGTTGAAACCGTTAATGCCTCCCAAACGTTTCTGAAAGCTAATCCAGCTGTAGCAGAGAAGAATAAAATTAACGGTTCATTACTAGCGATTGAAAAATCGTTTGGTTTTGATAAGGAACAAGACGAAATTGTCATTCGTCGTGACTTATTAGAATGATCAATAATAAATATATTGATGAATATATAGATTTATGGGAAACAGGAAAAATAAAGTTAAATAAAGAACGTATTTTATTAATAGAATATATCAAAAAACATGTTTTAACAAATGATGATCTATATTTTGATGAAAGACAAATCGAAAACTTTATCAAGTTCACCGAAAAATGGTACTTCCCATTGCAACCATTCCAAAAATTCATAATACCTTTTGTATTTCTGTTCGAAAAAGAAGGAAACTTCTTATATTTCGAGCAGTTTTTTATTACTTTAGGACGTGGTGGAGGTAAAAACGGTTTAATTACTGCTTTATCTAACTATTTCATATCATATTTACATGGTATACCAAACTATGACATATCAGTTGTAGCTAATTCGGAAGACCAAGCAAAAACTTCCTTTGAAGAAGCTTATAACATGATTGAACGAAACGAATTAGAAGATATGTTTTATCTTACTAAATTAGTTATAACAGATAAGGAAACTAAATCGAGATTCAGATTTAGAACTTCAAACGCTGGTACTAAAGATGGTGGACGTGAAGGTTGCGTTATATATGATGAGGTACACCGATATGAAAATAGTGAAACGGTGGATGTATTTAGTTCTGGTTTAGGTAAAGTAGAACACCCACGTGAATTCTTTATAGGAACAGACGGATATGTTCGTGAAGGTTTCCTAGATAAAATGAAGGAACGTTCATTATCACTGTTAAAAGGTGAAACAACAGACGATAGAATATTCCCATTTATATGTAAGTTAGATGATCCTAAAGAAGTTGATAATCCAGATATGTGGGAAAAGGCTAATCCAATGTTTAGTAAACCAATGAGCAAATATGCGCAAGGTTTATTTAGGAAAGTTAAAAACCAATATAACGAAATGACGTTTAGTCCAAGTAAAAGACAAGAGTTTATGACAAAACGTATGAACCTACCAGAAATTGACTTGGAGAAAGTTGTTGCACCTTGGGAAGATATATTAGCTACAAATAGAGAATTCCCAATACTTGAAAATAAACAATGCATAGGTGGTCTTGACTACGCAAGTATTAAAGACTTCGCAGCAGTTGGTTTATTATTCAGAGATGGTGATGATTACATTTGGAAAACACACTCTTTCGTAAGAAAAGGCTTTTTAGATGTTGTTAAATTAAAACCACCTATTTATGAATGGGAACGAGATGGCTTATTAACTATTGTTGATGAACCATCAATAGACCCAAGGCATATAGTAATGTGGTTTGATGAAATGCGTAAAACTTATGGTCTAGAAAAGGTTATTGCAGATAATTTTAGGATGGATTTATTAAGACCACTGTTTGAAGAATACGATATAGAAATAGAAGTGATTAAAAATCCGAGAGCTATACAGTCTTTATTAGCACCTAGAGTAGAAACAATGTTCGCTAATCATAATTTAATTTATGGCGACAATCCACTCATGAGATGGTACACAAATAATGTTGCAGTCAAAATAAAACCTGATGGCAATAAAGAATATATTAAGAAAGATGAAGTCAGACGAAAAACTGATGGGTTCCAAGCATTGGTACATGCTTTGTATCGTGCAGATGAACTATTAGAAGAAGATATTACCGACAGTTTAGACTTTCTTAACGCAATAGACTTTTAGTAAAGGAGGGGAGTAAATGGCAGGATTTTTTGAAAAGATATTTGGTCGTCATGAAGAAGCTAGTTGGATGTATGATTTAGAATTTTTTCAAGATACAACAACAAATGCTTATTTAAAGAAAATGGCGTTACAAACTAATATTGAATTTTTAGCGAGAACAATTTCACAATCAGAATTTAGAGTGATGAATAAAAATAAATCTGTTAAAGATACAACTTGGCATAAATTAAACATTCGACCTAATACAGATTTATCCTCATCTGATTTTTGGCAAAAAGTTATTTATAAGCTTATTTATGACAATGAAGTATTAATTGTTCAAAGTGATACAAAAGATTTATTAGTAGCAGATGATTACGATAGAAAAGAATACGCACTTTATCCAGACAAGTTTACACATGTGATGGTTAAAGATTTTGAATTTGAACGTTCGTTTGATATGAATGAAGTAATTTATCTAACTTATAACAATGAAAAATTAAGTTCATTTGTAGAAGGTTTGTTTGGAGATTATGGCGAGATATTCGGGCGAATGATTAGTGCTCAAATGCGAAATAATCAAATTAGAGGTATTGTGAATGTCGATTCATCTAAAAAAATGGATAATGAAGAAATTGAAAAAATGCAAAGCTATGTTAATAAAATTACAAATTCGTTTAGTACAAATGCTGTAGCAGTAGCACCATTATCTAAAGGTTTTGATTATCAAGAAGTATCTGGTAATGCTAAAGCAGGTTCGGCAAATTTTGATGATCTAACAAAGTTAAAGAAATCATTACAAGATGATGTGGCAAAAGCAATAGGCATACCTCCTGCTTTAATTAATGGCGAGTTAGCAGATATGGATAACGCAATGGAATCTTATATTAAATTCTGTATTCAACCATTAATCAAGAAAATAGAAGATGAGTTGAACGCTAAATTGTTTACTGAATCTGACGTGATCAATGGCAAGTCTATAAAAGTTGTTGGCATTGACAAAAAAGACCCATTAGAACACGCTGAATCGGTAGATAAGCTTGTTTCTAGTGGTACTTTTACTAGAAACCATGTAAGAGTCATGTTTGGAGAAGAACCTTCAGAAGACCCAGATATGGACGAATATTTATTAACGAAAAACTACACACTAGCATCGGAAGGTGGTGAAAATGATGAAGATTAACGTAAAAGGCGCTATTATTTCAAACAATGACAAATGGATATATGACATGTTAGAAATGGATGCTACTTCACCAAAAGATATAGTCGATGCGCTACCTTCTAATAATGAAGATATTGAGGTTATCATCAACAGTGGTGGTGGAGATGTTTTTGCCGGCAGTGAAATCTATACAACTTTAAAAGATTATGCAGGTAATGTAAACATTAAAGTAGTTGGAGTTGCTGCAAGTGCTGCATCTGTCATAGCAATGGCAGGTAATCATATTGAAATGAGTCCTACCGCTCAAATGATGATACACAACGCTAGTACAATGGCGTTTGGTGATGATAGAGCGATGGCATCAGCAAGCGAAATGTTAAACTCTGTGAATAGAGGTATCGCAAATGCTTATATTGAAAAAACAGGAAAGTCTGAACAAGAAGTATTAGACTTAATGAACCAAGAAACATGGTTTAGCGCTCAAGATGCTGTAGATTTAGGATTTGCAGACAGTAAAATGTTTGGTGAGAATACTCCTAAATTAGTTGCGAATTCCGGTCAAATGTTATCAAATGATGCAGTGAATAGAATTGCAACGCTTATGAGTAAAACGCCAGAAATCAAAATTGATGTTGACGCAATAGCAAATAAAGTAATTGAAAAATTAGATGAAAAAGAACCTAAAAATGTTGAGTCAGAGATTAGCAAAATTCAATCTCAAAAACAAACACCTAGGTTCTTTTTTTAATACACAAAAATAAGGAGGGTCATAGAATATGACTATTAAATTATCAGACGATTTTAAAACAGCTCGTCAAGAATTTTTAAATGCCATTCAAAATGGTGAATCAGAAGAAGTACAAGCAGAATTATATAGTGGAATGATTAACGAATTATTTGAAGAAGCTAGAAAGCAAGCAAAACAAGAGGCTGAAACAGTTGCTTCATTACCTACACAAGACAGTAAATTGACTGCTCAACAACGCAAATTCTTTAATGAAATTAACACAGAGGTTGGTTATAAAGAAGAAAAATTATTACCAGAAGAAACAATTGATCGTATCTTTGAAGATTTAACGACTGAACATCCGTTACTAGCAGATTTAGGTATTAAGAATGCTGGGTTACGCCTTAAATTCTTAAAATCTGAAACAAGTGGCGTAGCAGTTTGGGGTAAAATCTTTGGAGAAATTAAAGGCCAATTAGATGCTGCATTCAGTGAAGAAACAGCTATCTCTAACAAATTAACTGCTTTTGTAGTATTACCTAAAGATTTAAAAGACTTTGGTCCTGCATGGATTGAGCGTTTCGTTCGTTTACAAATTGAAGAAGCTTTTGCAGTTGCTTTAGAAGCGGCTTTCTTAAATGGTACTGGTAAAGAACAACCTATCGGGTTAAATCGTCAAGTACAAGAAGGTGTATCAGTAACTGGTGGAGAATATCCAGAAAAAGAATCAGAGGGTACATTAACATTCGCTGACCCTAAAACAACTGTTAAAGAGTTAACTCAAGTATTTAAATTCCATTCAACAAATGAAAAAGGTAAATCAGTTCAGGTTAAAGGCAATGTAACAATGGTTGTTAACCCATCTGATGCTTTTGAAATTCAAGCACAATACACTCATTTAAATGCAAACGGTGTGTACGTAACAGCTTTACCTTATAACTTAAATATTATCGAGTCTGTTGCACAACCTGCTGATAAAGTATTAACTTACGTTAGAGGCCGTTACGATGGTTATTTAGGTGGCGGTATTAATATTCAAAAATTCGAACAAACATTAGCAATTGAAGATATGGACTTATATACTGCTAAACAATTTGCTTATGGTAAGGCTAAAGATAATAAAGTAGCTGCAGTTTATGACTTAGCGATTGATAAAGGCGAAGATACGCCCTAAGTCGCCCCAAAACGTTGAAGTAACAACTAACGCTAAGTCTGTTGTTATATCAGCAGAATAGGGGTTGATTAAATGATTACTGATAAACATGTTGAGCAATTTAAGGAAGACATGAGTATCTTTCATAAATCACAAGACGAAAAGTTTAAACGTAATTTAAGTTCATCTTATAGAGCGATACAGAATTTATGTGGTCCTTTTAATTTAGATGAAAATGAATTAGGTAAAGAATTAGTTTTTGAAAGAACAAGATATATGAACAATGATCAACTTGAATTTTTTGACGATAACTTCTCTACAATGATTAATGATTTTGGTATAGAAAACAAATTAATGGTGGGTGATATAGATGAACCAAGTGAGCTTTAATGTAAAAAAGACTGTTTCTGGTGACTATAGAACCCCTGTTACCTTTTATGAATATAAAGACACAAGTCCTTATCCGGGAGAAGAAGAAAAAGAGGATCTTTATTTCTGTTTAGCAGAAATGTACAGTCTGTCAGTAAAAGATATGGAAATATTAAACGTAAGTACTTCTAAAACAGGTATGACAATCGTTATTCCAGATGCTTTAACTGATTATATACCTCGTTATAACCATGTTGTAGAAGTAGATGATTTCAGACTGGAACATAAATTGTATAACATTTTAGAGTTTAGACTTAATCAACCGGATAAAGGACAAATTACTATTGTGTTAGGTAATAGGCCATATGAGCGTTGAAGTAAAAGGCGTTAAAGAACTCATTAATCAATTAGAGAAAAAGTTTGGCGCAGAACACACAAAACAAGTGAGTGACAAAGCTTTAAAAAGTGCTGGTGGACATTTCGAAAAAGAATTAAAGAACGCTTTTGTAAGTTTTGAGGATACAGGAGCATCTAAAAATGAAATAAAACTATCTGAAGCAATGAACATACATGGTGTAAGAGGTGTAAAGATTTATTGGGAAGGTCCGATGGATAGATACAGGCTTATACATTTAAATGAGTGGGGTTACAGACGTAACGGCACTAAGTATTATCCTAAAGGGCATGCAATTATTGCTAAAACACTTAAGAGTTCCGAAAAAGTCTATAGAAACATCGTTAAAGATGAGATAAGGAAGAATTTACTATGAATATTTTAATGTATATACGTGAGTTGCTATTAAATGATCCATTCATAAAATCTCAAGTCGATGAAAGAATTCATTTTTATAAAGTCGGTGAAAATACTGATACTTCTCAACCATTTATAACGATTACACCTATTGATGGAGAACCAAGCACTTTTGTTTCGGATAAGTATTTATCTGAAACTTTTTTTGTGCAAGTTGACGTTGAAACATATAAACATCAAAAATCTATAGATATCGCAAATAGAATTAGAAAAATTTTATGGATAAATGGTTTCAAACAAAGAGGTACAGAATTTGATGAACCTTTTGAAGAAACCAAAAGATATGTTCTAGCAAGAAAGTATTTAGGAACACCAAAAAACAAATATTACAAAGGAGAGCCCGTTGAATAACGTGCTCTTTTTTTATTCCAAGGAGGAAATAAATTATGCAAACATTCGGATTTAAACGATTATTAGTTGGTGTATTTGATAAAGACGGATTAAAAGTAGAAAAGAAATTAACATGGGAAGATGAAAATGGTGGTACTGTAAATCTTAATATTTCTGGACTTAATCCAGAATCAGTTAAATTCCGTGCCTCAAATAAAACAGTTTGGCAAAAACGTCAAGGTACTGATGAAGTTAAGTCTGATATGGATTTATTCAATGTACCTTCAGAAGATTTAAATACTGTATTAGGAAGAGATGTAGATGGAAAAACTTCATGGGTTGGTGATGATACTCGTGCACCATATGTAGCAATGATTGGTGTATCAGAAAACCCAGTTACAGGAGAACCTATTTATTGCGCTTTAACTAAAGGTACATTAGGACTTGAGTCTATTGAAATGAAAACTACAGAAGAGAAAATCGAAGCACCTGAACCATTGAAGCTTGCTGGAGATTGGATGGGACGCACTATTGATGGTAAATCTCGTACTATTGGTTTCCATGAAGGTGATGAAGGAGCAGACGAATTCATTAACACTGTCTTTGAAGGGCTTGAAGAAGAACAAGAAACACCCTAATACACCCCAAAATGTAGTGGTGGATGCTGATATTAATACGGCATCTATTACTGCTGAATAGGGGCAATCATTAAGGAGGCAAAAGAGAATGGCTGATACATTAAATGTATACAAAGGCGATGATGTAGTAGGTACTGCCGAACGTCAAGAGAATGGTAAAGCAAAAGTAACAGTTGATGGTTTAGACGCTAACACTGATTACGCTACTGGCACTTACCAAGTATCAATTTCTAATGAGAATGGCGAGTCAGAAAAAGTAGACGTACCATCATTCAAAACTAAGGCTATCTCAGTTACAGGTGTAACAATTGCACCTAAAACTGCAAGTGTTGATGTAGACGCAACAACTAAATTAAATAGTACGGTTGCACCATCAACTGCTACAAATAAATCAGTATCATATAAAAGTTCTGATGAAGCAGTCGTTACGGTATCAAGTAACGGTACAGTAACTGGTGTTGCAGAAGGTGACGCAACTATTACCGTTACAACACAGGACGGTAATAAATCAGATACTGCAACGATAACAGTTAACGCAGTTGAAGAGCCAGAACCGGAACCAGAACCAGAAGAATAACAATATAGAGGGCTTTATGCCCTCTTTTTTATTTGCGCAAATAAAAAACAAAACATCGGAGGAATATAAATGATTAAATTTGAAATTAAAAACCGTCAAACAGGTAAGAAAGAAGCTTATGAAAAAGAAGATATTAGTTTAATGGAAGCAGAAAGATTTTATGAGTTACAAGATAAACAAGAAAAAGAAAATGAAAAAGCTAGAAAAAAAGCAATTGAAGAAATAGAAAAAGAACATGGCAGTGAAAATGATTTTGAAAATCAAGATTTTTATTTCCAGTTAGTACAACAAAAATATTTACAAATTGTAGATGCTAAAAAATTAAGACAAATGGAACGTGAATATTTTGTAAGTTTATTTGCTGACCAAGGATTAACTGAAGACGACATATTACAAAGCATGAGTACAAAAGTTTACAACAAAATTTCTAAGGAGATATTTCGAGAAATCTCTGGAGAAGATGAAGAAAGTAATCAAGATGAATCAGAAGAATTGGGAAAGAACGGAGAACAATCACAATAAAAGACGTTTTATCGAATTTCGATAAAATCAGACACATTTGTGCAGAAAAGTATGGGTGGGATTTTAAAACAACTAATCAACAACCGTACTTACTTTTATTGAAGATGTTGAACTCAACTAATGATAAAGAAAATAGTCCTAAAAAAGAAACCAACAATCCTAAACAAGGTGGAGTCATAACAGGAAATGGATTAAAAGCGTTCTTTGGTGGATAGAAGGGAGGAATAAACTTAATGGCTAATGAAAGAATGGAAGGCTTAACTCTGGAGATGAAGTTAGACTCTATAGGTGTTAGTGAAGGGCTAAAAGGTCTTAAAAGAGAGTTAGGCGTTGTAAATAGTGAGATGAAAGCTAACCTATCAGCTTTTGATAAATCTGACCGTTCTATGCAGAAATACCAAACACGTTTAGATGGTTTGAATACTAAGTTAACTGTACAAAAGAAAATGTATAACCAAGCTAAACAAGAACTAGAAGATTTGAATACTAGCTATAAAAATGCTGGGACAGAAATTAAAAAAGTAGAAACCCAACTATCCAAACTGACTGATGAACATAAAAAGAACGACCAAGCACTAAAAAAATCAAATGATGAAATAAAAAAATCAAATGATGGTCTTAAAAAGGCTAGAATGCAACAAAAAGTTGTGAACGATGAAAAAACTAAAGCTAAACAAAAGTTAGATCAATTAAGACAAGCAGAAATGCAATTACGTAATTCTGGCAAAGCGACAACTGACCAAATTAAGAAAGCAAGTAACGCAACAAAACAACAAAGACAAGTACATCAAAATTTGGTTGAACAGTACAAAAAAGAACGTGCTACGGTTAAACAATTATCAGATACACATAAGCGACTTAAAGGTGAAAATGATAAAGTTAAACAATCTTATAAACAGTCTAGTGCAGAACTAAAGAATACACAAAATCAACATAAGAAGTTAAATAAAGAAATTCAAGATTATACTAAAAATCAAGCTGAAGCAACTAAGAAAATTAATAATGAAAAAGCATCTTTAAATAATCTAGAAAAAGCTATTGAAAAAACTTCTAATGAAATGAAATTGTTCAACAAAGAACAAGCATTAGCAAATAGTCATTTCACTAAAACAGCTGATAAGTTTGATAAGTTAAGTGATTCTTATTCACGTTTTGGAATGGGCTTACAGAGTGTAGGACGTAACATGTCTATGTATGTAACAACGCCAATAGTTGGAGCGTTAGGATATGCAAGTAAATTAGGTGTTGAATTTGATGATTCTATGCGTAAGGTACAAGCGACTTCTGGTGCTAGTGGTAAACAGTTAGACCAACTAAAAGCAAAAGCACGTGAAATGGGTGCTACTACAAAATTTAGTGCTACAGACAGTGCAGAAGCCTTAAACTATATGGCACTTGCTGGTTGGAAAACAAATGACATGGTAAAAGGTTTACCAGGTATTATGAACCTAGCAGCAGCATCTGGTGAGGACTTAGCGCAAGTATCAGATATTGTAACTGATGGTCTAACGGCATTTGGTCTTAAAGCGAAAGATAGTGGTAGATTTGCAGACGTTCTAGCAGCTGCTAGTGCTAACGCCAATACAAACGTATTAGGCATGGGCGAAGCGTTTAAATATGCTGCACCAGTTGCAGGTGCTTTAGGCTATACAATAGAAGATACTTCTATAGCTATTGGTCTTATGAGTAATGCAGGTGTTAAAGGTCAAAAAGCTGGTACGGCTTTACGTACAATGTTTACAAACTTAGCTAAACCGACAAAAGCAATGAAGAACCAAATGGAAGAACTAGGTATCACGATTACAGATAGTAACGGTGAAATGTTGCCGATGCGTGATGTACTAGATCAACTAAGAGAAAAGTTCAGTGGTTTATCGAAAGACCAACAAGCTAGCGCAGCAGCAACTATATTCGGTAAAGAGGCTATGTCTGGTGCTTTAGCAGTAATTAACGCTTCTGAATCTGATTATACTAAATTATCTAAAGCAATAGATAAAAGTGAAGGTTCTGCAACTGCAATGTCCAAGACAATGGAAAGTGGACTTGGTGGTTCATTAAGAGAACTACGTTCAGCTGCAGAAGAATTAGGATTATCTATCTTCGAGAGTGTTCAACCTGCTTTAAAAGGCATGGTTAGTGGACTGAAAAACACTGTTGATTACTTAAATGGATTACCTAAAGGCGCTAAATTAGCTGCAGTTGGTTTTGGTGTTATAACTGCTGCAATTGGACCTTTACTACTTGGTACAGGTCTATTAATCCGTGGTATAGGTTCTGCTATGAAAGGTTATGCCGGATTAAACAGAGTAATGGCCAAGAATAGTGTTGAAGCTGGTATAAATGCTGCAGCACATTCTGCTGCTGGAACATCAATGGTTAAAACTACTGCCAAGAACAATAAAGGTTTATCAAGATTTACAAGTTTAATTGGTTTATCAGGTAAAAGTACTGGAAAACTAAGTACAGTTTTAAGAGTAGGTTCAAAAGGTTTAGGTGTATTCGGACTAGCTATTACTGCAGTTGCTGGTACATTAACGTATGCATATAAAAACATTGATTGGTTTAGAAGTGGAGTTCAAAGCTTAGGTACTTTTCTTAAAGAAGTTGGTAGTTCGATAGACTGGTCTTGGATAAGTGATTCTGCTAAATGGTTTAAAAAGGCTGGTAGTGCAACTAAAGATTTTGGAACTAAACTTTTAGAGTTAAATCCTTATATGCAACTAGCGAAATTGTATTTTGGAAAGCTAGATGATGCTGTTAGTAAATCAACTGATACTGTTGATATATATGGCGAAGGTGTTTCTAAAGGAACCAAAAAAGCGCTTAGTAAATATACCGATTTGTCGGAAAAAGCGAAAGTGAAGTTAGAAGAAATACGAATAAGCCATGATGTTATTGGTAAAGAACAGTATAAAACTGTATCTGATTTATATTCTAATATTAATAAAGAAGTAGAAAATCAGTTAGAGCAAAGACACGATAAAGAAATTGGTAAGTTAACTAAACTCTTTAAAGAATCTGACGCTCTAAGTGGAAAAAGAGAACAAGAAATTCTACAAAAAACCAAAGATGCTCATCAAAAAGAACTTGATGAAACTCAAAAAGTAAATGATCAGATTCAAGAAATTTATAAAACTGCTAAAGATGAAAAACGTGCTTTAACTGAAAAAGAAAATGAAAAAATTGCTAGTTTACAATCTCAATTAGATATAAAAGTAACCGAATCACTAAGTAATGGAGAGAAAGAACAAAAGGTTATTCTCGAAAGAATGAAAAATAATCAATCAGCTTTATCTATGGAAGCAGCATCTAACGTTATTAAAGAAAGTGCTAAATCTAGAGATAAGTCAATTGGAGACGCTAAGAAAAAACGTGATGATGTTATAAAATGGGCTATTGAACAACGTGATGAAGCTAAAACTTTATCTAAAGATGAAGCAGATAAAATAATAAAAGATGCTAACGATAAATATAAGGAATCGAAAGATAAAGCGAAATTACAACATAAAAAAGTTGTTAGCGAAGCACAGAAACAAAATAAAGGCGTTAAAGAGAATATAGATTCTCAAAACGGTCATGTACTATCATCTTGGGAGAAAACTAAAAATAAAGTTAGTAAACACGCTGGTAAAATGGCAGGTTCAGCTATAGGTAGCTTTTTAAGAACTTCTAAAGGTGCGACGAAGTGGCTAGGTAAAGCCACAGGTACTGCTGTAAGCAAATTCAAATCAATTTCTAAAGGAGCAGGAGATTGGTTAGGAAGAGCTGCAGGCACTGCTGCTGGTAAGTTTACAAGTATTAGTAGTAGTGCAGCAAAATGGCTAGGAAAAACTGCTGGAACTGCATTATCCAAATTTACAAATGTATCTAGTAGTGCTGGTAAGTGGTTAGGCAAGACCGCAGGAACAGCAACAAGTAAATTCACTACGGTGTGGAACTCTGCAAAAGATAGATTTAACAGAACTAGAGATAAGGCTGAAAGTTCTACTAAATCTGTTAGTAAAAGTGCTGGAAAATGGTTTGGTAGCGCAGCTGGAACAGCAAAATCAAGATTCGGTGAAATTTGGGGAAGTGCTAAAAGTAACTTTACCAATGTTGCTGAACATGGTTGGAATAAAGCAAAGTCTACTTATAACGGATTCAAAACATGGCTTGGCAGAACACTTAAATATATTCGAGATATAGGTTCAGATATGGGACGTGCAGCATCTGATTTAGGTATCAAAGTAGCTAATAACGCTATTGAAGGTCTAAATAAAATGATTGCTGGTGTTAATAAAATATCTGCTGCGATAACTGGGGACAACCTTATTAAAACTATCGATACTATTGGCAGTGCTGGTACGTTAGGAAGAAGATTATCTACTGGTACAGTTGGTAGTGATGTTTCAACTGATTCAGATGGTGCTTTAAAACAAGCGACTATGGCAATTGTGAATGATAAAGGACCAGGTAACGGAACAGGTGGTTTTACACAAGAAATCATTGAACGTAAAGATGGTTCTATGTATATGCCTAAAGGTAAAGATGTACCTGTAATGTTAGAGCCAGGTTCAAAAGTTCATAGTGGTAGTGTAACGCAACAATTAGCAAAATTAGGGTTATTGCCTAAGTTTAGTACTGGTACACCTAGAAAGAAACGTTTAGACGAACAGTTAGTTGGTGCATTTGGGAAGTTAACTGGTAAAACAGTAGGACATGGTGCAGAAGCATTAGATGGTATTGGCACACTTACTGATAAAGCCAAAGGAGAAGCAGGAAAACAAGTGGGGAAAGCTTCCGCTTTTGTTTCTAAATCAGTTAAAGATGTTTGGGATTTTGTCGATAAACCTAAAGAATTAATCAAAAGAGTAATGAACGACTTTGGTGTTAACTTTAAAAACATTCCAGCACATACTGGTGAGTTAGTAAGAGGCGCTTATAAGAAATTAAAATCAAGTATGGCTGATAAAGTTACTTCTATGTTTGATGAGTTTGGCTCATCTGGTGGTGGATATAACCCATTCGCAGATTGGCCTATAACGCCTGGTCGTGGTTGGAAGTCTGGAGGACATGCTGGTATTGACTACGCTGTACCTGCTGGAACGAAGATTCCTTCTCCATTAGATGGTGAAGTTATCCAAAGATGGTTTTCTCCGTATGGAGGAGGTAATGAAACTCAAGTCTATGATGGATCTAAATATACACATATATTTATGCACCAAAGTAAACAAATCGCTAAAAAAGGGCAACGTATCAATCAAGGAGATACTATTGGTTTAGTCGGTAATACAGGTAATTCATTTGGCGCTCACTTACACTGGCAAGTTAACAAAGGCAAAGGTTTCAGGAATAACCATCCAGACTCTATTAACCCATTAGATTGGGTAAAAGAGGCAATGGCAGCAGGTGGTGCAGGTGGAAAAGGTGCAGCTTATGCTAGAAAAATTATTAAACAAGCACAAAATATATTAGGTGGACGCTATAAATCACCTGCTATCACAGAACATATGATGAAACTTGCTAAGCGTGAATCTAACTTTGATTCGAAAGCAGTGAATAATTGGGATAGTAACGCTCAAAGAGGTACACCTTCAAAAGGTATGTTCCAAATGATTGAACCGACATTCAGAGCGAACGCTAAATCTGGATATACTAAGTTTGGTAATACATTACATGAAGCAATATCATCATTACAATACATTGTAAGAACTTATGGCTGGGGAGGTTTCCCGAGAGCAGCATCAGCAGCTTACGCAAATGGTGGTATATCATCCACTCATAAGATTGCGCAAATTAGTGAAGGTAACAAAGCAGAAGCAATTGTACCATTAACTAAACGTACAAGAGCAATACAATTAACTGAACAAATTATGGATTATCTTGGTATGGATACAGGAAAATCTAATGTAACAGTTAATAATGATACGAGCGTGATGGAGAAGTTGTTGAAGCAGATTGTAGTATTGAACAACCATAATAATAAACTGACTGAAATGTTAATAAAAACAGTAAGTTCAGATGGAAAAACAAATAATAATCCTAAAGACGCTGTTAAGATAATATCAAACTTAATGGGTGATGATTATATGAATAGTATTTGGAATAAAGGAGGTAGCATTAATGGATGATAGATGGATTAAATTAATGACATCAAATAAAGTTATTGATGTTCAAGAAGAAGTTTCAGGGTTAATATTTTTAGATGCTAAACCTTCTTATCCAGTTACTGTAACAAATAATAAAACGATAAATGGTGTGGATGGGGAATTGACTGGTGCAATCTCATTTGCACCTTTTAATTTATTAGTGAGGTTTGGAGTAGATGGTCAAGACGAAGCAAGTATCGATATTGCTGAACAAAAATTAAGACATATCTTTAATAGAAGAGAAAATTATTATTTATTTCATTCTCAAATGCCAGGAGTAAAATATTTGGTGGAAAATCCAGAAATAAGTCCTGAAATCAAAGATTTCTCATCAATAGAATTAGAAGCGAATTTTTCAGTAAAAACAGGCTATTCCGAATCTCTTATGACAACGGATAACTTCTCATTAAACAGTGACTACTGGCAATTTGGTAATGGTTTAGTAACTGATCCAAATATTAAGTATGTACACACAAAAAGGAATTTCCAAATCTATAATGGTTCAACTGATACGGTCACACCTATTCATAGACACCAACTAATTATAACAATGAACATAAACGCACCTAATGGCTTTACGCTACACAACAAGACAACAGGCGATAAATTCACATACAAGAAAAAGATACGTGATACTGACACATTGGTATTAAATGGTGTGTATCCATTCAAGAATAAACAACATTGTGGTATAGACACCAACCATGAATATATAACGCTTGCCGAAGGGTATAACGATTTTGAAGTATTAGGCGATGGTGTAGAAGTTAAAGAAATCAAATTCACATTCAATTTTGTGTATAGGTAGGTGATGATATTTGGAAAATTTAATCGTATTAGACCGTAAGCGTACAATGGCTGAAATACTAATCGACTTTGATTACAGTTCATTTAAATATGAGTATGAGAAGAATAACGAGCGTCAAATATCATTCACTGCTTACAAAACGAATGTGAACGCTGATGTGTTCAACATGCTACAGAATGAGGCCATTCTACAGTGGAAAGGTCAAGACTATATAATTAAATCAACGTCCGTTAAGTCGGATAATCTTACGCTTGTCAATGAAGTAGTTGGCAAGCATATTTTTATGGAGTTTCAAAACCATTATATAGATAAAGATTTAGAAAACGAAGAAATGAACAGCGATGACACAGAAGAAATAAAACCTAGTTACACACTAGAGCAGTATTTGGACTTTGGTTTCAGAGGTAATCCATTAGGCTTTAAATATGTAATTAAAGGCAACTTTAATAAACGTGTTGTGATTGATGAACTAGGCGATAAAAACGGTTTAGAATATTTGGTCGAAGGTGCAGATTTATTTGGTTATATCTACTTTGCAGATAACAAAACCATTTATATATATGACGATGTAACATTTTACGAACACTCTAATGAAGTTATTCGATATAAATACAATACAGATGATGTACAAGCGTCTGTAAGTACAACAGAAATGAAAACTTTTATTGAGGGTTATGGTAAGAAGAAAACTGCTAAAGAAACGAAGAACTACAACCCTATCAAGACACCAGCACTTACGTTTAAAGGTAACTTTATTAAAACAGGTACATGGCGAACAGAAACAGTTGGAGCGTCATTTGAGGTACAAGTTGACTGTCGTTGGGGCAATGAAACTTTAATGTTCAACTTTAAAAAAGGTGAAAAAGGTGGCGTATGGGACTTTTATTTGGATGGTGAGTTCTATGAAACGATGAGTGCTTGGAGTAGAAGAACGGTCACTGAACCATTAGTCATTGCTAAAAACTTATCCAAAGGCAAACACACATTCAGAGGTGTATTCAAAGGTAAAGATTCAACTGTGAATTATAAAGATAACAAACCAACGGGATATGTCGGTACTGAAAAATCAAACATACTTAATGTGACAGCTGTGTTGAAAGGTAAGGAAATGTACAAGTATTATAAATCGGTTAAGTCTAATAATTATGAAAAATTCGGCCACATGAAAGCACCTACTGTATATGATGACAACGTTGAGAGTGTGGAAGACTTAGAAAAGTTACTACGTGAGCAATTGGTTGATGAACCAGTTATCGAAGTATCAACAAACTATTTAGGGAGCGAAGAAGATAAACAATATATAGAAAATGACATGATAAAAGAAAATTCTATTGTTTATTTAAAACATCAAGCGTTAGGTTTTGATACTGATTTAAAAGTTGTGAAGTTAACAGAAAGTCATCCACTTATGAATGAACCAGTTGAGATAGATTTCAGCAATACACCTAAAGACATTATTCAAATACAACAACTGATTAATCGTAACATTAAAAATGTTAAGAATGCTTTAAAGTATGGTACGAGTACAACGGTTAACGTATCAAGTGGCGTCAGTTGGGTATCGACAGGAGTGGTAACAGTAGATGAGTAAAAATATAGAAATCAAAATGGCATCGGATAATGGCGAACAATTTTATACACGAGCGCATGTTGATGGTTTAGATGGTTTTGAAGAGTATTACTTAGAACAGATAGATATTGCTAATAGTCTGTCATCATTCCAAGAAAACCATATACAAGATACAGGATGGATGGATTATCAAGTCGGGACAGATGGCAAGAATGCACTTTATGAAAATGATGGTTTTAAGTGTGGTATTCGTAGAATATTTTATGTGTACGGAAACGAAAAGACTGGCCAAAAATATGTCACTAAAAAAATGATACGTGTTAATATCCGTAATTTTGCTAACGGTCAACAAGTTGCACAATTACCAAGTGGATTTATGAAATACACTCAAACATTTTACTCACGTTCTGGTAGTGGTAGACAACCTATTATGGTTGAAATTAGGTCAAGTGGTGCAGTTAACGTTTATATAGATAGTTCTAACCAATCTGGTAGTAATAACAACAACTGGATATATGCACAATTTGAATGGACAGAATAAAGGAGGGTTTAAATGGAACGATATAAAGATAATTTCCCTAGAAAAGTAAATGACCAGTTTAGAGGTAACGTGATACACAACGCTAGAATGTCACAAAAAGATAGAGAAACTCTTTTTAAATTGGCGCAAGATTATAAGCAAAAGAAACAATCAAATGAAATAAAACATGGTAACTCTACTGTAGAAAAAGAATTAAAAGGATTACAGAATCAAGTTAAAAATATCGTTAAAGGTTCAAATGGTGACGGTTTAGCAGAAGTAAAAGATATGAGAGTAGATATTGACGGTAATCTCCATGATTTAGCTCAAGATAGGTTGAATGTAGATTTCGAAAAAATTAATAACGTTGCAAATAAAGCGAAAGTTCTTGCAGATCAACACGAACAAAAGATTGAACAAACAGCTTTTTATAATGATGTCTATATGCAAAAAGGAAGAAAATATGAAACAACTTACTATTTGACTTACATCCCTCATAAAGATGAAAACGGGAATTTAATTAAAATAAAAAAAGGTGTGTATGGAAACAACCCGAATAATCCAGAAGCAATAACGCCATCTGAATTCGCTAAAAAGACAAATGCAACTTTTGTGAGTAATGCTTCCACATTTAGCACAAACCCTACAAGATTACACGGTGAACAAATACTAAACGGACAAATATTAAAAAGTGTAAAAGGAGACGAATATAGCGAAATAGATAAAAGATGGACATTAGCCATTAGTGACGATAATAAATTAGAAGCGTTCCATCCTGGTATCAAAGCTGAAGAAATAAGAAGTAAAGGGTATAACAATACAATTAGTGGTTTTGGACCATTGATAATTGCTGGTAAAAATGTACTCGATGATGTTGGATATAGTTCTAATGATGCAGAAAGTCACCCACGACAAATCATAGCACAATTACCAAATAAAGATATTGTGTTTCTCACTTGTGATGGACGTGAAACTAACCATAAGTGGTCAACAGAAAAAGGTATGACATTAAAGGAAGTTGTTAATACAATATTAGATCATTACGATGTAGAATTTGCTTTCAATTTAGATGGAGGCGGTTCTACATCTTGTGTTTTACGCTCACATAAAGTGAACAAATCCCAAGACATTAACAAAACATCTGAGAGAAAGGTTGCTGATTTTTTATATATAAACAAGGAAATTGTGCAACAAAGGGATAAAGATATCCAAAATGCTTATTCAGATATAGGAGAAGTTAGGGATATGTTACAAAAAGTTTATGGGGAACTATATTACTTTAACAAAGCACGTTCGCAAGAATTTGGGGTGACTGGATACAATAATTATTCAGGTTTCATAGTTTATGACGATAAAGATAGTGCTAAGAAAAAATTCTATATGACACCTAATGATTTTAAATTTTATGATTATAATTCTGCAAGCACTTGGTTTAGAGTTACCAAAGACTATATGCAATTTATGGGAAAAGCGTTAGCTACTAATTATAGTTCACCACCTCAAGTTACAGATTTAAACTCTATTGAGCTAGGAGGCACTTATTTTGCTTTAAAAGACGCTAAAGGTGCGCCTTATCCTGGTACAAGTAGTGCAATGGTTACACAATATAATATTAACGTGTCATTAAAAGATAATGATGTTATGGCGTTTCAAGTAGCAACACCATTTATTAGGAACGATAGTTATAAAATGAAACGCAGAAGTTTTACAGAAGGTAAATGGTCACAATGGTATGAAGTATAAGGAGGGATTAAATGTATAATAAAGAAGGTCGAATAAAACTCGAAACAACAGCACATATACAAAATAGATTAGATACTAATATACAATTTTATAATACTGATATAGGGACTGCCGACTTAGTTTTCAATATAACTAGAAACGGTAGTCCTTTATTAGTGAGTTCAGAAAACGCTGATGTGTTCTTAATATTAAAAAATGGCAAGAATTACATTGTAGATGACGTTGAACCAACTGACCCTATGAACGGGCGTTTGAAGTATACAATACCAAATGAGTTCTTGGGCTTAACTGGTAAAGTAAATGGTCAATTGTATATCGCAGTACATGGCAAAGAGGATATTGTTACAGAAGTGGAGTTTAGTTTTAAGATTGCTGATAGTTTAATCAACACAATACCAGCAGTTGATAAGATTAACGAGATTAGAACGTTCCAAGAATTCAGAGAAAACATAATGACCACTATTAACGAGATTAACGAATCATTAGCTAATGGTAAAGATTATGTATCACAAATGGAAGGTACTAAAGCTAGTGGTATGAAAGCGTTGAATGATAGAAATAGAGAAGTCATTAGCCAATTAGAAAATAACGCAATAGCTTATGGTCAAGCTTTAGCAGATGCAAAAGACGGTGCTGTTAGTGAAATTGATGATAAAGGAAATAGTATTAAGCAAGAAATAGAGGAAATGAATATTTTCGCTAGTGACAATTGGCAGAAATATAGAGTCACTGATGAAAATGGAACAATCGACATATTGAAAAACTTCGACTTTAATATTGATGCTGACTTAATTGGTTCTAAATCATTTTATGTAACAAACAGTGTGAATGGACCTAGTAATTTAACACCTAATGGTTTTGTAACTCTATTAGATAGAACAAAGGCAAATAAAAAAATAATATTTCAACCATACAACAGTAGCAGAATATTCATACGAACAAAAAACAGTACTTGGTCAGATTGGCAAGAAATAGCTACAGAAAGAGGTTTTAATAGGCGTATAGCATTAGGAGCGCTAGATGATGAAGCTTCTGAATATGATAACATCCTTGACTTACCAGCTGGGTTATATGAGTGTGTTATTCCTCAAGATGCTTTCCTTTATAATGCGCCACTAGACCCTAATGGTAGTAGATATATTGCGGAAATTGATGTTACTGAAAGCATGGAAGGTCGAAAACAAATATATATAATATCCAATTATAACAACGTTGAATATAGAGCTACTATACACACTGATGGAGATTTCAGAGGGTGGAAAAAGGTACAGAACGAAGAAGAATTTAACGCTTTATTTAATGACACAGGTTGGATAGAGTGGAATACAACAAATGGTGCTACTAAAAGAAATAGTGACAATCCATTTGAGATTGGTAATGAATATAGAATAAGAACTGTGAATGGTGTAAAAATCGCACACTTGAGAATTCATGTCAATAATGTTACTACACAAACGGTGATTGGGAGAGTACCACAAGATATTACAAACAAATATCAAGAGTTTCTAGTCAGAACACCTGTGACTAAAAACCCTGCTACAGTTCGTGTGGATATAGATGGAAGTATAAAACTATTTTTGAATTCTAACGACTTAGATAATTGGAAAACTTCAGATTATATTCGAGTTGAAACAAGTTGGATAATCGACGAATAGGGGGGGTAGTTAATTATGTTGCAAATATGGCTATATGATGGCACGCCGATTTTGGTACAATCTTCATACGATATACCAGAAAACAGTACATTAATACCACCTATTGATGGTTTGTATGAGCCAATACAGTTTGACCCAGATACAGAAACATGGAGTGGTGGAGATGGCTATATCCCTGAACCAGAGGAACCTGTAGAGCCACCAACTACGCCAGACCAAACTCTTATTATGATTGCACAAGCTAATATGACTATTGCTAAACAATCTAGTCTGATTAAAGACCAAGAGAAGTTAACCAAAGCACAAAATCAACAAATTGCTGATAGTTATATGGCACTAGCTAAACAAAACAAAAAGAAAGAGAGTGATAAAGATGGTAACGAGTAACGATATATTCCCACCTTTTTCTACTATTAAATATCTATATGACAACAATGCTTATACTGATCTAGATATTTATACATTTGTCGAACTTGAATGTTTAACCAAAGAACAATATACAGAAATCACAGGGAACCCGTTCCCACAAGCAGTGGACGAACCAACAAATATAAACGTTCACGCACATTCATATCAAGCAACAATCGAAGCAGAATAAATCACAAGGCGCTTACTTATGTAGGCGTCTTTATATATATAAATAACTTATAGAGAGTGGGTGTCAGATTGATTGATGACATGAGCAACGAAGATTTGAAAGACCCAACTAAATTACGGCTTGTCATTAAAGATTTAAAAAAGAATTTAAGTGATGCGAGAAAAGAGTTATTGAAATTGGATACTGTCATTTCAGAAGATGAAAAGGGATTAAAATGGCTAGTCCATGACTTAATCGATGATGTTGAAACGATTGACGATAAATTAAATGGTTTGTTAGATGCTCAAAAAGACACCCGTAAAACGGTAAAAAATACAATCCTTTCTGGGAGTATAGGGACTGCTATAACCATTATAGTGGGTTTCGTACTCAAACAGTTAGGCATATGGTAGGTGATTAAAAATGAGAAAACTAGCGACTATAGAACAGATTAATATTCTTTATGCACCTTACTTCGCACTAACATTATTTTTCGCTGAAGAACTGTTTTATAGAGAACAATCTGAATTATATAAGTCTTTATTAAAAGTGATACCGAGCCAAATTGGTTGGTGTATCTTCGCTTTAATTATTACAGGACTATATATACTGTCAATGTTCTTTAAATACCACGGTTTCATAATGTTTGTGAATGGTATAAGTGGTATTTTCTTCACACTAATTTCAGTAACGTATTTATTCACATATCCAAATATAGGCTTAGCCATTTTTGCATTAGTTGGGTTTAAGAGTTTCCAAGAAGTTTTCAAGATAAGCAACAAACATGAACAAGACAAAACAGAGAAGTATAAGAAAGAAATTAACTCAAAAGGTTCTATTCATGAATACGAGAAGGAGGAAATATAAATGAAAAATGTAGACGCAGGAACACTCACAAGAATTATTGTATTAATGTTAGCTTTAATTAACCAGGGATTAGCTTTAAGTGGCTTTAACCCTATACCAGTAGACGAAGATGCACTTTACCAATTTATATCAATGGCATTTATGGGTGTAGCAAGTATTTGGGCATGGTGGAAAAACAACCCTGTGACTAAAGAGGCTAAATGGGCAGATGAGAAGAAAGATAAATATAAAGCTGAAAAGAGAATGGCTAAAGCATCAGGCTACGCACCCGTGACAGAAGAACCAGTTGACGGATTAAAAAATAAATAAAAATTTAGGTAACCTTTTATCGGTTGTCTTTTTTAATGAGGTGAATTAAATGGCAGTTACAAAAACAAAAGCACAAGCCCATGCTTATATGAACAAATTAAAAGGCAAAGGGTGGGACTTTGATAATGCTTATGGTTGGCAATGTTTTGATTTGGTTAACTTTTATTGGAACTATTTAACGGGTGGTCAGTTATACGGATTATATGCTAAAGATATACCATTCAAAAATAACTTTAATGGATTAGCAACAGTGTATGAGAATACACCTTCATTTTTACCACAAAAAGGCGATATTGTTGTTTGGAATGGCAATTGGGGAGAAGGTGCAGGCCATGTAGCTATTGTTCAATCTGCAAATATTAATACTTTTGTTTCACTAGATCAGAACTGGTGGGGTGGTGGAAGAAATAAAACAGAAGTGGCACAATATATTAGTCATACGTATGATTTCCCTATGTATTTCATTAGACCACATTACAAAGCTAAATCTACAGTTAAAGATAAAGTTACAAGTGTTGTTAAACCGAATACTAAACCAAAGACTAAGAAGAAATTTGTACTTGTTGCAGGTCATGGTTATAATGACCCTGGTGCTACAGGTAATGGTACGAATGAACGTGATTTCATCAGAAAGAATATCATTGATAATGTAGCGAAGTATCTAAGACAAGCAGGTCACACAGTTACGTTATATGATAAGAAACAAGATATGTATCAAGATACTGCTTATGGTTATAATCGAGGAGATAAAAAGAAATATGGTCTATATTGGGTTAAGAACAAATTAAAACCAGATGGCGTCATTGAATTTCACTTAGACAGTGCAAGTTCTAGTGCTAGTGGTGGCCATGTGATTAAAAATGCTTATGCAGCTGATAGTATTGATAAAGGCCTACAGAAAGCGTTAGAGGACACAATAGGGACAATCAGAGGTATTACAACACGAAATGATTTACTCAATGCTAACGTAGCTTATAGTGAGAATATTAACTATCGCTTAATAGAAATGGGCTTTATTACGAGTAAGAAAGATATGGATTATATTAAAAATAATCTGCAAGCCTTTACTAAAAAACTTGCAGAAGGTATTCATGGTAAACCAATCGGAGGTTCATCAGCAGGTAAGAAGAAAAAGATTACTTGGAAATGGCCGGGTCGATTCTATCCTAACGCATCTAAAACTGGTATCAAAGTTAGAAAAAATCCCGGATTAAAAGGTAAAGTTGTAGATAAGGGGTCATGGTTATATACAAAAGATGATTGGGTAGATTTTATTTCTGTAACTAAGAAAGATGGATACTGGTGGGTACGTTTCAAATATCCTACTAATCCAGCTGCTGGATACTTTTATTGTGCAGTTTGTGAAATAACAGATAAAGAAGAAAAGATTAAGAAAGAGAAATATTGGGGCAAGATTAAATGGAAATAGACTAACTAAATGTGTGATATTCTATAAGTCTTGTATTATAACAACTACACAAAACTCTACTTAGCGGAAACTAGGTAGGGTGTTTTTTTATTTGCAAGTTATAAATTCAGATGATATATATAAATATATAAACATTTTTCTTCCGTTTATGTATACTTCCGTAAATTCACCCTAGCTTATTCAAATAGGTTAGGGTTATTTTTTATGTCTAATAAGTAAATGTAGATGCTATAAAGTTAAATAATTTCATATTTTACAAACAATTTTTGTTTACATTAGATTAAAAAAGGTATAATGTTAATAGAAGCAAAGGAAAATCTATACCGTTTTACTATTTGGAGGAGATGGTGAAATGTATATGACAAAGAGTCGAAATGAAAGTATGTACACAAAGAAAAACACACGTAAATTAAACATAAAAAAGTTGAAAGAAAACGCAGTACGAGTCAATGAAGTCAATGGACGAATCAAATTAGACAAACGTAATCAAGCGGATATAGATTGGTATTTTGGATAATATATACGAACGAGGAGATATGCACTGGTGTATAGTTTTCTTCGATGAACCTTACAATAAAGGTGAAAATAAAGAAAGACCTATCTTTATTTTAGAAAGGGATGAAGAAGAAGTATATTTCTTTAGAATCACTTCTAATCAAGGAGAAGAACATCAAAGAAAATATAGACCACCTCTATTAAATTGGAGGGCATATGGATTATCAAGACCGTCGTATATAAATATAGAAACGCCTTTGTTAGTTAGAGATTTAAACTATTTTAGCAAAGCTACTTACATTGCAAGAGCTAAAGATATAGATATACAAGCTGTAGAAAATACATTAATAGAATTAGGTTTCTACGAATAAAACCCACCTTAATTGGTGGGTTATTTTTTGAATTTTTTAGCATCCTCCCATTCGACTTTTAGATAATCTGTTATCCAATCTGATATTTTTTGAAAACCTAAATACTCAGTTTGATGATGGTTAATATTTTTACCATAATTATATATAATAGTTGTATTAAGATTTATTTTTACAAGATTTTTCGAATTGTTGATTATATTATTAACTTTATTATTAACTTCTCTATCGTACATTTCTAACATAATGCGTATATTAATATGTGAATAATATTCGTTTTTATCATTTATCACTAATCCGAACTCAAGTTTTTGATTACTAATTTTATTATTTATATATTTTGAATATAATTTAGAATAAATCTCTTTGTCTTTTGGTTTGATAGGAAAGTAGGTTTTTAGTCTTTGAATAGAAGCTTGTAAATACGTATAAGCTTCTAAGTAATCCTTTTCATCTTGAGTATAATTTGTAGAGGGAAGCATGATAAGCAAACCAGTTGATTTGAGTCTTAATGTATTCGATCTAATATTTAAATCGTATAAACATTGTCTAACGTCTTGTATCCAATCAATTCTGGATTTTGTAATTACGTTTGCTTTAATTTGTTTTCTGTTGTTAAGTAAACTAACAACATTATTAACAAATATAGCAAATGCAGCAATAGCAGCAGTTAATAAAGGAATAATAAAACTAGTAAAAAAATTCAATGGTTCACTCGGAATTAAATCATTAAAATCTAAGTGAAAAATTATTCTAAACATTAAATCACCTTTTTACTTTATATATTACTCTATCTCCATAATACAATCCATATCTAAATACATAACTTGTTTGTTCTCTTCATTAATTACTTGCAGCATGTTCAACTGTTTATCAAACTTGTGTATCTCACACTTCAATTCTTTAATATATCCATTATGCCAGTATTTTATAGTAGAAACTGGATTATAAAACATCTTTTCTAACAATACATGGTTTAAATCGGCTAGGGCTGATTCGCTTAATTCTGGTTTCTCAATTTTATCTTGATCACGTATGTGTTGATTAATTTCTTCATATTGTTGTGGCATAGTCGCAAATGGTGCCCATTTTATCATTCCACGTCCGTGTGGTATACGTGGATTAAGATATTCTCTTGGTATCTTTCTATAATCTGTTTCGTATTTATATGGTTCTGGCATATCATGGTTAATGACTTTCATATAATCACCACATTAAGCTTCTTTAGGTTGTATATACCAAAATTTAAATCAAGTATCATCATAATTCTTTTATTTGGTGAGATATTAACATCTTCATAGGTTTTCGACAATATTTTAAGATACTCTTTAAATAGTATGATATTCGAATTATTGTTATTGATTTTTTCTAAATGTTTAGCGACATTTTGTTTTTCTTTGTATATAAAGGTATCATTAATAAATATTGCAGCGTCATCAGTTGGATCTATATGCTCAAGTGTGTAAACAAGAGACTCAAATTTACTTACCATAAGGTTCATGTAATTACTCATAATCAAAAACACCCTTCGTATAATATATAGTTACATTATACGAACAAGTGTTCTATTTTGTAAAGTGGATTATTTAGTATTAAAGCTTAGTCATTTTTATATAGATTGTTGATATTTTATACTATATTTTAATTTACGCCAACGACACGCCAACAAGTAGTTGAAAACACTGGTGTTATGGCATTTGAGGAATCCCTCTCAGGACGCTAATAAGTAAATTCCGTTACATCTCGTTACTAAAAACGAAGTTGTAACGGAATTTTTTGTTTATAGTGAATTACTGTTTACTAAGGTAATTGCTCCGTAACTACACTAAAATAATTAGAATACTCATCGTCAATAAAGCAATTGGAATAAAGTAATTATGATTTATTACTCGACAAAATCTATATCATCATAGGCTTTTGTCCAATGGTTAGGTTGTAATTCTTCTAGTTTTTTATATTTAACTTCTTGATTTTCGTTAGTTACACCGACTTTTATTTGATTACCCCAATATAATAATCTTTCTTGACATGTCCCGCATGGCGTAAGTATTTTAAATTCACTCTTTTCGTCATCTCTAACAACGCAAATTGAGTGAGTTATGATGTCTTGGTATTTATGTGCTTCTATGATTGAAACTGTTTCAATACATAATGCACTAGAGGCGTTTATGATTTCTGGGGCAACTGAAGTGTATATTTTACCATTTTTTGAATACATTGCTGCTGCACCTCCCCATCCTTTTGGATATCTTTTTTTTATTAGTGCTTTAGCGTCTTCGAAAAGCTTTTGTTCGATATTCATTTTTTATCCCCTTAATTTTTGTGTTTTTGAAACGAGTGTAAACGAATTTCTTCTTGTTTTGATACTATGTAAACTACCCAGTGATAAGGGCGGTGATTTTTTACGTTATCATATACATAGAAAAAGTGCATATCTACAGAGTGTAATAGAAGTAAACTGTTACTGACGTTTGGTCTTTTTTATTTTCAAGCTATCTCCATAATACAATCCATATCTAAATATATAATACATTTTCATTTTTCTGAGTGTTTCTAACATTGAATGTTATTTTGTGAAAAACATTCTTTTTCATAAGTCCATCAAATACAGCATCATCAAAACTAGATTTAATATATTCATTAAGTTTTCTTATAGTTTCTTTAGTATGCGAATTTGTGAATAGATTAATAAGGTTCTGATAATTTGATCGAGTAAGACTTTTAACATAATATTACTGATTTAAAACCTTGTATCAATTCTAGTAAATGCTTTTCCCATGATGTTTAGCATCTTTGGGTGATTCAAAACAAAGTTTTCTGTATCTTTTTCCCTCAAAAGCTGAAATTATATTGATTTTTTCCCATGTTTAGAAACTTTCATATTTACACTCCTTACTAAAAAACCTCACGTGTTAGGTGAGGTACTTACTTATTTATCCAAGTTATCGATAGCGTATTGAGCTTCTTCTGGTGTGAATTTATCACCAGCACTTGATGTTAATTGATCGCATAATTCTTCATTAGACATATCCATTATGTTGATGTAGCTTTTGGCAGACTCTAAAGCATTTTTTTTATAATCAGCTTTTAAATTTTCCACTGCATATCTAGCAATATCTTCTGGGTATTTATCACCAGCTTTTGAAGTTAATTGTTCAAAGATACCTTCTTTTGACATATTTAGATATTCAGAATATGATTTAGCACTACTCAAAGCTGCTTTTTGCTCTCTATTAGGTTTATTATCTTCTTTTTCTTCTGTTAAACTTTCTTTAGTTGAAGATTCTACAGTAGTTTTTTCTTCCGTTTTAACTTCTTCAGTTGAAGGTTCTACAGTAGATTTTTCTTCAGTAGACTGTTTCGTAGGTTTAGATTCAGAATTCTTATTAGTAGTATTTTTAGCTTTGTCTATTGTTTCAGTATCATTTTTGCTGACTGTGTAATCATCACTTACTGGTAATGCAACAAAAATACCAACAAAACAAGCGAAACCTACTAGAAATAAAACTATTGAACTAATTATAGGAACTTTAATATTTCCTTTTTTAACAATTCTAACAATGGTGATGATAAACATTGTTAGAAAAGCAATTGAAATAAAAAACCATAAAACTGTAAAAATAAAACTTCCCATGTAAAACTCCCTTTCTTATTAGAAATTATATATTAAAACACCTTTAATGGATTACTTTCTATAATATAAATCTAATTGCAGGTGATTAAACCAATTAGCAGTTCATACACATTTTTTAATCTAGATAGTGCCGTCATAAATAACAATTGTAATAAGGCAATTTCTAATTTCTGATGTTCTTCTTAAAAAAAGTATAACTATCTCTATTAATATAGGCTACATTGAATACCCGTTTACGCATATATCTTCTCCAATATTAGCACCAGTAGTACTATGTCTAGTAAAAGATATTTTCTCATTATGGTTATTATATTTGGATTTATTTTCCTTGATAGAAAATAATTACTTGGAAAATTATCAGATATTGCATAATAATTTGAGCTTTAATTGTATATAATTACCTTAACAATATTGTAAAACTTTAACTAAATGAGTAAAAGGTAATATTTTTACATTAAAGTTACATATTACAATTTATAAACTAGAGTAAGCTAGCTATATTTTTATTAAAGGAGTGGTTTGGTTGGTGATGAGAATATGTCCATATAATTGTGTAATAAAAAAAGAGCCAAATATAGCTCACTTTAGTACAATGTAATCGACTAAGAAAATATTGTAGAGGTG
>NZ_JAJNIQ010000013.1:0-74181 GCF_022386395.1 Mammaliicoccus sp. J-M40
CATCAGAGTCTTGTTCTACGTCAGAAGAATTGTCTTCAGCAGTGACATTATCAGATGTAGTGTCATCAGAAGCATTGTCATCTTCCGCTTGCTCTTTAGTATTTACATCAGAGTCTTGTTCTACGTCAGAAGAATTGTCTTCAGCAGTGACATTATCAGATGTAGTGTCATCAGAAGCATTGTCATCTTCCGCTTGGTCTTGATTATTAACGTTTTCATCAGAGTCTTGTTCTACGTCAGATGCATTATCTTCAGCATTAACATTATTAGATGTAGTGTCATCAGAAGTATTGTCATCTTTGGCTTGCTCTTGATCATTAGGTTTTTCATCAGAGTCTTGCTCTACGTCAGATGTATTATCTTCAGCATTAACATTATCAGATGTAGCGTCATCTTGGACCTTTTCTTGATTGCTAGAATTTTCAATAGGATTATTAGCTACATTGGAATAATTATTTTCTTGTGTAGTCTCATTTGAAGTTTGTTGTTCTGTAGTTTCAACGTCACCAATAATTGATGGGTCTTTGTATTCTTTACTACCAGAAATATTTAAAGATTGGTTTTGTAATTCTTGTTTTTCTTTCTGAATTTGATTTGCATTATCGTGTTGTTCAATGATGTTCGAATCTTTATTGCTCTTTGTTTCTTCGGCATTAACTTGATGAGTTACAAGTGTCGTACCTGCTAACGTCATGGCAACAATTGCGGGTGTCTTATAATAGAATTTTTTATCCATATACAATCTCCTTTGAAATAGGTATTATATTATTTAATACTAAGTATAAAGGTTATTAGAAGAAATAATCCTAAAAACACAGATTTGTAATCTAACTTTAATATTTTGTATTAATAATTTTTATAACTTAAAAAAGCTTTTTCATGTAAAAGTGGGGGATGTTTTCTTCTAAAAATTCCTCGCCTTCAGCTTTATACCCTAATTTTTCATAAAATACTTTAGCATGTGATTGTCCATTTAATGCTGTTCCAATGAAACCATCTTCTTTTGCTTTTTCATTTATAAAATTCATCACATCTTTGCCGTAACCGAAACTTCTAAATGGTTTTAACACTGCTACTCGTTCTACTTTAGCTAAGCCATCTTCATATGCTCTATATCTACCAACAGCAACAGGTTGGTTTTCATGATATAGAATAACGTGTTTAGCTATATCTTCAAATTTATCTATTTCAGCTTCTAAAGCTACACCTTGTTCTTTTACAAAAACTTCTTTTCTAATGTTAAGCGCATCATTTTTCTCTTTATCATTTTCAACTATTTTTATCATAATATTTCCTCCTAAAAGTGAATGGATTTATTATACATTAAAATGAAATATAAAAAAAAGCTCATAATCCAATTGTTGAAAAACAGTGGATTGTGAGCTTTTTGTAAGGAAAGAGATTTCCGAACTTTATCTATATTTATAATGCTTCTCTTCTGACGATAGCTGTATATTGCCAAAAAAGTCTTAGTTGGTGAATGTTCCAATTTGTTACACCCATTGTATAGCCGCTTGGTGTAAAAATTTGAATTTGACTTGTTTCAAGTGCTGCTGCTACAAGGTATTGTAAGTGCACACTTAGTGATTGCATTTCTTCAGTTAAGCCTGTTTCTGTATACACCCATGAAAAAGGAAGTGGATTTTCAAAAATATTGATGACATTAAATATTTCTGGTATCGCAATGACATAACATGCGCCATCAACAACAGGGTCATTTTCAGCTTGACTATAATAAACTATTAAAGCTTCATAATTTTCCCGATGTTCATGATTAACGAAATATAGATTTTTTCTGAAGTGTGATAAATCTCCCGCATGAACAATTTGATTTTCTAATGCATCGAACATTTTATTGATTTGTTCATATTTTTCGTATGTTTTTCGCTTTGTCATATTATGCCTCCTTTCTTAATATTGGTCTGGGCTAGGTTCTGCACTTTGATTAAATCCTTGATTATTTTGAGATGGAGCTTCCTGAGCTGGTGCATTCTGCTGTGGTACTTGTTGTTCCTGTTCTTGTGCAGGTGCATCATTGGAAGGAACATTTTGATCTGGTACTGCTTCTTGTTGTGGTACTTGTTGTTCCTGCTCTTGTGGTGGTTGTTCTACAGACTCTTCAGGTGCCGGTTCTACAGCAGGTTCAACGGTATCATTACCATCTGTATCGGCTGTACCGTCTTGTAACTGCTTTTTAGTAACTTCAACATACGGCATTAAATCACCATACGCTTGAATCATGAGATAATTCATAAAATCTGTTTTCTTAGTAGTTGACAATTTTAAGTCTTTTCTCAATTTATTTGAGAGTTTAACTAAATTATCTAAATCTGGGTTGAAGAAATAAACACCATTCACATTAGAATCTGTACCAACTAGTTGTTCAGATTCGATTTTAACTTTACTAGATGAATAAGTTGTTGCTAAATTTTGAATATCTTTGAAAGAGAAATTATGTTTAGCATTTTTACCAACTATTTTCACTAAGTCATCTAATTTATTAATAGAATTTGTTTCTTGCGCTTTTCTAATGATTGCTTTAATCATTTCCATTTGACGTTTACCACGTTCTAAATCTGAATCTTGTTTTCTAGAACGGACAACAGCTAGTGCTTCATCACCGCTTAGGTTATGTTTACCTTTTTTGACTTTTATTCTACCTTTATCTTCCGTGTTAGGTTCATTTAAATCAAATGGCACATTAAATTCTACACCGCCAAGTTCGTCTATTACTTCAACGAATGCTTCCATATTTATTCTCGCGTAGTAATCAACAGGAACATTTAAAGTTGATTCTACACTATCCATTGAACCTTCAGGACCGTCAATAGCATGAGCATGTGTGATTTTGTCATAATATTTCACTGCTGGGACATAACTCAACGTATCTCTTGGGATACTAACCATTCTAATTTGTTTTTTATCTCTATTAAATGTTGTATAAATCATAGCATCTGTACGTGATTGATTAGCTTTTTGGCCACCTTCACGTCTTGATGAGCTATCATCGACACCTAAAAATAATACTGATACATGATCTAAACTAGGATCTACTGGTTTATCTCTTAAAGAAGATTTGCTTTTATTGGATTCTAGGAAGGAATCATTAATAGCACCTCTAGTTTCAAGATAAAGCATTAGGCCGAATACAACAGGTAAAATCATAAGAACGACTGACATTAAAATTAAGCCTATTTTTGCGAATCTCTTCATATTATATATATACCCTTCCGTCTGTAGTCTTTATTTATTTTTGCATATTATACATCATACTCGATTTTACAAGTAAAATTCAACAATTTAAATGAATTATGTTTATTTAAACCAATTGTTGTAATGTTAAATTGTTGTAAAATTTATGGAAATGGTGTAAATTATAGTGAAGAATGTGAGGTGAGACAAATGGCAAAAGTGCTTGAAAAAGATTTAAGTAGAGCGAGTGAGCAAATAGTACTGAATAAAGATAATACTTACGATGTTATAAAACCACAAACGATTAATGTGCTTGGTTTGCCATTTGCAAACCTAACGGCAAATGAAATATTAGATCGTGTGAAGTATTTTATCAATCAAGATACATTTGATAATCTCTTTATCGTAACTGCAAATCCAGAGATTGCTCACTATGCATATAACAATAACCATTACCAAAGACGCATTAAACATGCAGACTATATTGTTCCAGATGGTATTGGTATTGTGAAAGCTGCCAAATATTTAAAAACACCATTAAAAGAACGCGTACCTGGTATTGAATTAATGGAAGAAATGTTGAATATCGCAAATGCTAGCAGTAAGAAGGTGTTCTTACTCGGCTCTTCAAAAGAAGGCGTTAAAGAAACAAGAAAGATATTAGAAGAACAATATCCTAACATTACATTTGATCATAAACATGGTTATAAACATGTATTAGATTATAAAGTAACGAAGAAAGTAAAAAAATTCAATCCTGATTTTATTTTTGTTGCAATGGGCTTCCCTAAACAAGAAGATTGGATTTATTACAACCGTCACCATTTTGAACACACAGTTATGATGGGTGTAGGAGGTTCATTTGATGTTATTAGTGGTAACGTTAAACGTGCTCCTGAAGTCTTTCAAAAACTTAACTTAGAATGGTTATATCGTATTATTACAGATTTAAAACGAGTTGAACGTGCGATGAAAATACCACTCTTTATGAAAGAAGTTCAAATTCAAAAACGTATAGTGCCTAAGAAAGGCAAGCATGATTATATGAAGACGAGATAAATCAAAATGATTTTAGATACCTTGTTATATGAATTAGCTATTTAATTAGTTTAATTTATAACAAGGTATTTTTTATTATTTATTTTTGAAAGTGATAAAATAAAACTAACTTAATTAGAAAGTGAGTCACTTTTATGAATATATTATCATTAATTGAGAGACAAGTAGTAAACAAGAGTAAACATGCAGCTATGATTGTTGGAAATGACCAAGTGAGCTATCAAAAATTATGGCTAGATTCACATCATTTAGTTTATAAATTAAAACAATTTCCTAATAATGCGAAAATAGGTATTGCTATAGAAAACCCAATATCATTTATAAAGTGGTATGTTGCTATTTTAATCAATAAACAGATACCGTGTGTAATTGACCCTCATTTAAACAAAGATAGATTGGATTCCTTAATCGACGAATATAACCTTGATGGATTGATTAATAATAAATCAAATGTATTTAAATATAATGTGCCACATAAAGAAAAACTAGAAAATATATTGCATATTGGATTTACCTCAGGAACAACAGGATTACCTAAAGCATATTTGAGAAATCATGAATCGTGGGTTAAATCTTTTGAATACAATGATATGTTAATTGATAATAATATCGATGTGTTAGTTGCGCCAGGGCCTCATGCTCATTCATTATCTTTATATGTTATGATCTATGCACTATGTACTGGTAGAGCATTTATTGGGCAGGTACAATTTGATACGTTATCTTTGTCAAAAGTATTACAACAAAATACAGATTCAAAAGCAATGTTTATAGTACCTACAATGTTACACAGTATGATGAATCATAATCTAAAATTAAATAAAGTTGAGACTATATTTACTTCTGGTTCTAAACTTTCTCTTCCAATGTTCAACAAATTTAAAGAAATATATCCTGAAATTAAATTAATTGAGTTTTTTGGAAGTTCTGAAGCTAGTTTTATTAGTTATAATATAGATGGTAAAGCAGCATATAATTCAGTAGGCTATTTATTTCCAAGCGTGAAAGTGAAATTAAAGGATAAAGATCAAAATAATATAGGTAAATTGTACGTTAAAAGTGATATGACTTTTAGCGGATATTTAGATGATAATATAGAAGTAAATTGGGTGAAGGTTGGTGACTGGGCTTCTCTCTCTGAAAACGGAGAACTATACTTATACGGTAGAGAAAGCAATCGGCTAATTATAGGAGGAAGAAACATCTACCCAGAAATCATAGAACAAGAACTAGTTAAATTAGATGGTATTGATGAGGTAATGATTTTAAGTGAGAAACATAATAAATTTGGTGAAATAGCGGTTTTGTTATATAAAGGAAGTACATTTCTTTCTCATGTGGAATTGAAACGTACATTACTAAGCATAGGTTTAAACCGATATGAAATTCCATCAAAACTCATTAAAATTCAAAAATTCTTATATACATCTAGTCATAAAATAGCTAGGAATTTGATAGAAGAGGCTTATAAAGAAGGCGGTGCAAAATGGAAGCAGTTATTGTAGAAGCAAAAAGGACTCCTTTTGGAAAATATGGCGGCATTCTTAAACATTTGGAACCTGAAGAATTATTAAAACCACTCTATAATTATTTGAAAGATAATCATAATGAAGCAATAGAGTACTTAGAAGAGGTTGTTTTGGGAAATGTGATAGGGAACGGTGGAAATATAGCTAGAAAATCTTTATTAGAAGCTAAACTATCACAACATATACCGGGGGTAACGATAGATAGACAATGTGGCTCGGGATTAGAAGCTGTTACATATGCTTGTAGGATGGTTCAAGCAAATGCTGGAGAAGTATATATAGCTGGAGGTGTTGAAAGCACGAGTAGAGCTCCTTGGAGAATAAAACGACCACAATCAATATATGAAACTGAACCTCCACAGTTTTATGAGCGAGCTTCATTTGCATCAGAAGAATCCGATCCTTCTATGATTGAAGCGGCTGAAAATGTTGCACAAGTATATAATTTATCTCGAAAATCTCAAGATGAGTATGCTTATAGTAGCCATCAAAAGACTTTGCAGGCTATTAAACAAGGACATTTATTACAAGAAATCTTACCACTAAAAGTAAGAAATGAAACTGTTGATAAAGATGAAAGTATAAAACCTAGATTAAATTTAAAGACTTTATCTAGATTAAAACCATTTATTCAAAATGGCACGGTCTCAGTAGGTAATAGTTGTATGAAAAATGATGGCGCAGTATTGCTGCTTATTATGAGTAAAGAGAAAGCTATTTCATTAGGCTATAAAGAAGGTTTAGAATTTGTGAATAGTGCTGTTTCTGGCGTGAATCCTAATTTGTTAGGAATTGGACCTGTACCAGCAGTTGAAAAATTATTAAAAAGAGAACATTTATCAATTAAAGATATTGATGTCGTTGAATTTAATGAAGCATTTAGCTCACAAGTACTAGCATCAAAAGAGTTGTTAAATATTCCAGATATTAAATTTAATATTTATGGTGGAGCATTGGCAATAGGCCATCCATACGGAGCTAGTGGAGCACAACTAGTAACGAGATTATATCATATGAAGCAAATGGAATATTCCATAGCTACGATGGGTATAGGAGGCGGTATGGGAAATGCGATATTATTTAAACGATGGAAAAGAGAAGATTGAAGTTTCGTTTAATCTTAAAGATGTAGAAAATTATAAAATGTTAGTTTCTATAAACGAGGATAGTCTTTATGTTCCACCATTGTATATTGCAAAAGTTTGGCCTAAATTCAAAATATTTAGTCGCTATATTAATAAGGAAATTTTATTAAGAGAAACTGAAGTTAATTCATACAAAGGATTAAAAGTAGACATCCCATATAATGCAACATTATATAAAGAGACTTCAAAGCAATTAAAAAAATATAAACTGCATACATTTTGCTTAATGATTTCAAAAGATAAAACAACTTATTTAAAAATAAAACAAACATTTGTCGAAAAGAGTGAATATTAATGAAGTTTGATCATCGAATGGTTCAAAACTATTTAGAATTGATTGAGGATTCAAACCCAGTACATGATGAAATTGTTCCAGGACAACTTGTTTGTGAGTGGCTATTACATAACGTTGAATGGAACAGTTTCAAAATAAAATATAAACAACCAATTTCAATAAATGAAAAGTTATATAAAGAAGAACAAGAAACGTTAATAAGATGTTCAAATAGTGAAGGTGTAACAAAGATAGAAATAATGAAATGTTAATAAAAAAGTAGGAACGGGACAGAAAATTTTTTTGAAAGATTTCGTAGAATTGTCTTGCCAAGAATGACTAGGGTTGAAAAAACTTGAGATAAGTACATTTTTAATCCAGTCAGCTACTTCCAATATAACAAAAGAGACTGAGGCATTCATTTGTGTCTCAGTCTCTGCTATTAGGGTGGGAGTATGAAATCTTTTTATTTAACGTAAAATCTTGTAGCATCTAATTCGTCTTTAAAAGCTTTCTTATCTTTAGCCGATTTTTTATTAAATTCTTTTAGGAAGGATTGGTATTTTGGTAGCACTTCTTCTGTATCACCAAATTCTTTCAGTCTTCCCCCCTCAATCCAAGCTATTTTTGTACAGAAATCTTTAACTTGATTAATATTATGACTTACAAAGAATATTGTTTTTCCAGCTTCTTTAAATTGGTTCATTTTGTCTAAACTTTTCTTAGTAAATGTTTGGTCTCCGACTGATAAAGCCTCGTCAATTACAAGAATATCAGGATTAACCGTGACATTTATTGCAAAACCAAGCTTAGATTTCATACCACTAGAATATTTCTTGACCGGTTGGTATATAAACTCGCCTAGCTCTGAGAATTCGATAATTTCAGGTGTTAGTTTTTTTATTTCTTTTTTAGTAAATCCTAATAAAAGCATTTTATATTCAATATTATCAACGCCATTTAATTGTGCATTCAAACCAGAATTGATAGCTATAACATTTACATCGCCATGACGTTCTATAATACCTTCAGTGGGCTGTAATGAACCGCCAATAATATTACTCAATGTTGATTTGCCTGATCCGTTAATACCGACTAGACCGATGATATCTCCTTCATAGGCAGTAAATGTAATGTCTTCTAATGCAAAAAAGCGTTTAGATTTAAAATTTGGGATAAAAACGTCTTGTAATCTTTCTTTATTAGTTCTGAAAATTTTATATTCTTTTGTTAAGTTTTTAATAACTACTGATTCTTTCATTTGTATCCATTCCTTAAAATTAGTAACATATCTATTATGCATTATTTTATCGATTTAGTAAATTTATTGTAAATTATGTGAGAATAATGTAAATTATATATATTCTATAATTCTGTTATTAACCGTTATAAATATATCATCTAACGTAAAATGATGCTATATTTATGATTAGGTTATAAATGTAAAAGCGAAAGAGTGATATTAATGCAAGCTGTATTAACAGTGATAAAGGAACACTTTAAAAACTTTTATTTAATTCAAAGGTTAGCGCGCTTTCAACTGAAAATTTCTAACCATGATAATTATCTAGGTTTAGCATGGGAATTAATTAACCCTATTCTACAAATAGGTGTTTATTGGTTTGCATTTGGTTTCGGTATACGTCAAAATGAACCAGTCGACGGCATACCATTTATATTTTGGCTATTAGTAGGTATTAGTATGTGGTTCTTTGTAAACCAAGGTATTCTTGAAGGCACAAAATCTATATCTACCAAATTTAACCAAGTAGCAAAAATGAATTTTCCTTTATCAGCAATTCCTGCTTATATTTTAACAAGTAGGTTTTATGGACATATTATTTTAGTTTTAGTTATTATTTTAATTTGTATGACTACAGGAATATTCCCGTCTGTTTATGTTTTTCAATTAGTTATATATTTACCAATGGTATATGCATTTGCTTTTTCTGTTTCGATGTTAACATCAACTTTAGGTGTGTTAATTCGAGATACTCAAATGGCCATGCAAGCAGTTCTGAGAATGTTATTTTACTTATCACCAATATTATTCGTACCTGATAAAGGTTCTATAGTAGAAATGTTTATGAAATTTAATCCCGTATACTTCTACGCTCAGGCGTATAGGGCATCAATATTATATGATTATTGGTACATAGTTGAGCATTGGAGACTAGCTCTTTATAATGTCTCCGTCATTGCTTTATTCTTTGTAATTGGATCGATACTACATGTTAAATTCAGACAAAGATTTGCTGACTTTATTTAAATCTAAATAATTCAAATAAGGATTGCTCAAATGAGTAATCCTTATTTTATAAATTCAACTTAAGTTAGGTAGGTTGTGTAACTATGTTAAGAAATATCATTAAACAAATATATTTGTATTTATTATATGGCTTGGATAAGCTTATTAATCATAAAATTAAGCAAGACCATGTGGTCGTTTTTATGACATTTAAAGAAGACGTTTTACCGATTATTAAAGCATTGAAGCAAGAAAATTATAAAATAACGATTATTGCACATCCAAGATGGATGAAAGAAGTAGAATCAATAGATGTTGAAAATGTAATTAATTTGAAAAACAAATACTTATATCAACAAATTAAAGCTATTAAAAGTAGTAAAACAGTAATTATCGATACATATTATTTATTATTAGGCGGAATTAAAAAAAATAAAAACCAAAAAATTATTCAGACATGGCATGCAGCTGGAGCTTTAAAAACATTTGGGCTTGAAGACAAAAGTATTAATCAAAATAATAAACGACAAATTAAAAATTATTTATCCGTTTATCAATTTACAGATTATTATTTAGTTAGCTCAGATATCATGAAAGATATATTTATAAGAAGCCTTGGTGCTAAAGAATCGCAAATGTTACCATTTGGTTTACCAAGATTAGATCAATATAAGCATAAAATAACGAGACCTAAACAAGATAAAAAGATAGCGTTATATGTTCCAACATACAGAGATTATACAGATCAAATTGTAACTATAAATAAACAAGCATTTGAACAAGCATGTCCTGAATATCAATTAATCACTAAACTACATCCTAGTATAAATAGTGAGAAATCAGACAGTCGAGATATCCAAACTTTAGTTGAAATAGCTGATGTAATTATTACAGACTATAGTTCTTTAAGTGTAGAAGCTTCTTTATTAGATAAACCTATTATTTTTTATAGTTATGATGAAGATATGTATAATGAAAAAAGAGGTTTAAATGAATATTATTATGAAATGACAAAGATGAACAAAGCATTTAATGAAGACGAATTGTTCGCACTTGTAAATCAAAACAAAATAAATAAAGATATAAAACCAATGTGGCATAAATATACAGATTTTAATGCAACTGAAAAGTTAATAAATTTTATACAAAAGGATGAATGATGTTATGAAAGTAAGTATTATTATCCCTGTTTACAACGCTGAAAATACAATAAAAGAAACAATAGCATCTATTTCCAGTACATATGGCCATGAAATTATTTGTATTAATGATGGTTCTAAAGATAAAAGTGCAGAAGTAATAAGTGATTTATCTCAAGATAATATTGTCCTGTTAAATAGAGAAAATAAAGGTGCTGCAGCGACAAGAAATGAAGGTATAAGTATAGCGACTGGCGAATACATTATGTTTTGTGATGCTGATGATAAGTTAGGTGAGGGCATCGTAGATAAAATGGTGGAAGCAATAGAAGCAAATAATACTGATATTGTCGTTGGGCAAATATCACATCTAGTAGGTGAAGAAGTACGACCTATTAAGACATTTAATGACTTGAAGCCAATCTCAGATACAGATTTAAATCATTCTCCAGAAATTATTCAATCTATAGGTCCATATGGCAAATTATATAAAAAGAAAGTATTAGAAAATATAAGATTTGATGAAGATATCACATTTTGTGAGGAACATACATTTAATTTAACAGCTTGGGCTAATAGTAAGATAACAATTATAGATGAATTAACTTATTTATATAATATTGGAAATGAAGATTCAATCGTAGCAACAAGTTATAAAAATATAGATAAGTATTTAAATGATGCAACTAAAGTGAGAAAAAGAACTCTAAATATATTAAAGAATTTAGAGGATAATGTATCCCAATATTATAGTTATAGAATGGATTATCTAATCATATATTTCTTAATTAGAAATAATTACTTAAAAACAGAGAATTTAAATAGTTTACTTGATGCAGCGACCAATTATTTAAAAGTAATTAAAGATGTAGATAACGAGCACAAAGAGAAATTAAAAGACATAGTATTAGCAATATCTACTCATGTAGGACATAACAAATTTGTTAGTATATCTAGAGCATTAAACATGTATCATACTAAAAAAACATACAGAACTTACCAAATGAAAGCAATAAAATTAAAAACTAAAATGACATTAAGAGATTTGAAAAATAAAAATAGTAAATCAGCTCATTAAAATTCTAAAAACACCCATTCCATAGTTAATTAAACGGATTGGGTGTTTTTATTTATAAATTTAATTTTGAAAACTTTTTAATTTTATTTCGGTAATAATTTTGTTTCTTCTGGTACACCGTGTAAAGTTTTATAAAATTTAGTCATATATATACCTTCAACAGGGTCAGGCATATGATGATACGATTTAAAAGGAATTTGATCTATTTTTATAACTTTGTCATAATTATCTAAATTATTTAAATAATTATCTCTACTAATTTCAGTATATTTATTAAATGATAAAGGAATGATGTAAAGTAACACAATTAAAATAATTATAGATGTGTTCACATATTTTTGAATATACATATTCATATGTATATCTTTCGTTTCTAGTATATTTAAAATGAATTGCGACATGTCTATAATTATCATGACGAAAAAAATAAGACTAGCAAATGTACATCTACCACCATATGGTGATATAACCAAAAATGGAAGAGTTAATATAATCATACTAAAAACATAGAACAACAATCGGTTGTAATACAAAGTACCTTTAAAGTTAATAACAATAAAAATAGTTAAAGAGATTAACGAGCAAATTAAAAGTGTAGATGGTATGACATTGTTTAATGAATTTATATATTTGAATTGATTGAAAAATATACTAACAATTATCGAAATAATGAATACACTACAAATCAAGACATTAACTTTTTTGTTTTTGTTAACTAACTTTGTAATAGTAATAAGCAATATAGTGAGCAATGATAATAATAACCCGTTATGTGTAAAGAAATATAACGTCATTTCATCATTAAATACTTTAATTGCACTAGTAAAAATATTATCATGGTTATTAAGTTTTTGATAGTCGTTTTTTCCTGTAATTGATGAGATATAAGCTTCATTTGTAAACATGATAAGAGATCCTATTAAGTGACCAATAAGAATAACAAAGTATAACCCATTTAGTTTTTTATTTTTCACATAATAAAATGTATTTATTAGAAAACTAATGAAAAGTAAATATAATGTAACGTGTTCTACTACTAACATAGCTATAATACTAAATAAAAAATAAAAAATAATTTTTAAGAAGTTAAGTTTTGTTAAAGTTTCTTTTGTATATAACCTTATAAAAGATAGCATTATAACAACAGAGATTACATAATTGACATATCCTGCTGTCCAACCTAATGTTTGTTTGAATACTGATAAAGGCATTAATAAAACTAAAACTAAAATATAAAGCATAAATATTGGGTTCTTCTTAATAGTTGAAATTTTATACATGTAGTAAATCAATAATGTTGAACCAATCGCCATAGCTAATATTCTAACGAAAGTAAATCTAACGAATATTAATTCTAGTATATTACTTATGTAGCGACCATTGTAGTTTTCGAAAAAGGATTCCAACCTTTTAATACCAATATAAGATTTCCAAGTCCAATCATCTCCAGTTAAAGGAGTGAGTGAACTCAACAATAGAAAAAAAGCAAATATTGATAAATAAATATATGAAATTTTATTAAATTTTGTAAGCATGTAATGTACTCCTTAATATGGTGTTGTTTAATCTTTTAAAATTCTTTTTGACAACAAAAAAGTTATAGGTATTGTTATTAGTAATCCTATAAATGGTGCAAAATCTGCATTAAGTTTTAGTATTTGAACAAATATAAATAGTAAAATAGTTTGCATCCCCATATTTATAACTTGAGTTAAAGGAAATTTAATGAACTTTTTTAAAGTAGGTGTAACTTTATAAACAAAATAACAATTCAAGAAATATGAAAGTATAAAACTAACAATAAAAGCACTTATATGGCTTAGTAAATAATGAACGGTTAAAATATCTAATAAAAAAATATATATAATATAGTAATTTAAAGTATTGATAACGCCTACAATTATAAATTTAATGACTTCGATATAACTTATTTTATTTAGCATTGTAACCTTCCTTTGTTTCTTTGTTACTATTAACATTAGTATCTTCTATTAAATAGTGGGGTCTAGCTTTAACTTCATAATATATTCTACCTACATATTCACCAATTATACCAATAGAAATAAGTTGAACGCCGCCTAAAAATAAAACAGCAAAAATAGTTGTAAAATAACCTGGCAAGTCTATTCCATTAACAAGAATGTTGATAAAATTATATAAAATGTAAATTATACTAAACAAACATGTCAAAAAGCCAAAATATAATAATAGCCTTAATGGTTTATTATTAAATGAAATAATACCATCTACTCCATAATCTAATAATTTAAAAAAGGACCACTTAGATGTTCCTCCTACACGCTCTTGATTTTTATAATTTATAATTTCTTGAGAATAGCCTACCCATGAGAATATTCCCTTAGAAAATCTTTGAGATTCATTTATCATGGCTATGGAACGTACTACTCTATTACTTAAGAGTCTGAAATCCCCAATACCATCAATGATTGGTACATCAACAAGTTTATTTATAAATTTATAATAAAATTTAGTATAAAGCTTACGAATGAATTTTTCTCCTTTACGATCTCTCTTTGCAATAACTTGATCAGTACCTTGTTTAAACTTTTCTATCATAACTGGAATAAGTTCAGGAGGGTGTTGTAGATCGCAATCAATTATTATAACAGCATCATAAGTTTGACTATGTGTTAAACCAGCAAACATTGCTGATTCTTTACCAAAGTTCTTACTTAATGAAATATAGTCAACTCTTTTGTCTTTCTCAGCTTGTTTTTTTATTAGTTCAATAGTTCTATCACTACTACCATCATTTATAAATAATAAGTTATATTCATAATTGTTTTTTCGAGAATCATTGTCTAAAATATCAGTAATATGCTGATAACTTTGATCTAAAATCGTTTCCTCATTAAAACAAGGAATTAAAATTCTGATTTTCATCTTTTACCTCCTATATATAATACTTTCATATTTATTATATATAGACTATACTACATGATTAATGCTTTTTAAATAAAAATATTTCTTTAAAAGATAATAAAAACATTTAAAGATGGATAATTTAACAATAAAACTTCTAAATCCTGAAATTGTAGCTGGTTTGCTCATCATATTATTATCAATAGCTGTAAGTGTTGTAACGACAAAATATATTGAAACACCTATTAGGAACACAAAATTTAATAAACTTGCTTTTAAACGTATAGGGTTTATTTCGCTTATTAATATCTTATTAATTACTGGGTTAGTATCATACAATCAATACGTGAAAATACAAGATAAGAAAGCAGTTGCAAATAAAGACTATCCAGGAGCTTTATCAATCAATTTAGACAAAGATAAAATTAAAGAAAACAAACCCAAACCTGAATTTGCTAATGTCTTTGATGATTTACCACAATCTCATTTGGAAAATAGTAACCAAAGTATGAGCAAATCTGAAGTTAAAGTAGGTGAATATGGTAAGCAAAAGGATTATAAAGCAACTATTGCGTTAGTTGGAAGCTCACATTCAGAGCATTGGTTAGGTGCCGTTATTAAGGCAGCTGAAGAGAATGACTTTAGAGTCATAAATATTACTAGGTCTGGAACAAGGTTCTCAACTGGATACAAAGAGAATACATTGCAAGATGATTGGGTGAAAAATGTCGAAAATTATCTAGAAAAAGCTGATGATATTGATTTAGTTTTAGGCCATGTTACAGCTTCAGATACAGAAAATGAAAAAACCCAACAGCAGATGGTAGATCAGCTGCTTAAAGTTAAAAACAACTATGGCATTGAAGTAATGGCTATAAGAGATATTCCTAGATATGATTTTAATGTATCTGAAGAATTAGAAAAACGTGGTGAAAAAGATACGATAGAGAGAATGAATAAAGGAAATAGACAATTAGATGAGGCATTCTGGGAAAAGATATCTAACGAAGAGAAAGATTTACCACAATTTGATCCTTCAGAATATTTTAAAGTTAATGGTAAATACCGACCGATAATAGGTAATATTGTAATATACAGAGATATGGACCACATGACGAATACTTATTCTGAAACATTTGGACCAATTTTAGGTGATGAAATTAAAAAAGTAGTACAAAAATAGAGTATGTTAAATAATTATAAAAAACAGCAAAATTCTTTTATAGAATTTTGCTGTTTTTTATAAATGATTATATTGGCTGGTTCAATATATTAGTGAAAATATGTTCTAATGCTTTTTCAGTATTACCATCGTAAGGCTGATCAAGCTTATTACAAGCTAACGTAATAATATAATTATTATTTGCATAAGCTACTATATCATTAGCAAAAAAGATACCTCTTACTCTTTGATGATGTTTGTATTTATAAAAACCATACCTATAAGGTTTGGGATAAGTATTTTTACCATCTTCTGATAATAAACTTTGGGTAGTTGATTTATTTAATAATTGATTTGTTCTAAAGGCGTGTATTAACTTTGTCATGTCATTTGTGGACATATATACGTTACCGGCGCCGTCATATTTGTCTAAATTATATGTAGGTGTATGAATATTTTGAGTAGGCCGGGATTTATAGCCGCGCACCAAATATTTTCATGTTCCAAATCATCATACCTTGAAGTAAAGTGTAAATCTGCTTTATTAATAATTCTTTCTTTTAAATTCTGTTCGAAGGATTTATTTGTAGCAACTTCTATTATTTTCGCAATTGTTATGTAATTGACATCATTATAATTATATTGATGATATTTCTCTGGTAAAACACCTTTTTGTTTAATGCTTTCAATTGCACTGTCTAAACCAAAACTATTTGAATTAGGTGAGAATTTAGCTAAACCACTTTGATGAAACATTAAATCTCTAACTGTAATTGCATAGTAATTCTGGAAGTTAGGTATATATTTATTAACATTATCATTTATATTAATCTTACCCTCATCTTCTAATTGTCTTAGCATTATTCCAGTTAAAAATTTGTTTGCAGAACCAATAAGATACATTGAATTTTCATCATTAGGTATATTATGTTCTATGATTTTTTGACCATATGCTTTTGAAAACATTGTATTATCTTTTCTATATATTGTGACATTTCCATTAAAGTTTATTGATTTTAAGTATGCATCGACATCTTTATATACTGGATCGTCATCTTTTCGTTTGTAAGTTTCTTTATTAGTAGCGCTATTTTTATCTTTTGTTTCACTTTTTTTCTTTTGGGTTGAAGCGATAGGTTTTGATTGTTGCTCCTCAACTTTTGAACATTTGATGTTCAATGATATATAAACAATTAAAGCTACAATGATTAAACTCATTAATATTAATAGTATATTTTTCATTTGTTACTCCTATTTTACTTATAAATACATTACTTCTAATATTTTACAATATTCCTTTTAAAAATAGAACACATAATGTGTTCTATTCGTTGCCATATAATTCTTTTTTAATTTGAGTAGTTGAAATACCTTCTGTTCTTTTTAAATAAATAACTTCGCATTCGTCTTTTAAGAAGTCAAATTTGCCTTCCCAATCATGACCCATTAAGAAAGTATCCACTTTGAAAGTTTTTACATCATCAACTTTTTGTTCCCAATTGTTCTCAGGGATAACTAAGTCAACATATCTAATGGATTCAAGCATCATTTTTCTTTGTTCGAAATTATAGTAAGATTTTTTGCTTTTTATTTTATTAAACTCATCAGTAGATAGAGCAACAATTAAATAATCACCATATTGCTTTGCTCTTCTCAAAAGTTCAATGTGACCATAATGTAATAAATCATATGTACCATATGTGATAACTCTACGCATATTTTCACCTCATTTAATATATATTAAAGCTTAATACATAAATAAATATATGTAAACAATTTGTATACTTAGTAAAAATGATGTTAATATTTAAAATGATATAATCACTATTTGAATAAATCATATTTTTACACGTGTCCTTAGTTTTATAGTGTTTATTATTAGTGTATTATATAAACGGATATTAAATTCAGTTGAAACTAAAATAAGAGGAGTATGTATGAATAAGAAACTTTTTTTAATGACCGAGGAATCGTTTAAAGAAACGATAATATTTTATAATAAAAATGAAATAAATCAAGACGGTAAGATTAAATTAAATACGTATTTAGACAAAGTGCTGAATCCTCTTTTTCCTTATAAATATGATTTTATACTTAACAATAAAGACCAATTTATACGATTAATAAATAAGATGGAATATCAAACTTCAAAGAAAAGTTTCTTTAAGTATTTAGAAATCAAATTTATGAGCCAAGGAAAATTTTATTTTTCTTATTTATTCTCACGTATCAGGAAATTATTGAGTTCTTTGAAATCGAATTATTATTCTGCAATGATCATTCCACAGAAAATAGAAAACATAATTATTTATGAATCATTTAGTGGAAAAGCATTCTCCGATTCTCCCAAAAAACTCTATCAATATTTATCTAGCCAATTAAAAGGATATGAACATGTAGTAGTAGTGGACGATGAGAAATTAAAAAATGAATTAAATAAGTTAAATATTCAAACGGTAAACAAAAATACAAAAGAATATTTTAAATTGTATAATAAAGCTAAAATATGGATATCTAACATTAGATTATCTCCGCAAATAGAAAAGAAATCTAATCAAATTTATATTCAAACTTGGCATGGTACACCATTAAAGAAATTAGCAAATGATCAAACTGTTATCTCGATACCAGACGTTACTTTAGAAGAATATTTATATGGGTTCACGAAAGAAACTGAGCGTTGGGATTATTTAATATCACCTAGTGAAATTGCTACAAGTAGATTTAAATCAGCTTTCAAGCTGAAAGATGACCAAATCTTAACATTAGGTTACCCACGTAATGATGACTTAATCAATTTCAATCATAAAAATTATATAAATGAATTGAAGAAAAAACATAATATTCCTTCTGGTAAAAAAGTTATATTATATGCGCCTACATGGAGAGATAATGATAGAGAAGAAAAAGGTCAGTATAATTTGAATTTAAAATTAGATTTGAAAGATTTTAAATCGAAACTTGCTGATGAATATATATTAATTATACGTGCACATTATTTGGTTTCTAAAAATTTAGAATTAGATAATTACAGCAACATTTATGATTTATCAAATGCAAATGATATAAACGAGTTATTTTTAATGAGTGATATACTGATTACAGACTATTCTTCGGTATATTTTGATTATGCTAATTTAAAACGTCCTATTTTATTTTTTGCATATGACAAAGATGAGTATGCAAATGATATTAGAGGATTTTATACACCGTATGAAGAAGGGTTACCAGGTCCGATTTTTACAGAAAGCGAAGCCTTAATAAAATATATTGAAAATAAATATTACGAAACACTTCCATTAGATGATAAATATATTAATTTTAATAAAAAATATAATTATTTAGATGATGGTGAAGCAACTAATAGAGTTGGTAATGAAATCATTGCTTCTCTACAAACAAAAAAGGAGTTACATTGATATGAAGACTTTAAACATATATCAAGTAGGAGAACTTTTAACATTAGAATTTGATCAAACAATAGATAATATTAAAAATGTATATGTAAAAAATGAGTTTGATGAGGTTAGTTTTGAGCAAACAGAAGTAAAAAACAAGTTCGTCATCAACTTATTTGAAATTCTTAATGTGTTTGATAAATACGATAGAGAAACAATCTTTTTCTTACTTGAAAAAACAGATGGTATTACTCAATCTATTCAAAAAGTAAACGTAAAAAAATATGATTATGAGATTTATAACTTTGAATCAGTTGTTAATGAAGAGGCTACTTTAACACCATACTTAACAAAAAATGGCGTATTGCAATTTACTAAAAAAACACAAATACCAATTTCGACTTATTTTGCAAGAAGACATATAGATAAAATAACAATAAACAATAGACATGCATTTATAAAAGGGAAGTTTTCACTTCAGAATTCATCTTTAGAAGACGCTAAATTATTAATCACATCAAGATTAAGCGAAAACGTAATAGAAGTTCCATTAAATACAACGGTATTTAATGTCTATAAATCTTTAAATTCAATAAGTTATGATTTTGAAGTAGATATTATTAACAACTTAAAACAATTTTTACTTAACGATTTTGATTCTGAAGATATAATAGATTTATTTTTAGAAATTAAAATTCAAGAATTTAGAGAATCTATTAATGTTAAATTAGGTAACCCTAGAATACTCGTGGAGAGATTATCTAAAGGCGAAATATCAATAGAACAAAATGATAAGATTAAAACAGCAGTACCTTACTTTACAATGAAAGGTAGAAACTTATCATTTAGAATAAATGAATATGACATCGAAGATTACAATGCATATAAAAAATTAATGCACGATTATCCAACTTTAATAAAAAATACATTTAACAAAAATAAAATATGGATCGTTGGTGAAAAGTCTTATAAAGCTCAAGATAATGGTTATCATTTCTTTAAATATATGAGAACACAACATCCAAATGAAGAAGTTTATTACGTGATAGATAAAGATTCCGAAGAAAGAAAGAATGTAGAACCATTTGGTAACGTCATATACTTTAAATCAAAAGAGCATTTTGAATTAATGGTTAAAGCTGACATAATATGCAGTACGCATCATACAGAGTTGTTGTTCCCAAGTCACGAAGCAAATTATATCAAAAAAATCAGGGCCAAACGTATATTCTTGCAACATGGCGTGCTAGGTACTAAAAATTTAACTCAGATTAATGGTAAACAGTTAAAAGACTTTAACGTCGATATGTTTATAACAAGTTCACCAAGAGAGAAACAAATTGTAAATAGAGATTTATTATTCGATGACTACCAAATTAAATCAACGGGCTTATCTAGATTTGATGAATTATTTAAGGATAATGTAACTCAAAAGAATCAAATACTCATTATACCGACATGGAGAGATTGGATAACTAACATCAATAGTTTATTAGAATCAGATTATCTACAATACTATAATGATTTATTAAACAAACCAGAATGGGAACAGATAGCAAACAAACAAAATATAGATATAATTTTCTGTTTACATCCAAATATGCAAGCATTTGTCGATCTGTTTAATATACCTGACTACATTAAGGTTATTAGACAAGGTGAAGTAGATGTACAATTATTAATTAAAGAAAGTAAATTAATGATTACGGATTACTCGAGCGTAGCATTTGATTTTAGCTTTTTAGAAAGACCAGTTATTTACTATCAATTTGATAGGGATAGATTTATAGGTAATTTACCATCACATCTTGATTTAGATGAAGAATTGCCTGGTAGAATATATGATGAAGCAGAAGATGTACTAGTAGCGACAAAAGAATATATTGATAATAATTTCATAAATGAAGCATCTATTATTAAAAAAGCTAATAATTTTATTGAACATAAAGATACTGATAACTCTAAGAGAATTTACCAAGCAGCAAAAGATTTTAAGCGTAAAAATAAAATTAAAGATATACTTAAATATGATATATTATCACAACATATATTTATGAGATTTAGAAAAAATAAACGATATTTTGATGCAATGTCATATATGAATAAGTTTTTAGTGAGGTTTGCAAAAATTGATGAAAAGCTAATCGTAATTGAAAGTAATTTAGGAAAACAAGTTACGGATAGTCCGAAAATGATTTATGATCAAATTAAGCAATTAGACAAAGGATACAAAATTGTATGGGTAACAAATAAAATTTATCCATTTGACGATGAAAATGTCATTACAGTTAAAAGGTTAAGCCCAGACTATTATAGATACTTATCGATTGCGAAATATTGGATAAACAATCAAAACTTCCCTTATTACATTAAAAAGAAAAAACAAACTGTATTTATTCAAACGTGGCATGGTACTCCACTTAAGAAGATGTTAAACGATGTAGACGAGTTTAAAGGTAGAGACGAAGGTTATATTAATCGTATTAATGAGTCAGTTTCTAAATGGGATTATTTAGTTTCTCCAAGTCCATATGCTACAGAATGCTTTAAATCAGCATTTAGATTTAATAAAGAAATGTTAGAAGTGGGTTATCCGAGAAATGATATATTCTACCAAGATGAAAAATTAATAGAAGAACAGAGAAAGACAATTAAACGAAAATTATCTATACCAAAAGATAAAAAAGTGATATTGTATGCACCAACATTTAGAGATGATGAAGTTTCTGCTGCTAAAAAACATCTCATCAATTTAAAATTAGATTTACATCAAATGAAAGAACGACTAGGTGACGAGTACGTGTTATTGCTAAGACCTCATATCATAATTAGCAATAAAATAATTATAGATAAATCATTAGAAGACTTTATTTATAATGTTGCTGATTACGAAGAAATTAGCGATTTATATTTAATCAGTGATATATGTATTACTGATTACTCATCAGTAATGTTTGACTTTGCGAATACAAGAAAGCCATTACTATTTTTCACTTATGACTTAGATCATTATAAAGATAACTTAAGAGGATTCTATATGAATTTTGAAGATGAAGCACCCGGACCATTGCTAAAAGACAATGAAACTTTAATTGATTCTATTAAAAACATTGAAACAATAAATAAAAGCTATCAAGAAAAATATGATAAATTCTACGACAAATTCTGTTCATTTGAAAAAGGTAATGCAGCAAAACGAATTGTAGAAAAATTATTTTAAAAATAAAAGCAGAAAAAATTCGTATTGATTGAATTTTTTCTGCTTTTTATTGTGTGTATCGTATAACCTGTTTGTACTCGCATCTAATTAAAGGTATTATTTCATTAGTTAGTGTTTCATTGTTAAGAGTAAGTCAATTTTATTAAAAGTATGAAATAGGTTGAGGTGTAATATGATTAAAATAATTGAATTGAACAATGATGAAAAAATCATAGAAATAATTAATAAACTTTCTTCTGATATTTCACATGTCATATTAAAAGAAAATACTACTAAAATTAATAAAGATGTTCTAGAAACTTTAAATTTAGATAATTATTCTGCTGTTGTAGATTTTACTGTGAATGGTTATTACATAAATGATTGTCGTTATTTTGGAGATGGAAAAATAACTGCGAATAAGTGGTTTAGTAATAATGTTCTATATCCGAATATTATTTTTAAAGTAGAAGATTTGAAATGGTTGCTTGACCGTCATGAGTGGGCGAGCCTTCTTGATATATGTGTTAAAGCTGTTGTTGAATTAGAAAATATATTCATCAATGGTCATGTCATTTTCGACTTTGATGAGAAATCTTCAAATAATTATTTAGATTTAAATAATTATGAAGATGATGATTACGTTAATCATTTTTATTTAAATAAATGGTTATTACTTAACAATCAAAAGGCGCAATTTAATAGGAAGAATACAACTTTACCTAATAATGCTAGAATGATAGATAAGGTAATGTACCGTTCGTATTTCAAATTACCTAATAAAATCTATTTGAAGATGCATCATCAATCATTAAAGAAACAGAAAAATGCAGTTAATATATATCATAAAAATAAGGATGCTATTAAACCTTATATTGTATTTTTAGGATTTGACTATGGCTACAGAGGAAATTCTAAATATTTATTTGAATATATAAAAAATCATACGAACTTTACTGTATATTTCATTACAGATGAACAGCAAGGTGAAAGTTTTGTTTCTCCCCAACATTCTGAAACTCAAAACTTAATTGAACAAGCACAAGTATTAGTACTAGAAAGCTATATACCTGACGGTTTAAAACCAAATGGCACTATCATACAATTGTGGCATGGTACGCCAATTAAAAAGCTATTTTTAGATAGTAATGAACTTCATCAAAATAAAAATATATATAATTATAGAGCACGTAAATATAATAAGTTGATTAAACATAACTATTTCATTACTGATACTAAAGAGATTAATTCAGTATTCAATACTGCTTTTCCTATGCAAGAAACTAAAATAATAAGCAGTGGATATCCAAGAAATCAATTTTTGATAGAGCATAATGAGGATAACCAATTGATTAGTCAAATAAAAGAAGACTTACAATTAAATAATCATAAACAAACGATATTATATGTGCCTACATGGAGAGATAATAAAGAAGAGCAATATTTATTGGAGTTTCCAAAAGAAATTACTGATCATTATAATATTATTTATAAATGTCATATAGAAGATAAAAATATAAAAAAAACAAATTATATTGATCCATTAGATTATGAAACGCAGCAATTAATACTTGTTGCTGATATGTTAATAAGTGATTATTCTTCGATTATATTTGATGCATTGACGATTGATAAGAAAGTATACTTATATACACCTGACTTTGAATCGTATAAATATCATCGTGGCTTATATGAAGAAGTATTTAATACAGTTAATCAAAATCAATATTTTGAATCTAATAAAATGTTTGAAGCAATATCAAATCAACATTATATTAAAGTAAATAGCAAATATATTAATAAAAATAATCATTCATATGAAACAATACAAAGTATAATTGATAAACATATGAATAAAAATAGGTGATGACATGAAGTCTTTTACATTTATCGTGCATAATATTTATCATATGGGCGGTACAACTAAATCAATATCGAATTTAGCAAATGTACTAAGTGAAAAAGGGCATAAAGTTAAGATTATTTCTGTTTTTAAAGCAGCTTCAAATCCATACTTTAATTTAAATAAACAAATTGAAATTATACCTGTAATAGAATATAAGAGATCAATTAAAGGTATACAAAATGTAGTAATGAATAGAATTAATAAATATACATCATTTATAAGACCAAAAGTTATTAATAAATATGAACCTGGATTTTATCAGTTTTCAAGTTATATTGAAAAGAAATTAATAAAAGCTATAAAACGTGTTGATACAGATGTTCTTATAGGTACAAGGGCAAGTTATAATTTACTTGTTGCAGAATTTGCCCCTCGTAACATTCTTAAAGTAGGTATGGAACATATGTATTTGCATGCTCATGAAGAAGCATATCAAGATGATTTAATTCAAGGATATGAAAACTTAGATATTGTCACGACGCTTACGAGTGAGGATCAATTGGATTATCAACAAGAGTTGAAACATACACCTGTTATTATTGTTCCTAATATATTAAAAGAACATAAATACAGTATACCAAAAGAAAATCTGATTGTAGCGGCAGGACGTTTTGAACATGAAAAGGGCTTCGATTTATTAATTGAAAGTATCAATAATATACAACAAACAATGAGAGACTTGGATTATAAATTACATTTATATGGATCAGGTCAAGAAAAGAATCAATACTTGAAACAAATTAATGAATATAATATTGAAGATATTGTAGAGATTAAAGAAACAACTAATGAATTATCTAAAGTATTATCTACAAGTAAAATTACTGCAGTGCCTTCGAGAGTTGAAGGTTTCGGGTTAGTTATATTAGAAGCGATGTTACAACAAAGTGTAGTAATAGGATTTCACGATTGTTATGGTCCAGAATTTCTTATAGATAATGAAGTGAATGGCTATTTAATAGATAAAAATGATATAATAAGTTTTAGCAATCGTTTAACTCATATTATGCAAAACTATGAAGATTCAAATATACAAAATATAATCAATCATGCTGAGCAAAAAGTAAAAGAGTTTGACGAAAATATTATATATACACAATTTATAAAAGATATAAAAGAGATAAAATAGTTATTGATTGATGTTAAAGGAGAATGACTATGGTTAAGAAGGTTAAAAAAGCTATAATTCCAGCAGCAGGTTTAGGAACGAGATTTCTACCAGCAACAAAAGCAATGCCAAAGGAAATGTTGCCAATATTAGATAAGCCAACAATTCAATATATCGTTGAAGAAGCGGTAAGAGCAGGTATAGAGGATATCATTATTGTGACTGGTAAACATAAAAGAGCGATTGAAGATCACTTCGATAATCAGTTAGAACTAGAACTTAACCTGAAAGAAAAAGATAAACATGAATTATTACATAAAGTTCAACATGCTACAAATTTAGCTAATATGTTCTATGTAAGACAGAAAGAACAAAAAGGATTAGGTCATGCTATATGGTCTGCTAAACAATTTGTAGGCGGGGAACCATTTGCTGTACTATTAGGTGATGATATTGTTGAGTCAGAAGTACCAGCAATCGAACAACTTATAACACAATACAATAAAACAGGTAAATCAGTCATTGGTGTACAAGAAGTAGATTATAAAGATACACACCGTTACGGTATTGTAGACCCGATTTTAACGAAAGACAGATTGTATGAAGTAAAGAAGTTTGTTGAAAAGCCAGCTGAAGGGACAGCACCATCTAACTTAGCTATAATGGGTAGATATGTATTAACACCCGATATTTTTGATTACTTAGAAAATCAAGAAATAGGAGCAGGTGGAGAAGTCCAATTGACTGATGCTATTGAAAGATTAAACCAAGATGATCAAGTTTTTGCTTATGATTTTGAAGGGGAACGTCATGATGTTGGAGAGAAACTTGGATTTGTAAAAACAACAATTCAATTTGCATTAAACAACGATGAAATGTCAGAAGATGTTAAAGAATTTATTAAATCATTAGATATTAAATAATAAAAAAAGTCCGGCACATGAATAATGTCTCGGACTTTTTTATTGCTTTGTTGATATTTGTTAGGAAAAAATATTTTTATTTTGTTCTATTTTTAATTTAGTATTAAGATATTGTAAATTTTATATATTAACCTTTATATTCAATTTTCTTAAAGATATACTTACCTTTGTATAATATTTTAAGGAGTTTTGAATATGGTTAATAACCCGATTGTCATAGAACGTAAATTCAGGCCAGAAATAGAAGGTTTAAGAGTAGTTGCAGCTCTACTCGTTGCCATATATCATATATGGTTTGGTAAAGTGTCCGGAGGCGTAGATGTTTTCTTTGTTGTTTCAGGGTTTCTAATCACAACCTCTATTATTTCAAGATACAATAAAGAAGGTGAATTTAAATTTTTACCCTATATTAAAGGTTTAATAAAGCGCTTATTCCCTTCGGTATTAACTGTGATATGTGTTACAGCAATTTTGAGTTTTTTCTTTTTACCACAATCTATTTTAGGAAAAACAATTAAAGAAATATTCGCTTCTTTATTTTATTATCAAAATTGGCAACTCGCTTTATCTAGTACAGATTATTTAGATAAAGATCAGATGAAAACACCCGTTGAACATTTTTGGGCCATGTCAATACAAGGTCAATTTTATATTATTTGGTTTATTTTATTTAGCGCAATATTTTTGTTATATAAAAAGAAGAAAAACTTAAATATTATTAATATCATGAATTTATTTTTAGGGACTATATTTGTAACATCTCTCATATATTCAATTTATTTAACCCATGTAAACCAACCGTGGGCATATTTTCATACTTTTACACGAGTATGGGAATTTTCTTTAGGTGGTTTGTTAGCAATTAATTTATCCAAAATTAAAGTGAATAGATATATCGCGAGTATAATCGGTTGGGTCGGTCTATTTGGACTTATACTAACAGGAATATTATTTGACGTATCTACAATGTTTCCTGGTTATATCGCTTTATGGCCAATGTTATGTGCCGTATTCATATTAGTTTCAGGAAATCACGAAACTAAATTCGGTGTAAAAAGATTTTTAGGTTCACCAGCAATGGTTAAAATTGGTGGTTTATCATTTGGTTTATATTTATGGCATTGGGTTATTTTATCGTTTTATCAATATCATAATGATAATCGACCAGGGGTTTTTATAGGAATATGCATTATTATACTATCATGGCTGTTGTCATATTTAATGACACGCTATATTGAAAAACCTATTAGAACAAATCAAAATGATAAAAATTCATTCAAAAAAATGGGAGTAGGTTTAGCGGTAAATATATGTGTATTAGCAGCGTTATACGTAATCATTTTAAACTCTCCATTTGATAAAGAAAAAGAAGCATTAAGTAAGACTTATCCAGGAGCTATGGTCATAGATAAAAAAATGCAAGGTAACAACGAAAGTGAACATATACCAAACTTTTCAGATATTCGAGATGAAACACCTGATTCATCTAAAGATAAAGTGCATCAAGCAATTGGTAAATCCAAAGTACTCGTTGGAGAATATGGAGAAAAAGAAAATTATGATAAAACAATCGCATTAGTCGGAAGTTCACATGCTGAACATTGGCTAGGCGCATTACAACAAGCAGCAAAAGAAAAAAATTATCGAGTATTAAATATGACTAAATCAGGATGTGTACTTACAACAAATGATGCTGATAAAGACTGTACAGAATGGAATAAGAATTTAATAAAAGAAATTGAGAAACAAGATATCGACTTAGTTGTAACAACTGCAGATGTCAGTTCAGATATAAATGGTAAAGTAGATCCATTACAAATTGAACAATTTAATAACATAACTGATACTAAGAAACCTATTTTAGCAATAAGAGATAATCCCAGATATGAATTTAATGTACCTGAAACATTAGAAAAGGTCGGTGAAAAAGAAACAATCAAAAAAATGAATGCAAAAAATAGATTGCCGAAAACATCAAAATGGGATCAATTAAAAGAAACACCTAAAAACACAGAATATGTAGATTATACAAAATACTTTAAGAAAAACGGACAATTCGTACCTGTAATCGGTAATGTCGTCGTATACATGGATAAAGGCCACATGACGAATACTTATTCAAAAACATTTGGTCCGATAATTCAAGAAGATATAGAAAAATATTTAAAAAAGACTGGGACTTAACTTTCCTAGTCTTTTTTATTTATATTCGTGATTTATTTACTTTATATTGTTTAGCAATTGTAAAGTTTGATAAAAGACTGTAAACCCTTCCTTAAGTATCTGTTAATCGACTGTTTATTGCTTTTATAATCGTTACAATGTATTTAACATTACAAAAGTAATAGCTTAACAATTTATTATTAAAGGATGGTTATAATATGAAATTAACAACTATAGGTCTTGGATATATTGGTTTACCAACTTCAATTATGTTTGCAAAGCATGGTGTAGATGTAGTTGGTGTAGATATCAATAAAGAAGCAGTAGATAAATTAAATAACGGACAAATTCATATTGAAGAACCAGGTTTACAAGAAGCATATGAAGAAGTTCTTGCAAAAGATAAATTTAAAGCAAGTTTAGAACCAGAAAGAGCAGATACATTCATCATCGCAGTACCGACACCTAATAATAATGACGAATATGAATCTTGTGATATTACGCTTGTCATGAGCGCTGTTAAATCAATCGTACCTTATTTAGAAAAAGGTAATACTTTAATAGTCGAGTCAACAATAGCACCTAGAACAACTGACGATCATGTGAAACCGTACCTTGAAAGTCAAGGTTTTACAATAGGTGAAGATATATATTTAGTACACTGTCCAGAACGTGTATTGCCTGGAAAAATACTACATGAACTAGTACATAATAATAGAATAATAGGTGGTATGACACCTGAGTGTGTTGAAGCAGGTAAAAAAGTTTATGGAACATTTGTTCAAGGAGAAATGATTGAAACGAATGCTAAAACTGCTGAAATGAGTAAATTGATGGAAAATACGTACCGTGACTTAAATATAGCTTTAGCAAATGAACTCGCTATGGTATGTAACAACTTAGATATTAACGTACTAGAAGTTATCAAAATGGCTAACAAACATCCAAGAGTAAATATTCATTTACCAGGGCCAGGCGTGGGCGGTCATTGTTTAGCGGTGGATCCTTACTTTATTATTGCGAAAGACCCAGAAACTACTACTTTAATTCAAGAAGGTAGAAAGATTAATCGCTCAATGCCTCAATACGTTATAGAAGAATCTAAAAAAATATTGAACGAAGTAAATGGAAATAAAATTGTTGTATTTGGTTTAACTTATAAAGGAGATGTAGATGATGTACGAGAATCTCCGGCGTTTGATATATACAATGAATTAAGAAAAGAAACAGATTTAGAAATAGAAGCATATGACCCTCACGTTGAGTTGGCATTTGTTGAAAAAGATGTACAAAAAGCAGTGAAAGATGCTTCATTAGTATTAATATTAAGCGATCACTCTGAATTTAAAACATTAACAGATAATGAATTCGAAGGTATGAGAGATAAAATTATATTTGATACTAAAAATATCGTTAAAAATGATTTTAATAATACTCAATATTATAATTACGGTAATTTATATACTTTTGGTAAAGAAAATATATATTCATTCAATAAGTAAAAAATGAGGGGTCTATTATGATTGATAAAAATAATCCATATATTAATGCTGGATTAAGTTTTCAAATAATTTTAAAAGAGAAAGAGAATCAAGAAGTTTATGATGCTGATAATATAGAAATATCAGTAGGTTTAGTAACTCAATATTTACACAAAGTATTGAAAGTTATTTCAATAAAACATATTGGTGACGACTTATATGGTTTAATAGCTCAAGGTACAAATTTGATAGGTTGGACTAAGTTAAAAGATTCTATCAAATTGATTTCTAAACCGTTCGATACAGTTAGAGTAGATTTATCTAACTTTAACGCACCACAAATAAATAGAGAATTAGGGTTTAAAGTCGATTATAATTTATTGTTTAATGAGAAAAACTTTTCATCTAGGGCACTATATATATATGAAGGAGAAGTAGTAGAAGCGGTGTTTAATAAAGGATTGTTTGCAGGTTTTGTTTATGCAAAAGATATTGATCGATCAATTGTATGCAATACTAATACAGCAATTAAACAATCAACAACATTTTATCAAGATAGTTCGTTGAACAAGTCTATAACGTTAGATTTACTCTCCGAAAGTATTAATTGTGAAAATATAAAAGTTGATCTAGTTTTTACAAGAGCCCAGTCAGCACGAATCATAATTAAAAAAAAGAAATATTGGATTAGCATATCAGATTTTGAGGATATAACGTTATTTAACCATTTGGAAAATTACTCATATGAATCATATACAGAAAAAGAATTAGAAAATCTTGATATTATTACTAGAATCGAAGATGAGCGTAATGAATCAAAGGTTGCTATAACTAAACTTATAAAAGAAAATATTGCTTTACAAAAATATAAACATACAAATAACTCTGGAGATATAGGTAGATATGAGCAGTTATATCATAACTTAAGAAATTCAAAATTAGGTAAAATCCAAACGAAATACTGGACTTGGAGAAATAGGAGGAGATCGAGATGAACATAAATAAATCGACAAAAAAAGAAAACCTTCCAATTCAAACCACTAAAAACGAACTTACAAACTTTGATGATAAAAGCAAAACACAACAATTAAAAGAAGTTTTAGAAATTGTTGAAAATGATTATATGCATGCAATATATAAACTAAAGAAAGTAAAAGATAATACAAATCTTCAAAATTATTATAAAAGAGTAGCAGTGGAATCAAAATTAGATTTTCTTGAAAACCATAAACAATATTTATCTCAATCTATCTCTTCTAATAAATCTAGAATATTTAAAAAGTCTGAGTATAACGTAGGTTTAGTAGCAGATGAATTTTTATATAATTCATTTAAAGATATTGGCAATATCGTCTATATAAATAGTGAATTTAAAGGTTTAAATCAAGATATGGATGTCTTAATTGTAGCAACTACTTGGAAAGGAATAGACGATAGCTGGACGGGTTTAGCTTCTGTTAATGGTGAGAAAAGACAACTGTTAATGGAAGGTATACGAAAAGCTAAAAGCATGGATATTCCTGTAGTATTTTATTCTAAAGAAGACCCTGTTAACTTCCATCTGTATAAAGATATCGCAACAGAATGTGATGTCATTTTAACATCAGCAGCTGAAGTCGTAGAGGATTATAAAGCTTATTGTAACAATGAAAATGTTCATGTCTTACAATTTGGTGTTAATCCTCATTATCATAACCCTATTGATACTCGAAAAGAGGATAATCAAAAGTATAATAATGATGTTATATTTGCCGGTAGCTGGACTAAAAAGTATCCAGTTAGAAATCAAGAATCAGCTAGAATGTTTGATGAATTGATTAAAAATGATAATGACTTAACAATTATAGATCGTAATTTACCTTTAAGAAGAGAACGTTATCAGTTCCCATCGAAGTATATACCATTTTTAACAATGCCCATTGATCATGAAGAATTGATGAAGATACATAAAATATATAGGTGGGCTATAAACGTAAACTCAGTTAAATATTCAGAAACAATGTTTGCTAATCGAATTTTTGAATTGCAAGCATTTGGTAATTTAATATTATCTAATTACTCAGTAGGTGTGAATAACCAATTTCCGAATATATTCATGGTAAATCATGAATCAGACGTTGCTACTATTATGAATGGCTATAAAAATTATGAATTAAATGATATGCAAGCTAAAAGTATTAGAAGTGTGATGCGTAATCATACAACTTATCACCGATTAGATGAAATCTTTAGTTATATCGATAAGAAGCCGTCTCAAAAAGAAATGTTAATCTTAGTAGTTGTAGATAAAAAAACACCAGAGATGGAAGAAATTTTGAGAAGACAACTCAATGTTAATTTTGATGTAATTGAGCAAAATGAATCTATAGCTGAACAAGAAAAGTATGACTTTATAACCTTTATGAATGATTCAATACAATATGAAGAGTATTATTTAGAAGATTTAATTTCAGCTTTTAAATATGTTGATGTAGATTTTGTTACTAAAGATGAACAATCTGAACCACACCAATATATAGAAAAAGTACAAAATAAATATTTAACAATGTATCATAGAGATGTTATAGATTCAAATTTAGAAGTAAAAGAAACAAATAATGGATACAACCTTGATCAGTCAGAAATTTATAAGCCTTCTTTATACGGTCAAAATAATCAAGAGAAAAAATTAAGCGTGATTGTACCAATTCATAATAATGGTACATATTTAGAAGATAAATGTATGAGAAGTTTAAGACGTTCTTCTATATTTAATAATATGGAGATTATTTTTGTAAATGATGGAAGTACTGATAAAGAAACAATTGCGATAATTGATAGATTAAGACGTCGATTCCCAGAGATTGTTTATCATGCATACGAGGATGGTTCTGGAAGTGCCTCTAGACCACGAAATAAAGGTGCAGAATTAGCTTCTACAAAATACATTACTTATCTTGACCCAGACAATGAAGCGACGGGTGACGGATATGCTAAATTATTAGAAGAAATCGAAAATAATAAAGACGTTGATATGGTAATAGGAAATATTATAAAAGAAGACAATAAACGTCGAGCTATTTTTAACTATGCTGGTACTGTAACAAAATATAATGATGGTAAATTATTAATTAACGATCCTAAAAAATATATGAAAAAATGTGGTTTAAGAGCACAAAGTATACAGGCTCTTATTATAAAAGCTGATATCATTAAAGATAATAATATTAAAATGATTGAAGGCGCTGCAGGTCAAGATACATTATTCTTCCAAGAATTGATGATACATACAAATAAAGTAAAAGCAGTTAAAGATGTTATTCATATGTATTATGCTGCTGTAACAGGGTCCGTTACAAATTCAGTATCAAAAAAGTTATTCGAAAAATATTATGCGTTAGAAATTGAAAGAATACCATTTTATGAAAAACATGATTTAATGAATTCTTATTTAGAAAATAGATTTAATTTTTACGTTAAAGGGTGGTATTTACCACGATTAGAAAAAGTAAAACCTGAAGAAAGAACAGAAGCTATAAAGCGATTTTTAGATATTTATGCTTTATACGATCAATATAAGAGACCAGAAGATAATGATTTAATCAATTATGTAGAAAATTTAAAAAAAGAAATACAATAGTTTTTACATTTTTAATAAATGATTGATAGAACTATTAAAAATATAACAATCAAGTAGGTCGTTAAGCATGAAAATTGTTGCAGAGATATTTAAAGAACAAATCTATAATTTACCCAAGATATTTAAACTAGCGATATATAATATGAAGAGTCAATACGCTAATCATTATCTTGGTGTATTTTGGAATATATTACAGCCTATGCTTCAAGTAGCTGTATATTATCTTGTATTTGGGTTAGGTTTAAGAGGGGATGCAAGTGCTCAAGTTGTAGGTGTTCCCTTTTTAGTGCATTTAATTTCAGGTTTGTTCCCTTGGCTGTTTATATCCCAAGGAATTAATACTGGAGCAGCTGCCATACAAGGTAATGTTGGTCTATTATCCAAAATGAAGTTCCCATCTTCAATATTTATCTCTATAGCTTTAACAAATAATATGATTAATCTGATGATTACTTCGTCTATATTATTTGTTATTTCTGTTATAAATGGTTATGTACCATGGTGGCATTATTTCTGGTTTATATATTTTATCGTTGCATCATTTGCGATTATTTTTGGTATTTCATTAATAATGAGTACTTTAGTTATTATTATACGAGATACTAAAAACTTATTACAAAATATTATAAGAATGCTATTCTTTATGACACCAATATTTTGGGCTATGGAAGAAGCACATGGTATTTTACAAAGAATTGCGAGCTTAAATCCTTTCGCATATTTAGTAGGTGTGTACAGAACAGCCTTTGTACATGGTAATGTTTCAATATATGGTCAATGGCATGACCATATTTATTTCTGGTTAATTACAATATTATTAATATTAATTGGTTCACTTGTTCACTCAAGATTTAAACGAAGATTACTAGACTACTTATAGGGTGTTTTTGAAATGACAAAGAAATTACTTATGATTTCACAAAATTTTTATCCTGAACTTGGTTCTGCTGCAAATAGAATGAGAATGATGTTTAAAGCTTTTAAAACTAAAGGCGCAGATCCAACGATGTTAACAACTGAACCAACATATCCAAATAGAGATTTGTTTCAAGATAGTTCATATTTTACAGATGAAGATTTAAATGAACTAGAACATAGTAAAATTATAAGAATGAAAATGCACGGTAATAAACAAAATAGCAACTTTATTATGAGATTGGTTTATTATATTGAACAATATATGCGTCTTCGAATTTACTTGAAAATGCATGATAAAGATTATGACTATGTCTATGTATCAAGTCCTAATATATTTTTAGCTTGGGCTACTTTATTTTTCAAAAAAAGTAAACATCCAACTTATGTTCTGGAAATTCGTGACTTATGGCCAGATAGTGTAAATGGATTAAAACACGTTAATATTAGTCTATTTATGCCATTACTTAAGTATCTAGAAAGAAAAATGTATAATGAAGCAGACAAAATTGTTATAAATAATGAAGCATTTAGATCTCATATTCAGTCAAAATTAAAAACAAAAATACCTATATTTTATTTACCTAATGGTTTATCGAAAACTGAATTGAAAACAGAAGAAAAGTATCGTGATTTCAGTGTTATATATACTGGAAATATTGGATATGCTCAAGATGTAAACCAGTTAATAGAGATTTGCAAAAAGTTAAATGAAAAGAAAATTAGTTTAACAGCAATCGTGTATGGTGTACAAGCTACTAAATTTAGAGATGCAGTCCGTGAATTACCATACATTCAATTACAGAAACCTTTAGGTAGAAGTGAGTGTTTAAAAGAAATAGCAAAACATCATGTTTCACTTTCTATATTAGAATCATCTGAAGTTTTTATGAACGTTATGCCAGGTAAAATTATAGATTCAATCGGTGTAGGGACACCGCCTATATCTAATATTAGCGGTCCTACAGAAGCGATTATTCAAAAATATAATTTAGGATTTGCGAGAAAACAATGTTCCGTTAATACAATTGTTAATGAAATAGAATCATTAAAGCGTAATGAAAAATCATTAATTCAAAAATCCGAAAATGCGAAAAAATATAGGGATGAACACTTAATATGGGAAGACAATATTAAAAAATTAATTGCTTTTTTAAGAAAAGGTGAGACGCATGACACAAACATATAAAATCAAATGTGAAAATGTATCTAAAGTATATGACTTAAATGTTAGTAGAAAAGATAAATTATTATCATTATTTACGTTTGGATTAAGTTATAAATCAAAACCATATTATGCTCTTCATGATATTTCGTTTGAAGTTGAAGAAGGTACATCAGTTGGAATAATAGGGTTAAATGGTTCAGGAAAATCAACTTTATCAAATATATTGGGTGGGGTTATCGAACCTTCATCAGGCACAGTTTATACAAATGGTAAGCCATCTTTAATTGCTATAGGTGCAGGTTTGAATCCCGATTTCACAGGTGAAGAGAATATACATTATAAATGTTTGATGCATGGTATGTCTCAAAAAGAAATCAATGAAAAATTTGATGATATAGTTCAGTTTAGTGAATTAGATGATTTTATTTATCAACCTTTAAAGTCATATTCTAGCGGTATGAAATCAAGACTTGGCTTTGCAATAGCGATTCATACTGATCCTGATATTTTGATTGTCGATGAAGCATTATCAGTAGGTGATGAAACATTTTCTAATAAGTGTATTGAAAAAATGCATGAATTACAAGAACAAGGTAAAACAATCTTTTTTGTATCACATTCTGCAGGTCAAATTAAGAAAATGTGTAAAAAAGCAATATGGATTCATTACGGTGAAATGGTTGCATATGGAGAAGTACAAGAAGTAGTTAAAAGATATGTTAATCTCATACAAAAAGTTAAAAAGAAATCTAAAAAAGAGCAGTTAGAATATAAACGTATAAAAATCCAGCAACAAAGAGAAAAAGAAGTAAATGAAAAAGATGTTCATAAAGAGAAAAGACCTATAAGTTTATTAGCAATGATAGGCATGCTCAGCGTCGCTTGGATATACGTTATGCTATTTCAAGTAGGCATTTTATAATTTAATTATTTCAATTTTAAATGGGGTAATAGAATGAAGAAAGTAACAATGTTTGTGTGGAATCATTTTACGAATGATGCAAGGGTCAATAGAGAATGTACTACTTTAGCTGAAACAGGATATAATGTTGATCTAATTGCAATAAATGACCCGAAAAACCCAATGATTACAGCTTATGAAGAAATATCTGAAAGGTTCAAACTACATAGAGTAAAACGTTATCCTTGGATACTACAAGCTTATCAAGATTATGGAAAGAAATTTTTACTTGTAGTTGCAGGTGTGCAAATTGCTATAATACCAAGTTTATTTTATGTCAGCTTCACATTAATGTCTGCATATTTAATGTCTTTATTATTAGCGGCTGGAATGATTAAATTTAAAAAAGTGAGAAAGTGGTTTATAAACAGTGCGATTATCATAAGAATGATTGTAAAAGGCTATATACAAAATGCCGATATTTATCATGCTAATGATTTAAATACATTACCACAAGCAATTGTCTGCTCTAAATTGAGGTTTAAACCGAAACCACTCATTTATGATAGTCACGAAGTACAATCAGATAGAACAGGCTATAATAAAGAAAAAATTAAAAAGATTGAATCATATATGCTTAAATTTGTTGATCAAATGATTGTAGAGAATCATACAAGAGCAGCATATAACGAAAAAATATATCATTTTTATCCGAAGACTTTATATAATTACTCTGAAAAATATGATATTCAAGATAAACCTAAAATAAATTTACACGAATTAATAGGTATTTCGAAAAATGAAAAAATATTACTATATCAAGGTGGATTACAACAAGGTAGAGGGCTTGAACTATTAATAGAAGCTATGGATCAAATAGAAGAAGGGCATTTGCTATTTATAGGCGGAGGTAAGCTAACACAATCGTTAAAAGATCAAAGTAAACAATCGGCTCAGTCCTCTAGAATACATTTTCTTGATAAAGTTCCATTTCAACAATTACCTTCTTATACGAGAGAAGCTTATTTAGGTTTTCAAGTATTACAAAATATATGTTTTAATCACTATTCAGCTAGTTCAAATAAATTATTTGAATATATGATGGCACATGTACCAGTTGTGAGTTGTGACTTTCCTGAAATTCAGAAAGTTGTAGAAGAAACAAATACAGGAATTGTAATAGATTCACATAATGTAAATGAAATAGCAGAAGCAGTTAATAAACTTGTTAAAAACCCTCAATTAAGAAGTGAAATGAGTGAAAATACTAAAGTAGCTAAAGAAATATATAATTGGGAAAATGAGAAAGTTAAATTATTAGATATTTACAACGAATTCGCTCCATTAACTCGTGAAGATTATGAAACAAGTTTAATATAAATATTATTTAATAGAGATAATTACGCCATTAGTTGCATGTAAAGCTAATGGCGTGTTTTATTACCTTGAGTTTTATAAATAGAGGGATTACAATAATAGCATTAATGAATTATAAGTGGGGGCAAAAGTAAAGGTTATGTATATTAAAAAAAGTATAGAAAATGTTTGTAATTATATTAAGTCAGATAACAATAAGGAAGCAATGATATTATTAAGAGATATTGAAGCAAATCTCGTTAGATATGATTTTGAAATTATGGGTAATGGATTTTTACAATTTGCAGAATTATATAAAACAAAGAAAAATAGGAGAAAGGCAATTGAAATGTATCAGAAAGCTATTATTTATTTCAGAGAAACAAATAATACCGATAAAATAGCTGAAATAAGTAAAGACTTTGAAAATCTTATAATGTAATTGATTTACAAAAAACAGTCGCAGTTCTTATTAGTAAGAACTGCGACTGTTTTATTTATTTAAACTTAGATTTTTATTATAGGTGAGAGCTGTGTCCACCAACCATAACCCAATAAGTACCGATTACAATAATTAAAGTAATGATTACTGCGAAGAGTACTTTGAATGCAGTTGCTCGACCGTCTCGTCCTTCTGTTAAGTGCATAAACATTAACAATTGTACAAGTGCCTGAATAAAAGCAAATCCAACAATAATTGAAGTTCTTACTTGTAGAGACATGCCAGTGTATAACATAACGTAAACAGCTAACAATGTAAGTACAATTGAGAATATTAAACCGACTGTATGATTTACGACTGTTTTATTCATGATCCACTCACCATCCCTACAAGATAAACTAGTGTAAAGATAAAGATCCATACAACATCTAGGAAGTGCCAATATAAACTACCTATGAAAATTTTAGGTGCGTTATGTTCATTTAAACCACGTCTAGCAATTTGGATTAAAACTCCTGAAATCCAGAATATACCTACAGTTACGTGAAGTCCGTGTGTTCCTAGTAAAATAAAGAACGCAGACCAGAATGAACCTAATTGAGCTGTAACACCTTCACCTACATAATGGGTAAATTCATATAATTCAAATCCAACGAATCCTGCACCAAGTAAAACGGTAATAATCATCCAAATCATCATCATTTTAACATTTTCTTTACGCATAAAGTAAACAGCTATACCACATGTGTAACTACTTACTAATAGTAAGAATGTCATTATCATGACTAAAGGTAATTCAAATAGTTCAGGCGTTGAAGCGCCACCATAAGAACCACTTTTTTGTAAGACTAGGAATGTTGCAAATAATGTACCGAATAACGCAATTTCAGCAGTAAGAAAGACCCAAAATCCGAGTTTATTTAATTGGCCTGTTTCATTAACAGTATCAATTGTATTATGTTGCTCATTACTCATCTTTATTGTCCTCCTTTTCCTTAAGTTCTTGTTCGCGTAATTCGCGTAATTTTGCTTCATTTTCTTCTAGCTCTTCAGCATGAATGTGGTAGCCATAGTCTTCTTCGAAACTTCTCCAAAACATACATGCAATAACACCAAATAAGAATATAAGTGCAGGTATATAAGTTTCAAATACTAAGAAGAAACCTCCGAATAAGAAACTAACTGCCATCCAGAATCCAACGTGTGTATTGTTAGGCATATGAATATCTTCATAATTTCTATTATCAAGATAATGTTTGCCATTTTGTTTCATTTCTACAAACGTTTCAGTGTCATACCACTCAGGTGTGATAGCAAAGTTATAGTGTGGTGGAATTGCTGATGCAGTAGACCATTCTAATGTTCTACCTAAGCCATCCCAGTTATCGCCTGTAGCTTCACGTTTTGCTCTACCGAAGCTGTATACTACGTTCCAAATTAATGCTAAGAATCCAATACCCATCAAGAATGCACCGATTGTTGAGATGAAGTTTAATGTGAACCATCCATCTTCAGGTACATATTGATATAGTCGACGAGGCATACCATCTAAACCTAATAGGAATTGTGGTAAGAAACATAGGTTAAAGCCTAATGTAAATGTCCAGAATAACCATTGGTTGATCTTTTCATTTAATTTGTAACCAAACATTTTTGGATACCAGAATATTAAACCAGCGAAACAAGCGAATACTACAGCTGCAATAATTACGTAGTGGAAGTGTGCCACTAAGAAATACGTATTATGATATTGATAGTCAGCTGCTGCCATTGCTAGCATAACACCTGTTACTCCACCTAAAGTAAAGTTAGGGATAAACGCTAAAGCGAATAACATTGGTGATTCAAAGGTGATTCGACCTTTAAATAGGGTGAATAGCCAGTTGAATATTTTAACACCCGTTGGTATTGCGATTAACATAGTTGAAATTGAGAAGAATGAGTTAACTAATGCGCCATTACCCATAGTGAAGAAATGGTGAACCCAAACTAAGAAACTTAAGAATGCAATACCGCCTGTTGCCCAAACCATACTTTGATGTCCAAACAAACGTTTACGAGCAAATGTTGGAATAATCTCTGAGAACATACCAAATGCAGGTAATACAAGTATATATACTTCAGGATGACCCCAAACCCAGAAGAAGTTTGCCCATAACATAGGCATACCACCATTTGCTATTTCAAAGAAGCTCGTTCCCATTAAACGGTCAAATGTCATTAAAGCAAGTGCGACAGTCAAAATAGGGAAAGCTAGAATAATTATTAATGACGTAATTAAAGTCGTTATTGTAAACATAGGGATTTCCATAAATTTCATTGATTTAGTACGTAATTTAAGGATAGTAACAAAGAAGTTAATACCTGTCATTAATGTACCAATACCTGCAATTTGTATTGCAATTAAATAATAGTTAATCCCAGTACCTGGACTGAAGTCAGTTGCTAATGGTGCATAGTTTGTCCAACCAGCAGCTGGCGCACCGCCAAGTACGAATGAAATATTGAATAATCCCATTCCTGCAGCAAATAACCAGAAACTCAAGTTATTTAACATAGGGAATGCAACGTCACGAGCACCAATTTGTAATGGAACAACCACGTTCATTAAACCGATTAAGAATGGCATAGCCATAAAGATAATCATGATTACACCGTGAGTTGTAAAGATTTCGTTATAGTGCTGTGACTCTAGTAATGTATTGTCTGGTGTCATTAATTGTAGACGAATAAGTAAAGCATCTACACCACCACGGAAGAACATTAGGATAGCAGAAATAATATACATAATCCCAATTTTCTTATGGTCGACAGATGTTAGCCATTCTGAATATAACCAATTCCATTTTTTATAGTAAGTTAAACCACCAACAACGCATATACCTGTTAATACAAGTAGAACTTGTGCCATTGTGATCATCCAGTCACTTTGGATGATGAGTTCATGCCATGGAAAATTCATTACTTGTCACCTCCATGGTTTTTATTAGAAGATTGATTGTTTCCTTTTTCATCTTCATTTTTTGCATCTTCTGATATTTTTTCCATTTCATCCATATGATGTTCTTCTTCTTTCTTGAATTCACTATCATATTTCTCGTTATTTTTAAGAATCATAGGTTTCATTCCATGACGTTCGTAGTTAGGGTTAGTAACCGTAACTTTACGTGGAGGGAGAACTGGTTTTTCAGTTACACCTTCACTTTCATCATAGAAGTTTGGATCTTTTGGTTCATAACGGTAACGTTTATAAGCATGGAAGATGTATTCTGGGTCTGCTGCTGGATCTACATATGCTAAGTGTGTTCCGCTATAAGTAAGTTCCTGATTCTTTGTTGTCGGAAGAATTTGATGATCAAATGTATCTTGATCTATTGTTTTACGTTTTTGCGATTTAGATACCCATTTATCGTAATCTTCGTTACTTACTGAATTTACGTTAAATGTTTGTCTTGAGAAACCTTCACCATTAAAGTTTGAGTTTCTACCTTTGAAAGTACCTGTCTCATTTGCTTCTAAAGTCCAATCCATAGTCATACTTGTCATGGCATATTTTTGACCACCTAGTTGAGGTACCCAAAAACTAGTCATTGTATCCATTGACTGTAGCTTGAATAATACAGGACGGTTTTCTGGTATCGTTACGTGATTTACTGTTTCTACTTTTTCCTCTGGATAACTGAAGAACCATTTGAAACCAGCGCTCGTTGCATAAATAACGACGGGCTCGTCTTCTGATTTTGGTGCTTCTTCATAGTTATATAGAGATTTAACTGTAGGTACAGCCAATATCACTAATATGATAACAGGAATAATAAACCATACTGCTTCTAAAATGAGATTGTGATGCATTGTACCTGATGTTACATTTTTTGTTTTTCTATATTTAATGATAAATATTAAAAACAAAATTAAGACCACTACGACAATGAAGACCATCATAATAATTGAGAAAATAATTAAGAAATGTGAATCTTCCGCCATGGGTCCTTTAGGGTTTAATACTTCTAAGTTTGAACAACCACTAAGTAAAATACCTAGCGTTGACATGAGAAGTATTGACTTTAACTTTGCCACGTTTTTTACCTCCCATTTTCTATATACCTATATATATGGCTAGACCTTAATTTTAAAGGATTTATCCATATTTACAAGGCTATTTAAAGCCTTGTAAGCATTGTTTCCAATAAATGCATTGCTCTAGCTTTGATATGACGCTATTTAACCTAATTGTTAAATTTTTGTGTACTTTTTGAATTGAATAAGGAAATAATAAATTTTCCCTTTTTATTAATAATTTCAATGATTTTTCTTTAAATTTAGTAAAGTTTGTATATACAATTTTATATTATAAAAAACATAAATAAAAGAGATAAAAAGAAAGACTTCTAATTTTTAGAAGTCTTTCTTTTTAGAATATTATTTTACTGTAATTGTTCTACCTTGTGCTGTAATATGTCCGTCTTTATCTGATACAGCGTAACCAACTTTATATTTACCTGGTTTATTTGTGTTAACTTCACCGCTTGTAACGATGTCTGAAGTTAAATCATCGCCAGAATTAGATTTTGCTTTAACATCTTTAAGTAAATCGAAGTCTTCACCTTTATTTACTGTAATATCTTTAACACCTGTTAATTCAGGTTTAGGTGCTAAGTCACCGTCGTTAACATACACGCCTCGTTTATACGTGTAATAGTAACCATCTGAATCTTTTACATGATAAGTAATGTATTGTAAACCTGTTTTTGAAGTGTCGATATCACCTTTAACAGTTACTTTATCAGTTATATCACCATCTTTTTTATCTAAAGCTTTAACGCCTTTCATAGGATCAAAGTTATCACCTTGATACACTAAGTCTTTAGTTGGGACAGTAATTAGTGGCATATTTTCATCTAAATCTTTTTTAGAAATTTCTTTATTAGATGCTACTTCTGCTTTTTCTTTATTTTTATCTTTAGAAGCTTTATCTTTTGACCCATTTAATGAACCTTCTTCTACTACATAAACATAGTGCCATTTCGTTCTATAAGCACCGTCAGAATCAGTAACTTTATATTGAACTTTGTATTTTCCTAATTTTGAAGTATCAACATCGCCAGTTACTTTTATTTTTTTAGTTAAATCTCCATCTTCTTTATCAAATGCTTTAATTCCTTTTAATAAATCATAGTCAGAGCCTTTTTCAACTACGTCGCCTTCAACACCTTTAATTTCAGGTAAGCTGTTTCCAGTTGCGTTTGCAGTTAGGGAAGGTGTAACAAGTGTTGCAGAAACACCTAAGACAGTTAATGATTGTATTAATTTATTCATCATAATATTATGTACTCCTTTGTTGTAAGGTTATAAGGAAAGGATAACATTTTTTTAAGTTGATTTCCTTATAGTTACAAGATTATCGCAAACTTGTAACATTTACATCGACCTTAAGACCGATATCTACTATTAAGGAGTGTAGAGTGTATCTTTTAGATTATTTTTGGGTACGATATCACTTAAAGTATATTGATCTAGCGTTTTGAGGTATTCATTTAATGCGTGGTGGAGTGCACCTTTGAGGCCACAATTTAGAGCTATAGGGCAAGTGTTCGTTTCCATATTGAAACATTCGACTAGTTCGAAATGTTCTTCTGTTTGTCGAACAAGTGTACCGATATTTATGTCTTCAGGTGATAAATTAAGCGTAATTCCGCCATTTCTACCTCTGACTGATTTTAAATAACCTAATTTAACAAGTTGATGAACAATTTTTGTTAGATGGTTCTTAGATATACCATAAAAGTTTGCTATTTCTTCTATTTGAGATTGTTTCTTTTGCTGAGCAAGGTACATGAGAACTCGTAATGAATAATCCGTATATTGGGTGAGTTTCATAGGTCAGACCTCCTTATAATATACTTATTATACTTATTATTTATAACTTTACCAACAATTCAGATTGAAATATAAAAATGACAATTTTGTAAACAAACTGATAATTTATTGAATTACATTGTGAAACTATTTACAATTAAAGATGTATTTAAAATATATCTTTAAGAGGGGGCCTTCTGATGTTATCAGAACAAACTAGAGAAATAGTAAAACAAACAGTGCCTGTATTGGAACAGCACGGAACTGAAATTACAAAAGTATTTTACACAAGAATGTTTGAAGCACATCCTGAATTATTGAACATTTTCAACAAATCTAACCAAAAACAAGGTAAACAACAAACAGCTTTAGCACAAACAGTTTTAGCGGCTGCAAAACATATTGATAATTTAGGTGCTATCGTTCCTAATGTTAATCAAATTGCACATAAACACCGTGCTTTACAAGTTAAAGAAGAGCATTATCCAATAGTAGGGGAATACTTATTAAAAGCTATTAAAGAAGTACTTGGAGATGCAGCTACAGATGAAATTATGAATGCATGGGAAGAAGCATATGGTGAAATAGCAAGTGTATTTATTTCAATGGAAAAAGAAATGTATGAAAAAGCAGCTTGGGATGGTTTCCAACCGTTTAAAATTACGAATATTTTAAATCAAGGTACGACAATGAAATCATTTGAAGTAGAACCAGAAGTTGCATTAGAAATACCAGAATTAGTAGCTGGACAATATATAACAGTGCGTGTGAAGCCTGAAAATGATGAAAATCTAGCATTAAGACACTATTCTCTTTATTCTGTAGAAAATGATGGAACATTAAAATTCGCTGTTAAAAAAGAAGGTACAGGAGAGAAAAAAGGTATCGTGTCACATGAATTACACGATAATACTTCTATAGGTGATAGTATTGAAATTTCAGCACCAGCAGGGGACTTTAAAGTGAATTCAGAAGCTGGTAAAGAATTGTTATTATTATCTTCTGGTGCAGGTGTTACGCCAATGCTTGCTATGTTAGAAGATGAAGCTAAAAAAGGAAAAAAAGTACATTTTGTACATGTTAATGAAAGTGAAGCAGATGTTCCGTTTAAAACTGAGCTTACAGAAATTAACGAAAAATATGATAACGTCGATGTAACTTATCATTTGAAATTAAGAGACGGATATTTAACAAGCGATTCTTTACAACATTGGATTAATGAAAATACTGACATTTATTTATGTGGTGGTATATTATTTATGGATACAATATTCGATGAATTTGCTAAATTAAATATTAGTCAATCAGATGTTAACTTCGAACCATTCGGTCCAAAAATGAGTATTACAAACGTATAATACGAACAAAAGTGAATTAATTAAAAAAGCCTTAACGCCAGTTGTAATCATTCTGTACAACAAAGCGTTAAGGCTTTTTCTTATTCTATATTATTTTTCCATTTTTCAGCTAACAGTGTGTTGTTTAATACCATTGTAATCGTTAATGGACCAACACCACCTGGTACTGGCGTAATAGCACTCGCAACTTCTTTTACTGCTTCAAAGTCTACGTCACCTTTCAGTTTTCCATTTTCATCTGGTGTGTTACCAACATCTACAATGACTGCTCCTGGTTTTACTAAATCTTTTGTAACAAGATGTACACGTCCAACAGCACTAACGATAACATCAGCTTGCTTTAGAACTTCTTCTGTATTTGTTGATTTGGAATGTAATAAAGTAACGGTAGCATCTTGATCTGTTAATAATTTACTTACTGGTTGCCCAACTATATGACTTCTGCCTATAACAGCAACATTCTTACCTTTTAAGTCTATATCAGCATGTTTTAATATTTCCATTATACCTAATGGAGTACATGGAATAAATGTACGCTCACCAGTATATAATCTTCCTATGTTGATAGGATTAAAACCATCTACATCTTTATCTGGGTTAATGGCTTCTAGTACTTTTGCCTCTGATACTTGCTTTGGTAAAGGTACTTGAACTAATATACCACTCACTGAATCATCATTGTTTAAGCGTTCTAATTCATTTAACACTTCTTCTTCCGAAGATGATTCATCCATATGTACTATTTCAGAAATCATGCCAATTTTTTCAGCTGCTTTCTTTTTAGAATTAACATAACTCTGGCTCGCACCGTCATTTCCAACAAGAATAACAGATAGTTTAGGTACGATATTTTGTTCTTTTAATTTTTCCACTTCACTTTGTAGACCACTTCTGTATGCTTTTGCAATCTCTTTACCATCTAATATTTTTGCTGACATATAAATCCTCCTAAATTATAAATCGAACTTTAACATTGTTTACATAGTAAATTATGTCGTTAATACGAACATAAATCAAATATTTTTGTATAAAAATATAAAAATGTTCGTTTTTCCATTGAAAATAGCAAAATCAATTGTTATGCTATATCTGTAATATACACAATAAAACTTTAACATTTCAACTAATTGAAAGGGTGACAAAGATGAAAGTGGCAGTAATAATGGGTAGTTCTTCCGACTGGCCAATCATGAAAGAAGCATGTGACATGCTTGATTATTTTGGTATTGAATATGAAAAAGAAGTCGTGTCTGCTCATAGAACACCATTAAAAATGGTCGATTATGCTAAGAGTGCAACAAAAAATAACATAGATATTATTATTGCTGGTGCCGGTGGTGCAGCTCATTTACCAGGAATGGTAGCGTCATTAACGACTGCTCCTGTTATAGGCGTGCCAATAGAATCTAAAAGTTTAAAAGGTCTAGATTCTTTATTATCTATAGTTCAAATGCCAGGGGGTATTCCTGTTGCTACAACAGCTATAGGTAAAGCAGGTAGTAAAAATGCTGGCATTCTTGCAGCTAGAATGATAGGTATGCACGATAATAAAGTTAGACATCAATTAGTTAAATATGAAGAAAGTTTAGTTGATAAAGTGGAGGAAATGCAAAATGACTTATTATAACCTTGAAGCAGGTGACATGATAGGTATTGTAGGTGGCGGCCAACTAGGAAAGATGATGGCACAATCGGCACAAAAAATGGGGTTTAAAGTTGCAATACTAGATCCTGACGAGAATTGTCCAGCTCAATATGTAGCACATGAATTTATCAATGCGGCATATTCAGACGATTTAGCCCTTAAACGTTTAGGTGAAATTTCAAAAGTAATTACTTACGAATTTGAAAATATTGATGCACATCAATTAGAAACACTCTCTAACCAATTTAATATTCCTCAAGGAAGTGAAACAGTAGCTTTATTACAAGACAGATTAACTGAAAAACAAACATTACAAGAAGCAAACGTAAATATTGTTCCTTTTATAGAAGTTAAAGAAATATCTGATCTTGAGGAAGCTATTGATGAAATTGGACTTCCATTTATAATCAAAACGCGTTTTGGTGGATATGACGGTAAAGGTCAGTTAATTATACGTGAAAAGAGCGAACTAGAAGAAGCACGCAAATTAGTCACTGATACACCATGCGTTGTAGAAAAGTTTATTTCCCTTAATAAAGAAGTATCTATTACGGCAACACGTGATATATACGATCAAACAGTTTATTTTCCACTACAAGAGAATGAACATAGAAATCAAATATTATACAAAACGATTGTTCCAGCACGAGTAGATTTAGAAAACAAAGCAATAGAAGAAGTTAAAAAAATTATGACTAAGCTCCATTTTGTAGGAACTTTTACAGTCGAATTTTTTGTAACAAACGATCAAGATTTATTTGTTAATGAGATTGCACCGAGACCACATAATTCAGGTCATTATTCAATAGAAGCTTGTGATTATTCTCAATTCGATACACATATTCTTGCTGTGGCTGGATGGCACTTACCTAAGCAAATCTCATTATTGAAACCAGCGATTATGATGAATTTATTAGGTCAAGATGTGAACTTATTATATGAAACTTTTTACAAACATCCGGAATGGCACGTTCATTTGTACGGTAAAAAAGTAAATAAAAAAAATCGTAAGATGGGGCATATCACAAAATTAACAGAAGACTTAAATAAAGATGAAGCGATGTTTAACAATTTGTTTGAAGGGCGGAACAATTAAATGACTCTATTATATGAAGGAAAAGCCAAAAGAGTTTTTAACACCGAGAAAGAAAATATTTTAAGAATTGAATATAAAGATGAAGTCACAGCTGGCAACGGTGCAAAAAAAGATGAAATGACTGGTAAAGGTCGTTTAAATAATCTTATTACATCTAAAATTTTTGGAATTTTGCAAACAAGAGACATCGAAAGTCATTTTGTTGAAAAACTATCAGATACGGAACAATTAGTAAAAGCAGTAGAAATATTTCCATTAGAAGTAGTTGTACGTAATGTAGCAGCTGGTTCCATTTGCAAAAGACTTGGTTTTGAAAAAGGACATCAATTTGAAAAGCCATTACTAGAATTGTTTTATAAGAAAGACGAATTAAATGACCCGCTTATTACAGATGACCATGTAGAACTATTAAATATTGCTACAACAGAACAATTAGAAGTTATTAAAAATAAGGCATTACAAGTTAACACAGTTTTAAGTGAAATCATGGAAGAAATAAATCTTTTATTAGTGGATTTCAAAATAGAGTTTGGGTATACAGCTGACGGCAAAATCTTGTTAGCAGATGAGATATCTCCAGATACATGCCGTATATGGGATAAAGATACTCATGAAAACTTTGATAAAGATGTATATAGAGAAGACACTGGATCATTAATTGATACGTATGAAACTTTTTATAATAAATTGGAGGAACTATAAAATGAAAAATATTGAATTGCACATTACATTACAAGGACAAGTTTTAGATACACAAGGACAAGCATTGAATAGAGCTGTACACGATTTAGGTTATGAGCAAGTCAATAATATTAGAGTAGGTAAAGTAATATACATGACAGTTGAAGAAACAGATGAAGCAACAATCCATAATATCGTTAATACACTTAGTGAAAAATTATTTGCGAATACTGTAATTGAAGAATATAGTTTTAAAATTTTAGAAGATAAGGAGAACGCATAATGAAATTAGCTGTATTAGTCTTCCCAGGTTCAAATTGTGACCGCGACATGTACAATGCTGCTACACGTTCTGGAGTTGAAGCGGAGTATGTTGATTATAGAGAAACATCTTTAAAAGGTTTTGATGGTGTTCTGATACCAGGCGGTTTTTCATTTGGTGACTACTTAAGATCAGGAGCTATGGCTAGAGTTGCTCCAATTATAAAAGAAGTTAAAAGACTAGCAGAAGAAGGGAAACCAGTATTAGGTGTTTGTAATGGCTTCCAAATTTTAACTGAAATCGGATTATTGCCAGGTGCGCTTTTGCATAATGATGATCATTTATTCGTTAGCAGAAATGAAGAATTAACGATTGTTAATAATCAAACAAAATTTACGCATCAATATGATGAAAATGAAACAGTTGTATATCCAGTTGCGCATGGCGAAGGCCACTACTATTGTACGGATGAAATGTATGAAGAATTGAAAAAACATAATCAAATTATTTTAACGTACCAAGATAATCCAAATGGTTCATACAAAGATATAGCAGGGATTACAAATATAGAAGGTAACGTTTGTGGTATGATGCCACATCCTGAGAGAGCTATGGAAACATTACTTGGCTCAGATAGTGGTGTTAAGTTATTTCAATCTATGATCGAAAGTTGGAGGGAACAACATGTCTAAGTTTTTAGAACCGAGTATTAAAGAAATCGAAACTGAACATTTATATAGAGATATGGGATTAACGGATGAAGAGTATCAAAAAGTTATAAGCATATTAGGAAGAAAACCTAATTTCACTGAAATTGGTATTTTCTCAGTTATGTGGAGTGAACATTGTTCTTATAAACATTCTAAACCATTTCTTAAACAGTTTCCTACAACTGGAGAACGCGTATTAATGGGACCTGGTGAAGGTGCAGGTGTTGTAGATATTGGTGATAATCAAGCAGTAGTATTTAAAGTTGAATCTCATAACCACCCTTCAGCAATTGAACCTTATCAAGGTGCAGCTACTGGTGTAGGCGGTATTATCCGTGACATCGTATCTATCGGTGCTAGACCAATTTCATTATTAAATAGTTTAAGATTTGGTGAATTATCAAATAAAACAAACCGTAGATTATTTAGCGGAGTTGTAAAAGGGATAGGTGGTTACGGAAACTGTATAGGAATCCCTACTGTAGCTGGTGAAATTGAATTTGATGAAAGATATGATGGTAATCCTCTTGTTAACGCAATGTGTGTAGGTATTATCGATCACGATAAAATTCAAAAGGGCACTGCAAAAGGTAAAGGTAATCCAGTAATATATGTAGGTTTAAAAACTGGTAGAGATGGCATTCATGGTGCAACTTTTGCTTCTGAGGAATTGAGTGAAGCATCTGAAAGTAAAAGACCTTCAGTACAAATAGGCGACCCATTCGTTGGTAAAAAATTAATGGAAGCAACACTAGAAGCAATTACATATCCTGAGCTTGTAGGTATTCAAGATATGGGGGCAGCAGGTTTAACTTCTTCATCTTCTGAAATGGCAGCAAAAGGTGGTAGTGGTATTCATCTACATTTAGAAGAAGTCCCAACAAGAGAAGAGGGTATTTCACCATATGAAATGATGTTGTCTGAAACTCAAGAACGTATGTTACTTGTAGTTGAAAAAGGAACAGAACAAAAATTCTTAGATTTATTTGAACATCATGAATTAGATTCTGCAGTAATTGGAGAAGTAACTGATACAAACCGCTTCGTTTTATCTTATGAAGATGAAGTTTATGCAGATATACCTGTAGAACCTTTAGCAGACGAAGCACCTGTGTATATTTTAGAAGGTAAAACACCTAACTATGAAACAAAAGATAATAAATATGAAGATATTGATGTAAAAGATGTATTTAATCAATTAATTAGTCATCCAACTATAGCTTCAAAAGAATTTGCTTATGAACAATACGATCAACAAGTTGGGGCAAATACTATACGCAAACCAGGTATTCACGCTGGTGTCGTTAGAGTAGAAGGTACTAAAAAAGCAATTGCTTCAACTATTGATGGCGAAGCTAGATATGTTTTCAATAATCCTTATGAAGGTGGAAAAATGGTTGTTGCAGAAGCGTATCGTAACCTGATTTCAGTCGGTGCAACGCCTTTAGCAATGACTGATTGTTTAAATTATGGTTCACCAGAAAAACCAGAAATATATCAACAATTAGCTGATTCAACAAAAGGGATGGCAGAAGCTTGTGAAATACTCAAAACACCAGTAGTTTCAGGTAACGTTTCCTTGTATAACGAAACAAAAGGTACTTCAATATTCCCAACACCAGTTATTGGTATGGTTGGTTTAATTGAAGATGTAGAATATTTAAATGATTTTAAACCTCAAGCTTCAGAACGCATTTATCTAGTAGGCGACACTGAAAATAACTTTGGTGGAAGTCAAATCGAAAAACTTCTATATAGAGATGTTAACCATGAACATTGTGAAATAGATTTAAATACAGAAGTACAAAGAGGAGAAACAATTAAAAAAGCAATTGTAGATGGGAAAGCGTCACATGTACAAGCATTAGGTAAAGGCGGAATCGCAATAGGCTTAGCTAAACTTAGCGCACACTTTAATTTAGGAGTTGAAGTTAATTTAGAACTTACAAACGCACAATTGTTTAGTGAAACACAAGGTCGATATATTGTCGTAGCAAAAGAAGGCGAAACAATAGATATCGATGGCGCAATTGAAATTGGTAAATTAACTGACGATACGCAATTTAAACTATCGAACCAAACTACACAATTAACTGTCGACGTGAAGAATATAAGGGAACAATTGAAAGGGGCAATTGGCCAATGCATGAAATCAAAAGTCTAAATGAGGAATGTGGCGTGTTTGGTATATGGAATCATCCAGAGTCAGCACAATTAACATATATGGGCTTACACAGTTTACAACATAGAGGTCAAGAAGGAGCAGGAATTGTTGGGTCAAATGGCAATGAATTAAAGGGTGAACGTGGTTTAGGCTTATTATCAGAAGCGATTTCTGATGCGCAATTAGAATCTTTCAAAGATTATAACCATGCAATAGGACACGTGAGATATGCGACATCTGGCAATAAAGGAATAGAAAACATTCAGCCATTTTTATATCATTTTTACGATATGAGTGTTGGCGTTTGCCATAACGGTAACTTAGTAAATGCACAAAGTTTGAGAAAAAAACTAGAAAAAGATGGCGCGATTTTTCACTCTTCATCAGATACAGAAGTGATTATGCACCTAATCAGACGAAGCAAAGCAACTGATTTCGAAGGAAGTTTAAAAGAAAGTTTAAACATAATTAAAGGCGGATTTACGTTTGCATTACTAACAAAAGATGCATTATATGGAGCAGTTGATCCAAATGCCATTAGACCTTTAGCGGTAGGTCGAATGAAAACTGGAGCTTATATTATAGCTAGTGAAACATGTGCAATCGATGTATTAGGCGCTGAATTTGTAAGGGATATACATGCAGGAGAATATGTTGTGATTAATGACGACGGAATAAGAGTAGAATCTTACACTAAACAAACCTCAACAGCGATTTCAGCTATGGAATATATTTATTTTGCAAGACCAGATTCAACAATTGCAGGTAAAAATGTTCATGCAGTCCGTAAAGAATCAGGAAAACGTTTAGCTGACGAAAGCCCAGTAAAAGGTGCAGACATGGTAATAGGGGTGCCAAATTCATCTCTATCTGCAGCAACTGGATTTGCTGAAGAAAGCCACTTACCTTATGAAATGGGTCTAGTTAAAAATCAATATGTCGCAAGAACATTCATTCAGCCAACACAGGAACTTCGTGAACAGGGTGTGCGTGTGAAATTATCAGCTGTAAAAGATATTGTTTACGGTAAAAATATAGTGCTCGTAGATGATTCAATTGTGAGAGGAACTACAAGTAAAAGAATCGTAAGAATGTTAAAAGATGCTGGTGCAAATGAAATACATGTACGCATAGCATCTCCTGAGTTTATGTTCCCAAGTTTCTACGGTATCGATGTTTCAACATCATCAGAATTAATTTCTGCTCACAAATCACCAGAAGAAATACGAGACTATATAGGAGCAGATTCTTTAGCATATTTAAGCGTAGATGGTTTGATTGACTCAATTGGTTTAGATTTAGACGTACCTTACAACGGATTATGTGTTGAAAGTTTCACTGGTGATTATCCAGCAGGCTTGTATGACTATGAAACACGTTATTTCGAAAACTTAAGTAAACGACAAAAAGAATATTTAAGTGAACACAAACAATACTTTGATAGAGAGGGTAATCTTAATGTCGAAAGCATATAAAGCATCCGGTGTTGATATTGAAGCAGGTTATGAAGCAGTTAATAGAATGAAATCTCACGTACAAAGTACGATGAGAAAAGAGGTACTTGGTGGTCTAGGTGGTTTCGGAGCAGCGTTTGATTTATCCCAATTAAATATGAAGAAACCAGTTTTAGTTTCGGGTACTGATGGTGTAGGAACAAAATTAAAATTAGCTATCGATAATGATAAACATGACACAATAGGTATAGATGCAGTCGCTATGTGCGTAAATGATATTTTAACAACTGGGGCAGAGCCATTATATTTCCTTGACTATATTGCAACAAACAAAGTAAATCCGGAAACGATTGAAAATATCGTTTCTGGTGTATCTGTTGCTTGTAAAGAAACAAACTGTGCTTTAATCGGTGGAGAAACTGCAGAAATGGGCGAAATGTATCATGAAGGTGAGTATGATATAGCTGGTTTCTGTGTAGGCGCAGTTGAAAAAGATGAATATATCGATGGCAGTAATGTGTCTGAAAATGATGTCATTATTGGTATAACTTCAAGTGGTATTCATTCGAACGGATATAGCTTGGTAAGAAACTTAATCAAAATAAGTGGTATTAATCTAGAGGACCAATTTGATGATCAACATAGTTATTTAGATGTGTTTTTAGAACCTACTAAATTATATGTAAAACCTGTACTTTCTGTATTGAAAAAAGTGAAAGTAAAAGCTATGTCGCACATTACTGGCGGCGGTTTTATAGAAAATATACCAAGAGCTATTCCAGATAATATGGATGCAAATATTGATGTGAATACTTATAAAATTCCTAAAATATTTAAATGGTTGCAAGAACAAGGCGAGATTGATGCAACTGAAATGTATAACGTGTTCAATATGGGTATTGGTTTCGTATTAATAGTTGATCAAAATGATAAAGATGAAGTATTGAATACATTAAAAGAACAGAACGAAGAAGCTTACGTTATTGGGGAAATTACAAAAGGTTCTGGTAACGTGAATTTATCGGGGGTTCAATTATGATAAAAACTGCTATTTTTGCTTCAGGTAACGGATCTAATTTTGAAAAAATTATGGAAAATATTGAATATGGCCATTTAAGTCATATCGAAGTTACTGCTTTATTTACAGATAACCCGAATGCATTTTGTGTTGAAAGAGCAAGAAGGTTTAATCTACCTGTATATATCATTGATCCTAGAACATATGATAATAAAAAGGAATATGAGGAAGCTCTAATTACAAGATTATCTCAAGAAAGAGTGAGTTGGATTATTTTAGCTGGTTATATGAGACTTGTAGGTCCAACTTTACTTAGTCAATATGAAGGAAAAATTTTAAATATACATCCTTCAATATTACCAAGCTTTCCTGGTAAAGATGCAGTTGGTCAAGCACTAGATTATGGTGTAAGAGTTACAGGAGCAACTGTACATTACGTAGACAGTGGCATGGATACAGGAGAAATTATAGACCAACTAAGTTGCCCAGTTTATCCAGATGATACAAGAGATACATTACAGCTGAGAATACAGAACTTAGAATATGAACTATATCCGCGCGTCATTAAAGAAATCATAAAATAAAGGAGTCTTTACAAAATGAAAAATGCAATATTAAGTGTTTCAGATAAAACGAACATTGTCGAATTTGCACGTAATTTAATTAAAAATGACTACAAAGTCTATTCTACTGGTGGCACTAAAAAAACTTTAGAAGAAGCGAATGTTGAAGTGTACTCAGTATCAGAACTAACAGACTTTCCTGAAATAATGGATGGTCGTGTAAAAACACTTCATCCTGGTGTACATGGTGGTATACTTGCAAATCGTTCTATTCCTGAACATTTATCAGCATTAGAGGAACAAGGTATCGACTTAATCGATTTAGTCGTTGTTAATCTATATCCGTTTAAAGAAACAATTAAAAAAGAAAATGTTACTGAAGAAGAAGCAATTGAGAATATAGACATTGGTGGACCAACTATGTTGAGAGCTGCTGCTAAAAACTTCAAATTTGTAACGACAGTTGTTAATCCTGATGATTATGAAGAAGTGATTCGACGTATAGAGAACAATGAATTAGATGAGAATTACAGAAAATCATTAATGATAAAAGTTTTCAAACATACTAATGATTATGATAATACGATTGTAGAATTCTTTAATGATGCTTCTGAAGAATTAAGATATGGAGAAAATCCACAACAAAATGCTACGTTTGTTAAGACTTCTCAAGAGCCTAATACTTTAGCTGGAGCTAAACAGTTACATGGAAAAGCATTAAGTTTTAATAATATAAAAGATGCAGACGCAACATTATCATTGATTAAGAAGTTTGAACAACCTGCAGCAGTAGCTGTTAAACACATGAACCCTTGTGGGGTAGGTGTAGGTGAAACAATAGAACAAGCATATGAATATGCTTATGAAGCGGATTCACAATCAATATTTGGTGGAATAGTTGCACTTAATAGACCTGTTACAAAAGCTTTAGCAGAAAATCTACATTCTATTTTCTTAGAAGTTGTTATCGCTCCTCATTTTGAAGAGGAAGCATTGGAAGTTCTTAAAGGTAAGAAAAATATTAGATTGTTAGAAATCGATATGGCTGAAACAAAAGATGAACAAGAATTTGTTTCTGTTTCAGGTGGATACTTAGTTCAAGATAAAGATAATGCAATTATTAAAAGAGAAGATATGAAAGTAGTAACAGATGTTGAACCAAGTGAAGAGCAATGGAAAGCATTAGAACTTGCTTGGAAAGTAGTACGTTCAGTTAAAAGTAATGCGATTGTTCTAGCAAATGATCATCAAACTGTCGGTGTCGGCGCTGGACAGATGAATAGAGTAGGATCAGCTAAAATTGCGATAGATAGAGCAATTGAAATGAATGATAATGTAGCTTTAGCCTCTGATGGCTTTTTCCCAATGGGAGATTCAGTTGAAACTGCTGCAAAAGCTGGCATTAAGACAATTATTCAACCAGGCGGTTCAATAAAAGATCAAGAATCTATTGATATGGCAAATAAATATGGCATAAGTATGGTATTTACTGGCGTGAGACACTTTAAACATTAGGAGGTTCATAAATGAAAGTACTGATAATCGGCTCAGGTGGTCGTGAACATGTTTTAGCTCAAAAATGTAAACTTTCAAATACAGTCGAAGAGGTATTTGTTATTCCAGGAAATGATGCGATGAGTGGTGTAGCAACTGTCATTTCAAATATTAAAGAAGATAATCATGAAAAGATAAAAGAGTTTGTTGTAAATAATGATATTGAATGGGTTATTATCGGCCCAGAACAACCTTTGATTGATGGATTAACTGATGTTTTAAGTGAAACAAATGCTAAAGTATTTGGACCTAATAAAGAAGCTGCACAATTAGAAGGGTCAAAAGAATTTGCTAAAAAAATAATGGACAAATATAATATTCCAACAGCTGAATATGAAACAATTTGTTCTAAAGAAAAAGCATTAACATATGTTGAAGCATGTCCTATACCAATTGTATTGAAAAAGGATGGGCTGGCTGCTGGTAAAGGTGTTATCGTAGCTTTGACTAGAGAAGAAGCTCGACAAGCTGTAGAAACTTTATATACAACAGATGATGAAAAAGTTGTATTTGAAGAGTTTCTTGAAGGCGAAGAATTTTCAGTTATGACATTTGTAAATGAAGAATTTGCGGTACCTTTTGATTGTATAGCTCAAGATCATAAACGTGCATTTGATGCTGATAAAGGTCCTAATACTGGAGGTATGGGTGCTTACTGCCCGGTTCCACATATTTCAAAAGAAATCATCGAAGAAACAAATCAAAAAGTAGCGCAACCTATAGCTCAAGCACTTGTAAGTGAGGGTATACAATACTTCGGGTTAATATATATCGGTGCAATTTTAACAGAAGATGGTCCAAAAGTTATTGAATTTAATGCGAGATTTGGAGATCCTGAAGCACAAGTATTATTAACAAAATTAGATTCAGATTTTATTGAACTGCTAGAAAAAACATATAAAAAAGAACCTATCAAGCTTGAATGGAAAGATGAAAGTGTAGTAGGCGTTGTATTAGCATCAAAAGGGTATCCTGCTAATTACGAAAAAGGTCATATAGTTGAAGGCTTAGACCAAATAGAACAGTATTATGTTAGCGCCTTGAAAAAGAACGAAAAAGGACAATATGAAAATAACGGTGGAAGAGTTATGATTTCTATTGGAACAGGCAAAGATATAAGAGAAGCACAAAAAAATGCTTATGCTCAAGTGGAAAAAATAAAATGCGACAATTTATTCTATAGAAAAGATATAGGACATAAAGCATTGAAAGCTCAAATATAATAAAATGAAAGACCGATAAAATTTATTTGATTGCATAAATTTTATCGGTCTTTTTCATTGCGCTACATTTCGTTCTTTTAGGGAAAGATATGGTCAAACATAACGCAATGTTACCTAATATCAGTAATGTTTGTAATAGGGAAGAAACTCCCTAAACAAAACGCCAAAATAACTAATAAAATTGACATTATAATAAAATACACATCATTTATTGTAAAAGGCACTTTATAATAATAAGTTCGTTTACCATTCGTAAATCCTTTAGCTTCCATAGCTACTGCTAATCTATGAGATTTTCTTATACTTTGACTTAATGTCGGTATAAGTAAATGATTTATCCATTTAAGTCCTTTACGCTGACTTTTATCAACGACTTGATAACGCATTTTTAATGCTTGTCTTAATTGGATGAATGATGTAAACATGATAGGAATCATTCTGATAGATGCCATAAAAGCATAAGCTATTTTAGGTTTTAATTTTAAATGTTGCATGAAGCTATAGAACACATAAATAATTTGTGATGTGAAAGGTATAACCATTCCATAAAAGGAAATAACCAATGTACGCATTGTAACGTGTAAGCCTCTCATTAAGCTTTCACTCGTAATATTGATAATACCAAATTTAAACAACGTATGACTTCCTTCACCGTAAAAAATCATAAATAGCGAGGAAGTAAAGCCAAAGAATAAAGTAATAGCAATAACAATTAACAACGGCGCCCATTTTACACCGCTCATAAATATTAAATATATAAACATCACAATTGTTAAATAAAGCATGAAATCAAAATCATGTATGAAAATGGCAAAGAAAAATAGTGAAATACCTAATAATAGTTTAGTTAAAATATTAACGTTATCGATGAAAGTGTAATATCTTTTCCAATTATTCAGCATAAACGTCACCATCACTTATGGCTAATTCACGATTTTGAATGTTCAATATTCTGGTCGCGTAACGATTTATGATTTCATTTTCATGTGTAATCATGATAATTGTTTGCCCATCTGCAACTCTCTGTTTAAATAACTTAATCAGTTCAAAAGTGTTATGGCTGTCTAAACCAAATGTCGGTTCATCTAGTAATATGATTTCAGATTGCGTGCTTAATGCTGTAGCCACGCTTAATCTTTTTTTCTGTCCAATTGAAAGTTCGAATGGATGTTGTGCTTTTACATGTTCTAATCTTAATAATTTCAACATCTCTTCAGTTTTTGCTTGTGCTGTTTCTTTATTTTGATGTGAAAAATTAATCGAAATTTCATCATAAACAGACATTTCAATAAATTGTAATTCTGGATTTTGATATACAAAATACATGTGTTTGGATGCATCTTTTATTTTTTTTAGACGTTTATCTTTGTAATAAATATTTCCTTCATATTTAATAAGTTGCATTAAGGTTTCTAAAAAAGTAGTCTTTCCAGTTCCATTAGCCCCTGTTAACCCTATTAATTCACCTTTGTTTATAGATAAATCGTTTACTTTAAATAACTTTTTACGATGACGTAATATTTCTAGATTGCTTATATTTAATAAAGGTTCGTATTTATGGTTAATAGAAAGTGATTTAGGTGCATAATCCCATGAATTAGGATGCCAAACACCATATTCATTTAATACGTCAGTATGGTTATTTAATATGTCGTCAGGTGTACTATCATGCGTAATTTGCCCTTTATCATTCATGACAATGACTCTGTCTACATAATTCCATATATAATCAACTTTATGCTCAACAATTACAACTGTTTGATTTTCCCAATGTTGCATGAGTAAATCCCAAAGTTGATAAGTAGAAGATGTATCTAACATTGCAGTTGGTTCATCTAAAAATAAAGTATCAGTTTTTTGTAATAAAATAGAAGCAATAGCTAATTTCTGTTTCATTCCACCGCTAAGTTGGCTAAGTTTTTTAGATGGATCTGCCTCTAAGTTAACTTCTTGCATAGCTTTTGATATAAGTGAATCCATTCGGTTAGGCTCAACTTTCATATTTTCTAATACAAAAGCCAACTCTTCTTTAATTTTAGGCATACAAAATTGTGTGTCAGGATCTTGAAATATAACACCTGGGAAAGGGTCAATATGCTTTTCATCAACTTTCATAGGTATATCTACAGACCTAGGAATGATGCCACTTAATACATTTAATAGGGTACTTTTACCTGAACCACTCGGACCAAGTAATAAAACTTTCTCTCTATCATTTATAGTAATATTTAAATTTTTAAAAATGATACGTTCATCATCTGGATATTTAAGTCTAAGATTTTTAAGTGATAACAATTTTATAGCTCCTATAATAAGTCGTAATCTTTTTTAGAAGAAGGTCTGAATAATTTAGTAACACCAGTTCGATCAAGTGCTCGTACAATAGCGTATCCAAGCGCGCCACCTAATATAGCTCCGCTCAGTATTCTTATGCTGAACATTAATATAATATTCCAAGTTGCAACATCGCCTAAATAATTATAAAACCAATCAACGGGTAAAGTAATGATACCAGCCAAAGCTCCAGCTATAATAGCGACAGATAACTTTCTCGATTTATATCGAACAGCTAAAAATACAATTTCACAAGCTAAGCCTTGAAGTAGGGCATATACAAAAGTAGGAATATCAAATTGTCCCATAACTATTGTTTCGCCAGCACCCGCTGCAAATTCTGCTAATAATGCTACACCAGGTTTTTGAATAATCAAATAAGTGATAATAGCTGCAATAAACCAAAAACCATAAATAGATTGCTCTAAATGGAGACCAAGTGGTTTTAAAACTTCATACGGTAACCATAAAAATTTATAAATAATCGCAAATACAGCACCTATTAATACAGTTACTAAAATATCAGATAAAGTTAATCTTTTTGCCATAACTAATTCTCCTTTTTTATATAAAAAAATGCACTTCTATATCTAGATAGAAGCGCATAAAAATATTGTTATCATTATAAAAATGAATATTATAAGATTCACGAACACTTTCCTACGCTAGTATAATCTAGATCAGGTACAAAGGGTTCAGACTTTTTCAGGTCTGTCTCAGTTTAAAACGCCCCTAGTGCATTTATTGATTTGTTAACACTACGATAAGTCTTATTAAATCTTTTGTCAATAAGAACATTTTGTAACACCATATTATTCAAAAATATAATAAGAATGAGGGAGTAGGACAGAAATCTCATTTTATTAAAAAGATTTCGTAGTCCCGCCCCGGCAAAGATTACTAGGGTTAAAAAAGCTTGATATAAGTGCATTTCAGCTACTACCATAATAATTGAAAGAGGCTGAGACATGTATTTATGTCCCAGCCTCTCAAGCGTTGAAATTTAAGATAAGATATATTTATTCAAAAGTGTCTTGAATGTTGTCTTTTGTTTCATCTTGTCCTTTATCGTTATCTTTTTTGTTTTCTTGTTCTTTTTTCTTAGCTTTTTCTGCTTCTTCTTTATGTTTATCGTTATTACTCATAATAACACTCCCTTAAAATGTATGATATTATTATATACCCAGGTAGTACTGACTTTTAAACTTATTTATACTTCTTGGGGCTGATTTTCGATTTATTTAAAGACATTTGAAAATGAAACAATTATAATGTTCAATGAGGTGAAGAACATGTCTATTAAGAAAAAAAGCTGGGAAGTTCATTTTAGCCGGATTATAGGTATATTCATTATCATAACGGGCCTACTGATATTATTTAATGCACCACGTATTAAAGATTATAATATTAAAGACTCTGCTAATATCCATATTCGTAATATTTGGGACTTTTTTGTAGCTTTTTTTGATGAGTTAGTAAGAATTTTAAATCACTATATAGGTGGTTTTCCAGTCATTTCGGCAATAATTATCTTGTTGTTTGGCATCTTTGTATTGTTAATAGCACGTACATTAAGAAGAACAACAAATTATGATTATGATATATCTATATTTTATATAGTTTTAACGATTATATTCATGATTATTATTTTAATGACAATGTTCCAAGTTTATAGCTATGCTTCATTTTTATTTATTATCCCATTTGCCATACATGTAGGCTATGTTGTATATAAAAGTGAACTTAATCCATTACATCGAAAAAAACATTACTTATGGATTATCATTTCATACGGAATGTGCTACTTTATTTCACAATTCGCTATGAATCATAATATTGATACAAAAAGCGTTAAACCGCTCGATGTAATGAGTGTGAATTTGTTCTTTATTTTATTATGGTGTTTTAGTCAGATGTCTGTATGGACGAGTCTTTATTTGAGACGATCATTACCAATTAGTGAAGAAGACATTGAAACTGTAAATGAAGAACGTTATTCAAGAGTTAAAAATAATCGATTAACTAGAAAAATATTTACTATGTCACAAGCTTTATACAGCAAATTAGAAGATATGAAGCAAGTTACTTTGGATAAGTTTAATTCTGAAGAGGTAAAAGAAAAAAGAAGAAAACGAAATGAAAAATGGAAAGAAATCATAAAAATTGAAGATGAAGATATACCTAAATGGATGAGAAGACCAAAATGGTTGAAAAAAAGTTATATAGAATGGATTTGTACATTCGTACTTTTCTTATTTACGATTATAGAATTTAACAATAGAAATGGCTTATTCTTATCAGGTGAATGGAGTCTATCTCAAATTCAATATGTATTTGAATGGGTAACATTATTTATAATGATGTTATTAATTATACTATATGCATACTTTAACTATACAACTAATGTTAAAAATACACATAATTTCGGAAAATTATTTGTGATATCAGCATTGTTCTTTGAAATTGCAACTACATTCTTTGTATCGGCACTTCAAACATCACAATTTTCCGTATTTATTACACCGATATCATTTTTATTAATGCTATTTGTTACACCAGCATTTATCATTCATTTGAAAAAATCATTTTAATTTGAAGGGCTTAAAGTCCTAATAATATAAAAGAGCTAGGGATACAAATCCTTAGCTCTTTTTGGGATGAGATTGGTCAAAAAACAAGAGTTGATGATATTGTTGTTGGATTTACTCCGACAATAATCCAATTAGACACACCTTTATTGGATTAACCACTTCAATAATCCAAGTAGACCACTTTTTATTGGATTAACTCCTTCAAAAATCCAAGTAGAGCACCTTTTGTTGGATTTACTAAGGCAATAATCCAAGTAGACCACTTTTTATTGGATTAACCACCTCAAAAATCCAAGTAGAGCACCTTTGTTGGATTAATTACTTCAAAAATCCAAGTAGAGCACCTTTTATTGGATTAACCACCTCAATAATCCAACTAGACACACCTTTATTGGATTAACAATTTGGAAGACAAAGTATTTTATAGATTATCAATTGGTACATTATTAGAAATTTATATAAGAGAAGTTGTAATAAGTAAATATTTTTATAGAATTAATTCTAAAAATGTATTGCACGGAATAATCTAATGATTTATACTAAATTTAGTAAGCGTTTACATACAAGGGGATCAAAACTTTCTGGGGGAAATTTTGATTAATAAAATTCGGTTAACAGAGTATTCTAAAGGGGGATACTCTGTTTTTTTGGTGTCTTTGGCTATTTTACGTTATAATATGTGAGACATTTCGAAAGGATGGCCAAAAACAATGAAACAAATTATGCTTAAAAATGGTAAAGAAGATAAATATTTTAGAGGATATCCATTAGTCGACAAAGATGACATTTTTGAAATGCCAAGTATGGATGAAGGTGAATTAGTAGCTTTAGTAGATGCTGGGAAAAACTTTATCGCTACTGCTTATTATGGTGAGCAAAACAAAGGTATAGGTTGGGTATTATCTTTAGATTCCACTGAAAAAATAGACCACAAGTTTTTCGTTAAGTTATTTAAACAAGCAATTCAAGAACGTGAATATTTTGAAAATGTAGATGGCATAAATGCTTATAGGTTATTTAATGCTGAAGGAGACGGAATTGGTGGATTAACAATTGATAACTACGATGGGCATTTGTTATTACAATGGTACTCAGTCGGTATTTATCGTTTGAAAGATAGAATTTTGCCAGCTATTCAAGAAGTTTTCGAATATAAATCTATCTTTGAAAAAAGGAGATTTAAAGGAATGGAAACATCTTCTGATTTCGTAGAAGGTGACGCTCCAGAATTTCCTTATGTAATTGAAGAGAATCATCTATTTTATAATGTGAATTTAGATGACGGACCAATGACTGGTATTTTCCTAGATCAAAAAGAAGTACGAAAAAAAATACGCGACCATTATAGCGAAGATAAAGATATACTGAACTTATTTAGTTACACTGGTGCATTTTCAGTTGCAGCAAGTGAAAATGCTAAAAGTACAACAAGTGTTGATTTGGCAAATCGAGCTAGAACATTAACTGAAGGAAACTTTGGATTAAACGCCATGGATTTAAATAATAACCATATATTTATTATGGATGTTTTTGATTACTTTAAATACGCTTTAAGACATGGTTTAAGCTATGATGTTATTGTCATTGATCCACCAAGTTTTGCTCGTAATAAGAAAAAGACTTTTAGTGTACAAAAAAACTATCCTGAACTAATTGAAGGTGCTGCTTCATTACTTAATGAAACAGGTACTTTAGTATTAAGTACAAATTCAAGTGCTTTTCCGCAAAAAGCATTTAAAAAAATGATAAATCAAACGTTGGATTCATTAGAGCTAGATTATACAATTTCCGATGTGATGGGGTTACCTAAAGACTTCAAAACGCACCCTCATTATAAACCAAGTAAGTACTTGAAAGTTGTTTTTGTACAGATAAATGGTTAAATTCTTCGAAAAAAGGGTATATTTTACTATTCATTAAATTAATAATGAACTGTGAGGAGAATGATTAAAATGGGAATTATAAACAAAATCACTTCAAAAGCTGGAAATAAAGCGTTAGGTATTGAAGAAATAAAAAAACGTTCTGAATTACCAACAACAGAAACTGAATTATTGGAACGAAGAAAAAGAGCTCAAGATCTCGTTCAAAAAAAATCATTAATGTCATCTGCAGCTAATGTTGTGCCGATACCTGGTTTAGGCGTAGGTATGGATATAAAATTAATGGGAGACATCATAGAAGATATTAATAAGATTTACGGATTGAGCCATAAGCAAGTCAATAAAATGCAAGATGATTTAAAACAAAAAGTTTTAACTTCAGCAGCTATGAAAGGTAGTCAATTCATAGGTCAAAAAGTAACGAATGCTATGGTTAAAGTATTTTTTAAATCGGTTGTAAAAAGAGAAGCTGCGAAGCAATCTAGATGGGTACCTCTTGTTGGACAAGCAGTAGCGGGTTCAATAAGTTACTATTTAATGAAAAAAATGGGCGAAGATCACATTAAAAAATGTGAGAAAGTCATAAATGATTTTTTACGTCCATCATAATTTATCCTGTGACTGTCAACAAGTCTTTAAGACGAGTTGGCAGTCTTTTTTTGTAAAACAAACAAATGTTTGTAAGGTGAAAATTTTGAACGAGAATGAAAGATTAATTTTAAATTTAATCAAAGAAAACCCGTTTATTTCTCAACAAGAATTGTCAGAGAAAGTTGGCTTATCAAGGCCAGCAGTTGCAAATATCATTTCTGGCTTAGTTAAGAAGGAATATGTTCAAGGGAAAGCTTACGTCTTAAACGAACAAAATCCAATTGTTTGTATAGGTGGCGCTAACATTGATCGTAAATTCCATATTACTGAGCAATTAATTCAAGGTACTTCTAATCCTGTAACATCAGAAACGTCAATAGGTGGTGTTGCAAGAAACGTCGCTGAAAATCTAGGACGTATAGGTGAAGACGTATTGTTGTTAACAACTGCTGGAAATGATGCAGAATGGCAACATATTTCTGATTTGTCATCTCCATTTATGAATGTTGATTATGTTGAAAATATTTCGAGTGAAGCAACAGGTAGTTATACAGCTTTGTTAGATCAAAATGGCGACATGACTTTAGGTCTAGCTGATATGTCTGTATATGATAAAATCACACCTGAATTTATGATAAAAAACACATATTTGCTTAATAAAGCTAAATGTATGATTGTTGATTTAAATTGTCCGAGAGAAACATTAGAATTTCTATGTGCTTATGCTGAAAAGAAAGGTATCAAACTTATCATCATTGCTGTTTCAGGGCCGAAAATGAACCATTTACCACATAATTTACATGCAGTAGATTGGATTATTATGAATAAAGATGAAGTAGAAGCTTATGTTGGTAAAAAAGCAGAAACTGATGAACAGTTAAAATCTTATATTTCTGAAATTAGCAAACAAGGTGCAAAAAATATCATTGTCACTTCTGGTAAAGAACAAATCTTTTATGAAGGACAGGAAGGTATTTTAGAATTTAGTGTAACACCAGTTAAACAAGTAGTAGATGTAACTGGGGCAGGAGATGCATTTACATCAGCTTTGATTTACGGTTGGCTTAAGTCCTATGACATAGAACAAATTGTTAAACTTGCTAAAGCAAATGCAGCAAAAACTATTCAAACACCATTTACAGTTAGACAAGATTTACATGAGAAACAACTTATAAAAGACATGGAGGAATTATAATGGAAAACTATATTCAATTTTCAGAAGAAGTAGAACAAGCTAAAAAGGAAGGTAAAGCAATTATTGCTTTAGAATCTACAATTATTTCACACGGCATGCCTTATCCTCAAAACGTGGACATGGCTAAAAAGGTTGAACAAATTGTAAGAGATAATGGCGGTGTACCAGCAACAATCGCTATTATAGACGGCACTATTAAAGTCGGTTTAAATGATGAAGAATTAGAATTACTAGCAAGTGCTGATGACGTAGCAAAAGTATCAAGAAGAGACATTGCTGAAATACTTGCAACTAAGAGAATTGGTGCAACGACTGTTGCTTCAACTATGATTTGTGCACAATTAGCTGACATCCAATTCTTCGTAACAGGTGGTATTGGTGGGGTTCATAAAGGTGCTGAACAAACGATGGATATTTCAGCTGACTTAGATGAACTATCAAAAACGAAAGTAGCAGTAGTTTGTGCAGGTGCTAAATCTATCTTAGACTTAGATAAAACTTTAGAGTACTTAGAAACTAAAGGTGTACCTGTAGTTGGTTATCAAACAGATGAATTACCAGCATTCTTTACTCGTGAAAGTGGATTGAAATTAAACACGAGAATTGATGACGTAAAAACAATTGCTAAATTAGCTGAAGTTCAATGGGATTTAGGCTTAGATTCAGGCATTGTTATAGCAAATCCGGTACCAGAAGAAGATCAATTAGAACCATCATTTATTAATGGAATCATTGATAATGCAGTTAAAAAAGCAGAAGAACAAGGTATTCATGGTAAAGACTCAACGCCATTCTTATTAGGAGAAATTGTTAAACAATCTGAAGGTAAATCTTTAGAAACGAATATTAAACTGGTTTATCATAATGCAAAAATTGGTACACAAATTGCAGTTGAATATGCAAACTTGTCAGATTAATAATAAATGCACCAAAATGTTGCATACTTATGTAATTTGATTGAATTGTATCTATTTTTTTGATATTCTTTATTCGTATAGATAAAATTTGATTTTATACAAATTAAATAATGGCTTTAGAAGGAGACAATAAAATGGAACAAAAATCTTACGTAATTATTGACGAAACGGGTATTCATGCAAGACCAGCTACTATGTTAGTTCAAACTGCATCTAAATTTGATTCAGATGTTCAATTAGAATATAACGCTAAAAAAGTTAACTTAAAATCAATCATGGGTGTAATGAGCCTTGGTGTTGGTAAAGACGCTGAAATTACTATCTACGCTGAGGGTAGTGATGAGAAAGAAGCGATCGAAGCTATTACAGACGTATTATCTAAAGAAGGTTTAACAAAATAATGTCTGAAATATTAAAAGGTATAGCTGCATCTGATGGTGTAGCTATTAGTAAAGCTTATTTACTAGTTGAACCTGATTTATCATTTTCAAGTGAAAATATCAGCGATGTAGACGGCGAAGTTGAAAAGTTTAAAGCTGCTGTGAATCAATCAAAAGTTGAACTAACTCAAATTCGTAATAATGCTGAAAAGCAACTTGGTGCTGATAAAGCTGCAATTTTCGATGCACATTTATTAGTGTTAGAAGATCCAGAGTTATTAAATCCAATTGAAGAAAATATACGCAATAATAAAGTGAACGCTCCAACTGCATTACAAGAAGTATCTAATAATTTCATTAGTATTTTTGAAAATATGGATAATGAGTACATGAAAGAGCGCGCTGCAGATATACGAGACGTATCTAAACGTATATTAGCTCATATTTTAGGAGTAGAATTACCAAATCCTAGTATGATTAATGAAAGCGTTATTATTGTAGGGGAAGATTTAACACCATCTGATACAGCACAACTTAACAAAGAGTTTGTTAAAGGTTTTGCTACAAATATTGGTGGAAGAACTTCACACTCTGCAATTATGAGTCGTTCTTTAGAAATACCTGCAGTAGTAGGTACAAAAGATATAACTGACCGTGTTAAACATGGTGATAGCTTAATCATTGACGGATTAACTGGAGACGTAATCATTGATCCTAGCGAAGATGAAGTTCTTGCTTATGAACAAAAGCAAAAAGACTTTTTTGCTGAAAAACAAGAGCTTGCTAAGCTAGTAAATGATGATTCAGTTTCTAAAGATGGTGTTCATGTTGAACTTGCTGCTAATATTGGAACACCGAATGATTTAGAAGGTGTTAAAAATAACGGTGCACAAGGTATCGGCTTATATCGTACTGAATTCTTATACATGGGAAGAGACAATATGCCTTCAGAAGATGAACAATTTGAAGCATATAGCAAAGTATTAAAAGAAATGGATGGCAAACGTGTTGTCGTACGTACTTTAGACATTGGTGGAGATAAAGAATTATCTTATTTAAACTTGCCTAAAGAAATGAATCCATTCTTAGGATACAGAGCTATTCGCCTATGTTTAGATCAAACAGATATCTTTAGAACACAATTAAGAGCATTATTACGTGCATCTGAATATGGAAAGTTAAACATCATGTTCCCAATGATTGCAACTATCCAAGAATTCAGAGATGCTAAAGCAATCTTACTTGAAGAGAAAGAAAAATTAGTTTCTGAAGGTGTTAAAGTTGATGATGATATCGAAGTAGGTATCATGGTAGAAATACCAGCAACTGCAGCATTAGCTGACATCTTTGCTAAAGAAGTAGATTTCTTTAGTATCGGAACTAATGATTTAATTCAATATACTATGGCTGCTGACCGTATGTCAGAACGCGTTTCGTATTTATACCAACCATATAACCCTGCAATTCTTCGCTTAATTAAGCAAGTAATTGAAGCTTCACATAAAGAAGGTAAATGGACTGGTATGTGTGGTGAAATGGCTGGCGATAACACAGCTGTTCCATTATTACTTGGATTAGGTCTAGATGAGTTCTCTATGAGCGCAACAAGTATCTTAAAAGCTAGAAAACAAATAAAAGAATTAGACCAAAAAGAAATGCAAGAATTAGCTAATCGAGCTATTAACTGTGCGACTTCTGAAGAAGTTGTAGAATTAGTTAATGAATTAGCATAAATTGAGTTTAATTTTATATATAAAGAGGGATTTCTTAATTATTAAGAAATCCCTCTTTTTTATAAAAATTATTTACCTTTTAAATAAAATATAGCAATTTCAGGATTGCAAAATACTCTAATCGGTAACCTAGTCATACCAATCCCTTTATTAACATAAAGATATTGCCTATGTCTAATTTGATATAGACCTTTCTTGTATTTCTTACCGAGTGCAGGTGTATGCAACGCACCGAATACAGGAAGTCGTATTTGTCCACCATGGGTGTGGCCAGATAAAACGAGATTTATATTTGGGTTGAGTAATCGAACTTTATCAGGTTCATGCATTAAGCAAACTCTAAAATCAATATAATCATCTTTGTCATAAAATGAGTTACTAAAATTTGGTTGACCGAAACATAAATCATCAATGCCGTAAATAGAAAGATTGCCAGCACAGGTTTTGACTACTTGTGTTTCATTTAATAAAACATTAAACCCTGAAAGTTTCATGATTTTTATAACAGTACTGATACTATTGGAACCATAGTCATGGTTTCCTGGAACAAAAAATTTGCCATATTTTGATTTAAGGGTTATGAATAAAGGTATAACTAGATAAGGGTCAAATTTAATTTTGCCGATATCATCAAAGCAATCACCAGTTAAACATATGATATCAGGTTGCATATTATTAATTTTGATCACAAGTTGGTGTAATGATTCTAAGCCAGAGTAATAACCAATATGCAAATCTGTTATATGGACAATTTTTAAGTTAGATTTGAGTTCAGTGTAAAATGTGTGCTTGAGCGTTACTATATCAGAAGAAGGGAAATTTATTTTCATTGTGTTATACCTAGTGCTTTATTAAATGATTCAATATCTACTTGGTAGAATACTTTATCATCAATTAAAACAGTTGGAGTCGAAAAACTATCTAAGTCGATAAGTTCTGATTTGAATTTTGAGTTTTTAATATTTTTTTCTGTATAGTCAATTTCATTTTGATCAAAGTACTGTTTTACAAATTGACAAGGTGGGCATTGATCTTGTGTATAAATTATGACGTTTTTCATTGAATTCACCTCTACTTTATATAGTCATATTATAATGATTTGTTAGCTTATTCAACGGATTAGCATAATGATGACATGAATTTGTCACGATTTGTTAAAACTTTTAGATTTTATTAAGTAATAATTTGTTGTATAATGAATTTAAATTGTGATATAAATCACATACGTTGAATGGAGGAATATTATGGATGCAGTAGTTGTAAGTCGTTTACTAACTGCAATGACATTAGGTTTTCATATTATATTTGCAACGATAGGTGTAGGTATACCGCTAATGTTTGCTATCGCAGAATTCATAGGGATTAAGAAAAATAATCCTATGTATATTGCAATGGCTAAACGATGGTCAAAAGGTTACACAATAACTGTAGCAGTCGGTGTAGTTACGGGAACAATTATCGGGCTACAATTATCATTATTATGGCCATCATTTATGCAGTTAGGTGGACAAGTTATTGCCCTTCCATTATTTATGGAAACATTTGCATTTTTCTTTGAAGCAATTTTCTTAAGTATTTATTTGTACACTTGGGATAGATTTAAAGGAAGATGGACACACTTTTTAATTAACTTACCAGTTATTATAGGTGGTACATTCTCAGCGTTTTTCATTACATCAGTGAACTCTTTCATGAATACGCCTGGAGGATTTGATTTTATCAACGGTAAATTGATGAATATTGATCCAGTTGCAGCTATGTTTAACGCTTCATTTGGAGTACGTTCATTTCACGTTGTAGCAACAGCGTTTATGACTGCCGCATTTATTTTAGCAAGTATAGCAGCTTATAGACTTATTAAAAATAAATTCATCGATGATAGAGAATATCATAAAAAAGCACTTAAATTAACAATGATAGTTGGTTTGGTTGCGAGTTTATTATCAATGCTTGCAGGGGATTTATCAGCTAAATTTTTACATGATGAACAACCTGAAAAATTAGCAGCTATGGAATGGCACTTTGAAAGTGAATCCAAGGCCGATTTAGTATTATTTGGTTATGTAGATGAGAAGAGCCAAGAAGTTAAAGGCGCTATTAAAATTCCTGGTGCTTTAAGTTTCTTATCTGATAATAACTTTAATACAGAAGTGAAAGGTTTAAATGACTTTAAGAGTGATGAAACACCACCACTCATTATACATTACTTCTTTGACTTAATGGTATTCTTTGGAGTTTATTGTTTTGTTGTATCAGCACTGTTTGTTGTTTTAAAATGGACGAAAAAATGGTCGCAATTTAACAAACCATTATTATACTTAACTGTGCTAACTGGACCATTAGCAATGCTAGCGATTGAATGTGGATGGTTCTTAGCAGAAATGGGTAGACAACCATGGATTTTAAGGGGCTATTTAAAAGTGGCACAAGCTGCTACAAACGCTGATGGTTTAAGTCTAGTGTTTATTGCTTTTGCTATACTTTATTTAGTACTCGGTATTTCATCAAGTTATGTATTAATCAGAATGTTTAGTCACAGTAAAGCAACAGATGATGTAAATAAAGTTATAGAAAGAAGGGGTGAAGTATAATGGATTATCAACACATAGGTGTCACAGTACTTTGGCTCTTCTTATATGGCTACATTGTTATCGGTGCAATTGATTTCGGGGCAGGATTCTTTTCTTTCCATGCGAAATTAACTAAACAAGATCATATTATAAATGGATTGATCTCCAGATATTTAAACCCTGTTTGGGAAGTTACAAATGTATTCTTTGTATTCTTCTTTGTAGGAATCGTTGGATTCTTCCCAGATTCAGCTTACTACTTTGGTTCAACATTATTGATACCAGGAAGTATAGCTCTAATATTATTAACAATTCGTGGTAGTTTCTACGCATTTGAAAACTACGGACAAGATAGTAAATTATCATGGTTGTTCTTGTATGGTGCTACTGGTTTGCTTATTCCGGCATCATTATCGACAATTTTAACAATTGCTGAAGGTGGATATATTAAAGAAACATCAAGTGGTGTTCACTTAGAATGGATGACTTTATTATTAAGTCCTTATGCTTGGGCAGTAGTGTTCTTAGCTATTATCTCAGTACTCTATATCTCATCAGGTTTCTTAACGTACTATGCTAATAAAGCTAAAGATACTGAAGCTTATCATTTATTAAGACAATGGTTCTTAATTTGGGCACTTCCAATGATTATTATTTGTCAGTTTGTTTTCTTATCATTAAGACAACATAATGAAAGACACTTTACCAACGCGATTGAAAATTATTGGTGGTTATTTGCTTTAAGTATGGTATTCTTCATTATTGCTGTAGTATTGATATATCTTAAAAAGGCGCATGGTTTTGCATTTACGATGATTCTGTTACAATTCGGAACAGCATTCTTTGGATATGGCTTAAGTAAATTACCTTATATACTTGAACCATATATTAATATTGATAAAGCTGTCGTAAATGAACAAATGGCGCTTATGTTAGTCATAGCATTTATTTTAGGTTTACTTTTACTAGTTCCATCGCTTATATTATTATTAAGATTGTTTATCTTTGATGCAGATTACGTTAAAGGTAAAAAATAATTTCAGGATAAGTATGGAGGCGTATCATGAGTAAAGAATATGTAGTAATTGGCTTAGGGCGTTTTGGTGGTAGTATTGTTAGAGAATTAAACGCGCTAGATATGGATGTAATGGCCATTGACTCAGATGAAGCTAGAGTGAATGAATTTAGTGATATTGCCACACATGCTGTTATAGCAGATACAACTGACGAAGCGGTTATGAAAAGTTTAGGTATACGTAACTTTGATCATGTCATTGTAGCGATAGGTGAGAATATACAGGCAAGTACTTTAACAACGTTAATTCTTAAAGAGTTGGGCGTAAAGAAAGTAACAGCTAAAGCTCAAAATGATTATCATGCGAAAATTTTGAATAAAATTGGTGCAGATACCGTAGTACATCCAGAAAGAGATATGGGTAGAAGAATTGCACATAACGTTGCAAGCGCATCTGTATTAGATTATTTAGAGTTATCGGATGAATATTCAATTGTTGAAATAAAAGCAGGAGAAAAGCTTGCAGGTAATTCTATACTGGAATTGGATGTCCGAGCTAATTACGGCATTAATATAATAGCTGTAAAAAGAGGTAAAGACATTATTGTAGCACCAGATCCAAATGAAAGTATTGAATTTAATGATATTTTAATTGTTATCGGACACGACAATGATTTAAATCGTTTTGAAAAGAAATTAGTAAATGAATAATACAAAATAAGGGAGTGGGACAGAAATCTCATTTTATTAAAAAGATTTCGTAGTCCCACCCCGGCAAGGGTGACTAGGTATGAAAAAAGCTTGTTATAAGCGCATTTTCATACCAGTCATCTACTGCCAATACAAAAATAAGAGCCTAGGACATAAATAATTATCCTAGGCTCTTATTTTTAAATTTTACCCTAAACACATATGATACATTACTCTAACGAGCAAGAAATTTGAGACAAGCTCGTTACATTTTCTAACGAGCTAGTGAATATAAACAAGCACGTTAGCGCGATATTATTGAATATGTCCATATAATTGTGTAATAAAAAAAGAGCCAAATATAGCTCACTTTAGTACAATGTAATCGACTAAGAAAATATTGTAGAGGT